>CBINPE010000047.1:0-31181 GCA_966252435.1 uncultured Burkholderiales bacterium | reverse complement strand
AGGCGGGCAGCGCGGCGGCCGGCTCGGCCGGCACCGGCTTCGCCCGTGCCTGCGCGGCCGGGGGAGAAGCGGAGGAAGGTGAGGCGGCGGTGGCCAGGGTGCGCACCGCCGACGGGAACCCCATCGGCGCCGCGGCCGACAGGGCGGCCGCTGGCGCGGCCAGTCCGGCCAGGGCGATGCCGCCGGGTGCTGCGGACGGCTCCGGCACCGAGGCCAGCTGTGGCGCCCAGGGCGTGGCGATCACCATGGCCAGCAGCACGCCGGCCAGCACCGCCACCAGGCCCTGTTGCCAGGCGCGCCCGCCGCCACCGGGCCGGCCTGGCCGGCGGGCGCGCACGCGTCCGACCGGCTGGGTGCCCGGGTTCGCCCAGCCCGCGGGGTAGGGATGGAAATGTGCCTCCTCGGCTCGCGCGGCGTCCGGGCTCCAGGGGTTGTGGCGGCCCGTCCGGCCGGCGGCGCCGCGGGCGTCCAGCTCGCGCAGCACTTGGTTGATCAGGCTCATGGCGACACCTCTTCCAGCGTGTCCAGCCCGGTGGCCTGCCGCGGAGAGCCGGACGGTGTTGATGACGATGCAGCCAGCGACGCGGCCGGGCGCAGGCGCTGCGCGGTGTCGCGCCAGGCCGACCAGGCGTGGCTCCAGGTGACGCTGTGGCGGCCCTCGCCGTAGGCCAGCATCAGGCACTTGTGCGCCAGGATGTTGACCTTGCGCGGCACCCCGCCGCTGGCCCACCACAGCAGCCGCCGGGCGGCCGGGCCGAAGACCTCGTGGCCGCGCCAGCCAGCCACGTTGAGGCGGTGGCGCAGGTAGTAGGTGAGGTCCTCCCGGCCCAGCGGCGACAGGTGCGCCGTGAAGGCCAGGCGGCTGACCAGCGAACGCAGCGCCGGCCCCGACAGCAGGGTGTCCAGCTCGGGCTGGCCGAACAGCACGATCTGCAGCAGCTTGCGCTTGCCCGTCTCCAGGTTCGACAGCAGGCGCAGCGCCTCGAGCGTGTCGGGTGGCAGCGCCTGGGCCTCGTCGATGCACAGCACCACCGGCTGGCCGCGCTGGGCCAGCTTGAGCAGGCCGTTCTGCACGGCGGCGTAGAGCAGGTGCTCCTGGTCCTGGCGCGGCAGCCGGATGCGCAGCTCGCTGGCCAGGGCGCGCAGCATGGCGCCGGGCGGCAGCCGCGGGTGGGGCAGGTAGGCGGTGACGGCCTGGCTCGCCAGGCAGCCCAGCAGCGTGCGGCACAGCAGCGTCTTGCCGGTGCCGACCTCGCCCGTCACCTTCACGAAGCCCTCGCCGGTGGCCAGCGCCATGCGCAGCGTGGTCAGCGCCTCGTCGTGCGAGGGCGCCTGGTAGGTGAAGTCGATGTCCGGCGTGATGCCGAAGGGCCATTCCGTCAGGCCGAAGTGCTCGAGGTACATGGTGGTTCGCCGCCCTTCCTTGGAATCGCGCCGTCGCCGCTCACTTGCCGATGCTGGGCAGCGGCAGCCGCTCGCGCACGGTCGGGTCCATGCCGCGGATGCGCTGCTCCGCGCTGGCCAGGTCCGACTGCCACTGGCCGTCGCCCTTGATCACGGTGGGCCGCAGCAGGAATACCAGCTCGCGCTTCTGCAGGCTGCGGTTGGTGCGCTTGAACAGGTTGCCCACCACGGGCACGTCGCCGGCGATCGGCACGCGGGCGTCGTCCTCGCTCTGGGTCTGCTGCATCAGCCCGCCGATGGCCACGGTCACGCCGTCGCGCACCCGCACCACCGTGTCGGTCTCGTTGATGTTGGAGGACGCCAGCGGCAGGTTGAAGGTGCCCAGCGTGCCCAGGTTGACCACCTTGGAGCGCTCTGACACCACGCTCACCGAGGGCCGGATGTGCAGCGTCACGTTGCCCTCGTCGTCGATCTGCGGCGTCACGTCGAGCGAGATGCCCGAGAAGAAGGGCTGCACCGTGATGGTCGGTGTGGTCACCGTGCTGGTGCCCGAGGAGGTGGTGGTCGTGGAGATGTTGGTGATGAAGAAGTCGTCGGTGCCGACGCGCAGCACCGCCTTCTGGTTGTTGATGGCCGCCACGCGCGGCGAGGACAGCACGTGCACCGAGCCCTGCGTCTCCAGGAAGGCCAGCAGGCTGGTGAAGCTGTTGGTCGTGAAGGCCAGGCCCAGCGCGTTGTTGACGCTGTTGCTCAGCGGACTGGAGACCAGCTGGCCCAGGGTGGTCGGGATCACGGTGGGCGGGGTGGTGGTGGCATCGACGGTGGTGGAGACCGAGCCCGTCGGGATCCCGTACTGCCGCCCGATGCTGCCCGGCACGTTGATGCGGCTGGGGTCGACGCCGGCCGACCAGTGGTGGTTGCCGGACTCGCTGAAGTGCGACCAGTTGATGCCGGACTCATACCCGTCCTTCAGCGCGACCTCGACGATCTTGGCCTCCAGCATCACCTGCCGCTCGACCGACAGCTTGGCCGCGCGCAGGTAGTTGTCGACCTCGCGCAGCTCGCGCGGCAGGGCGCGCACCACGATCACGCCCGAGTGCTGCGACAGCACCACCTGGCGGCCGTCCTCGGTGCCGACGACGGCGCGCAGGGAGGCCTCCAGCTCGCGCCAGAACTCGACGTCGTTGCTGGTGCTGACCTGGCTGCCTTCCGCGCCGCCGGTGCTGCCGCCGCTTCCGGTGCCAGCGTTGCCGCCGCTGCTTGCGCCGCCACCGCCGCCCGCGCCGTTCTGCTGGTTCGACTGGATCGAGCCCGACACCACGCGTGTCTCGCTGCGCCCGACGCGGTGCGAGGAGGGGTAGGCCACCTGGTACATCTTGGTCTGCAGGCTGGCCTGTTGCACGAACACCTTGGTGCCCTCGATGCGGTACTCGAAGCCGTACAGCTCGCGCATCACGTCCAGGGCCTCGGGCACCGTGACCTCCTTCAGGCCCACCGTGACCGTGCCGGTCACGTTCGGCGCCAGCAGCATGCTGTAGCGCGAGCCCGAGGCGATCGCCTGGAACACCTGCACCGCCGGGGCATTCGTCACCGACAGGTCGAAGCGCTGTTCGGGTGCCACGGCCTGCAGCAGCGGGGTCTGCGACAGCGGCGGCAGCAGGGCCCGGGCGACGCTGTCGGGCAGGGCGGGCGTTTGGGCGGGCGCGCTGGCGGGGCGCTGCTCGCGCGCCTGCTGCAATTCCTGGGTGATGGTGCCGCGCGCCACGTCGCTCTTGGGGCCGGTCTCGCAGCCGCTCAGGCACAGCAGGCTCAGGCCCAGCGCCAGCCAGCGCGGGGCGGCGCGGCGCGGCGCATGGCGCACCTGCTGGCGCAGGTCCATCGCGTAGGGGGCGAACAGTTCGGGGGGCAGCAACAGGGCGTTCATGGCCGTCCTTCTTTCACGGGAGTCTTCACGACCCCACCGGCGGCGGGCCGGTGAGGCGACCATTGGGCCTCGGGGCTGAGGGGCAGGAACTCGCGCCGCCCATCGGGGTGGGCGAGCTGCGCGCCATGGGCGGTCACGGCCACGAGGCGTGCGCCCCGGGCGGTCTGCCCCAGGTCCACCCAGGCGCCGTCGATCAGGGCGGCGCTGTGCGCGCCGCGGCGGATGCCGCTCAGGCCGAGGGGCTGCGCCGGCGCGCTCGCGGCCGGGTCTTCCGGGGCTGGCACGGCTTCGGGGGCCGGCGCCGGGGTGGGAAGCGAGGGCGGCGCCAGGGCTTGCGCCGGCGGCGCCAGCGTGCTGGCGGGTGGCTTGAAGGGCGCGGCGCTGCCAGCGGCCCAGCTCACCGCGGGCAGCCAGGCCGCCGCGAGGACCGCAGCGGCGCCCAGGACGGTGGCGTGCTTCACAGGGAGAGCCATGATTTCTCCAGCCCGATCGTGACCCACTGGATGGCCGCCGCGACGCTGCCGTCGGGGCGCCCCTGCAGGCGCACGCGTTCGATGCGCAGGGGCTTGAGGGCGCCCTCCAGCGCGTCGATGGCGCGGGTCACGTCGCCGAACTCCCCGCCGAGGACCAGCAGGTAGCGGTGGCGGTACAGCACCAGCGGCTTGCCGCCGGCCTCGGCGGCTTCCGGTGGCGGGGCGGCCTCGCCCTCGCCGGGCCGTGGCGCCAGGCTCATCTCCTCGGCGTCCAGCGCGCGCAGCGACACCACCTCGACCGGGTTGTCGCTCAGCGTGCGCGACAGCAGGAAGGACAGCGACTCGCCGCGCGTGCCCACCACGCCCGAGTTCACCCCCAGGGCCTGCAGGGCCTCGTTGGCGGCCTTCAGGCGCTGGTTGAGTTCTTCCTCCTGGCGGGTGCGCTCGTCCTCCATCGAGGCCTTCTGCCGCGCCTCCTCCTCTGCCGCGGCCGCGGCCACGTCCGCCAGGACCTGGCGCTGCGTCTGCATCGGCAGCACGACCATGAACTCGAAGCCCACCAGCAGCGCCAGCCCTGCCATCAGCAGGGCGGCGCGCTCGCGCTGCGGCAGGGCGTCGATCTGGGCCACGGTGGCGCGCAGCCACTGCCGGGGCTTCATGGCCGGCCTCCGGGGCTGGGATTGAGGTTGGGGTTGCTGGTGCGGCTGGCCAGCGTGAAGGCGAAATGGGTGGCGCCCTGGGCCGTCGGCAGGTCGGCGCCGCTGCCGCCGTCCAGCGTGCCCGTGCCGCCGCCCGGCGTGTTCTCGCCCGAGCCGTTGCGGGGCTCCAGCTGCACCACGCCGATCGGCGTGCCGTGCAGGGCCGGGCTGGCCTCGAGCTGGCGCGAGAACGCGGTCAGGGCGGGCCGCTCCAGCGTGCCGCCGCTGATCACCAGGGCCTTCTCGCCCAGGATCTGCAGCTCGGTGAGCCACACCGCGTCCGGCAGCGCCTGCGCCACCGAGGTCAGCAGGGCGCCGGTGTTCTGCGGCAGGTCGCCGCCGCGGTTCAGCGCTTCGCGCAGCGTTTCCTCGCGGGCCAGCTGCTCCTGCTTGTGCATCAGGCCGGCCGGCAGCGTCTCGGTGCCCGTCGGGACGGGCTCCGGGGAGCGGGCGGCCAGGCTGGCCATCTGCCGCTGCAACTCGTACTTCGCCACCGCATAGTGCAAGCCGACCAGCACCACCCCCGCGACCATCAGCGTCAGCAGGGTGGTGCCCGTGAGCCGCTCCCGCACGCGCAGCAGGCTGGGGTCGACCAGGTTGATCTGCTGGCTGCGCGCACGCCGCAGGGGGCCGCCGGGGAGGACCTCGCTGCTCATGCTTCCGTCTCCGAGCGCAGGGCCGCGCCGATGGCCAGGGTGTAGTCGATGCGGTGGCCCAGGTTCGTGAGGATGTCGCTGTCCACCCCGTCCACCCACTCCTGCAGCAGCAGAGGTTTGATCGGCACGGTGACCAGGGGGGCCAGGGCCTGGCACAGGGCGGCCACGTCGGTCGCGCCCGAGACCCACAGGCTCGTGAAGTCGGCGGCGTTGTACTGGCGGGCGAAGGCGTCCGCGCTGCGCTGGATCTCCAGCGCCAGGCGGTCGGCCAGGTCCGAGCGGTCGGTGTCGTCGCCGTTGGCCCATTGCGAGGCGTTCACGTCCAGCTGCCGGAAGGCGCACAGCTCGCGCTGCCACAGCATCAGCAGCCGGGTGGTCTCCAGGCCGACGTGCAGGTAGGCGTGGGCCGTGTCCTGGCCGGCCAGCAGGGCGACGTTGCGCAGCGCCAGCTCGGGGATGTCGATGGCGCCCAGGGGCACGCCGCCGTCCTGGAAGCGCTGCATCCAGGGGCCGATCACCTCGCGCTTGGACACCACGGTCAGCAGCTTGTTGGCCTGCTCGCCGGGGTTGGTGGCCGGGATCTCGATGCAGTCCAGCGCCACCTCCTCGGCGGGGAAGTCGATCAGGTCGCGCAGCCGCCAGCGGATCGCCTCGCGGCGCTCTTCCAGTGCCACGGGCGGCACGTCCAGCACCATCAGCTGGTAGTCATGGGATTCGAGCAGCAGGTTGGCCGGGCCGCGCTGGTGGCGCTGCAGCGTCTTGTGCCACTGCATCATCTGCGGGGTGGCGTGCTCGCCGTCGAAGGCGGCGCAGGCCTGCAGGCGCGGGCGGGCCTCGGGCGGCCAGGCCACCACCGCGGCGGTCAGCTTGTCGCTGCCCAGGTGGATGCCCAGCCAGGCCTGCTGCTGCGCCGCCGGCCGCCGCCGCGGCTGTATCCGCTGAATCCAGTCGAGAATAGGCACCACTCACCCCGAGCATCGAGTTCAGGGCAGTCTATGCAGCGGGGCCGCGGGAGAAGGTCTGAAATGCGTGGGGATGGGGCCCCAGTTTGGGGAACGGGGGGCCGTCGGGCTAGCGCTCGTGGCTGGGGATGGCACGCGGTGCGCAGCAGCCCCCACCCCAGCCCTCCCCCAGCGGGGGAGGGAGTCTGCGCCTTCCCCCGCTGGGGGAAGGTTGGGATGGGGGCGCGGCCTTCGCCGGACGATGCCGGGCATGCGGCAACGCCCGCAACGCCTAGTTCAACGCCACCACCGGAATCGTCGCCTCCAGCCGCTGCTCGGGCCGGTTCGACAGCCACTTCACCAGCTCCTCGGCCGGCAGCGGCTTGCTGAAGAGGTAGCCCTGGCCCTTGTCGCAGTGCATGGCGCGCAGCAGGTCGGCCTGGCCCGGCAGTTCGATGCCTTCGGCCACCGTGCTCATGCCCAGGCTCTGCGCCACCCGGATGGTGGCCTCGATCAGCACGCGGTGGTGGTTGCTGGTCTCGCTGGGGCTCACGAAGGAACGGTCGATCTTCACCGTGTCCACCGGCATCAGGTGCAGGCAGGCCAGCGAGGAGTAGCCGGTGCCGAAGTCGTCCAGCGCCAGGGTCACGCCCAGGGCCTTGAGGTCACGCAGGCGGGCCTGGACCTCCTCGTCCTGCGCCGCCAGGCTCTCGGTGATCTCGAGCTGCAGCTGGTGGGGCGGCATCCCGGCCGCCTCGAGGATGGAGCGCACGTCGTCCACCAGGCCGGGCAGGCCGAGCTGGGCGCGCGACAGGTTGACGGCCAGGGTCGTCGGGGCCAGCGAGCGCAGGCTGCGCTGCCATTCCATGAACTGCTTGCAGGCCGTCTCCAGCACGAAGTCGCCCAGCGGACCGATCAGGCCGGTCTCCTCGGCCACGGGGATGAATTCCACCGGCGGCACGAAGCCGCGCGTCGGATGGCGCCAGCGCACCAGCGCCTCCACGCCGCTGGTCACGCCCGTGCTCATCTGCAGCACCGGCTGGTAGACCACGAACAGCTCGCTTTCCTTCAGCGCGCGGCGCAGGTCGTTCTCCACGCTGGCCCGGGCGGCCAGGCGGTTGTGCATGTTGGGCTCGAACACCACGAAGCGGGCGCGCCCCGCGCGCTTGGCCTCGTACATCGCGATGTCGGCGTCGCGCAGGATGGTCTCGGCGTCGATGCCCGCATGCTCGCGTGTGATCACGCCGATGCTGGCCGAGGAGTGGATGTGGTGGCCGTCGATGATGTAGGGCTTGGACAGCACGTCGAGCAGGCGCTGCGCCACGCCCGAGGCGTCCTCGCTGCTGCGGATGCCTTCCAGCACCACCACGAACTCGTCGCCGCCGATGCGCGCGGCGGTCTGTGCGTCGCCCCAGGAGCGGCTGATGGCGTCGCTCGGACGCAGGGTGCTCTTCAGGCGGCTGGCGATCAGGCGCAGCAAGTCGTCGCCCACCGCGTGCCCCAGGGTGTCGTTGATCTGCTTGAAGCGGTCCGCGTCGATGTGCAGCACGGCGAACTGGTAGTCCGGCTCGGCGTGGGCCCGCGTCAGGGCCATCTGGACGCGTTCCAGCGCCACCACGCGGTTGGGCAGCTGGGTGAGGGTGTCGATGCGCTCGGAGTTGATGAGCTGGGTGCGCAGCCCCTTTTGCTCGGTGATGTCCACGTTGACGCCGGCGATGCGGCGCGCGCTGCCGTCGTCATTGCGCTCCAGGGTGGTGCCGCTGACCATGAGCCAGGCCCAGCTGCCGTCGCGGCACTGCATGCGCATCTCGCAGCGGAAGGGCAGGCTGGGATGGCTCAGGTGGGTGTGCAGGGTCTCGGCCCACAGCGGGGCGTCCTCTGGGTGGATGCGCTTGGCCCAGGCCTCCAGCTGGTTCGGGATGTCGTGCCGGTGGCAGCCCAGCATGTGGAAGAAGCGGTCGTTGCAGGTCATCTCGCCGGTGGCCATCTCGGCCTGCCAGGTGCCCACGCCTTCGCCCTCGACGGCCAGGGCCAGCAGGTCCTGCTGGGCCCGCCGCTCGGTCACGTCCACCAGGCACGACACCACGCCGCTGGGCTCGCCCAGCGCGCTGAGCATGAGCTCGGTGTTGACCATGATCCAGCGCGTGCGCCCGTCGTTCATGGCCAGCCCGCAGGTGAAGCCGTTCAGGGGCTGCTGCGTGCGCAGCGTCTGGTGCGGGGGAAACTCGGCCAGCGGCAGCTCGGACAGGTCCTCGCGCACCAGGCGCCAGCCGCGCTTCTCCAGCCAGGCGCGGTCCAGCAGGTCCGCGCGGTTGACGCCCGTGATCTTCTCGGCCGCCGGGTTGCACTCGATCACCGCGCCGTCCGCCGAGTGGACCACCACGCCCGACGGCAGGGCCGCCAGGATCGAGGCCAGCCGCATCTGCTGGCTCATCTGCTCGGTGACGTCGCTCTTGACGAAGATGAAGCCGCCGAGCTTGCCCTGGGCATCGTGCAGGGGCTGCGCATCGATGTCGAGCCAGCGCTGCGCGCCTTCCGGGCCGTGCATCAGCAGCTGGGTGCGCACGCCGCGGCCGCTGTGCAGCGCGGTCTGGATCGCCGCCACCTGCACCGGGTCGGAGTGCTCGCTCAGCAGCACCGACTGGATCTCCTGGCCCTTGACGTCCTGCTGCCGCTGGCCCGTGATGCGCTCGAAGGCCTGGTTGGTCCAGACGATGCGGCGCTGCGCGTCGGTGATGGCCACGGCGTTGGTGGTGCGCTCGGCCACCAGGGCCAGGCGCTCGAGTTCGCCGGCCTGGCTGGCCAGGCGCTGGTACTGGCGCTGGATCAGCCGCACCACCGGCTCGACCACGCCCAGCGCCAGCAGCACCAGCAGGATCAGGTTGAACACGCTCCAGCCGGTGATGGCGTTGAGCGCGTTGCTGCTGCGGGCCTGCACCGTGACCTGCAGCTGGTCGACCAGGGCCTGGCCGGCGTTGAGGGCGATGTCGGCCTGCGCCTGGACCTTGCGCGAGGCCGGCCCCAGCTCGATGGTCAGGCCGTCCTCCATGTACTTGAGCAACTGGTTGCTCAGCGCCACCAGGCTCTTCTCCTGGCTGCGCCAGAGCGTGATGGCCTGCTCCAGCGGGACCAGGTTGTCCGACTGGTTGGCGCGGGCGGTCGCCATCTCATCGGCCAGCAGCATCTCGAGCTGCCGGGTGTGCGTCTCCAGGGTCGTGAGGGCGGTGCGCAGCTCGTGCTCGGAGGCCTCGCGCTGCGGCATGCCCGCGATGCGGCTGATGCGTTGGCTCAGGCCGCCCTGGATGCCGGCCATGTTCATCAGCTGGGCGTCGGCGGTGCGCAGCTGCTCGGCCTTGTGCACCTGCCAGGCCTGCAGCGCGGAAGAGCTGCTCACCGCGATCAGCAGCAGGTACATCGTGAAGCGCACGCGTTGGTGGGCGTTGGCGCCCGCGGGCTTGCGCAGCTCGGCCCGCATCGCATCTTCCCGCCGACCTTGCACGGCCCGCGTCGCCAGCAGCAACAGCCCGGTGGCCACGAGGATCTCACCCAGGTGGGCGATCCACGGGCTGCCGCCCTGTTCCAGCTTGGCGCCGATCAGGGCGCTGAGCAGCTTGCACAGCACCACCCCGACCAGCAGCGCGGTCTTTCTCGGTGTGCTGGCCAGCGGCGCGGTGAAGCGCAGCCAGCCCAGGGTCACGATGGTCAGCAGCGTGACCTGGAACAACAGCGCGAACTGGCCGCGCGGGGCCACGTCGAACAGCCGCAGCACCAGCAGACCCATGGCTTGGACCACCACGAGGGTGAAGGCCATGCCCAGCCACATGCGCGTGGCGCAACGGGACGAGACTTTGTTGTCGGTGCTGGCGTCGGTGAACATGAGTACCCTGTGTCAAAAGAGGGGACAGCGGCAATTCCCCGGGGATTCCTGGATGAATCACTGTCCCGGTATCGGTTGCAGCCTTGGCCAACTTGAGCAGGGGTACCGTTCGCCTACCACGGGAAAGCGCTCCCGTCCGCGATCAACGGCACGTTGCGTGAACTGTGACGCGCTTGCGCGATGTTTCGACCTGGCGCTTCCAGGCCGCACCTTTCAAAGGTTCACCTGGCCCACGGGCAGCGCCACCAGCGTGACCGTGCAGGGGCTGCCACCGGCGAGGAGCGTGTCGGCACAGCGGCGGGGCATCACCAGCTGGTCGACGAGGTGATCGCGTGCCCATTGCGTCACGATGCGCCCCTCCCGCACCGCGGTCTGCGTGCACTTGATCACGTGGTAGCTCACCACGACGCCTTGCCGTGCTGCCGCGTGGTGAACGAGCGGATGCGCCCAGTGGCGCAGGCGGGCCAGCGGTCCCAGCCGGGCCGGAGGGGCGGCCGCGTCCGGGGTGGCCGTGTCTTCGCCCGGGGTGGGGGCCGCAGGGGCGAAAGACCCTTCCGCCTCGGACGAAGGCGTCACCGCGAGGGTGACGCAGGCGAGGTGGGCGTCTGGCACACCGCTCAACGTCCACTCGAGCTGGTGCCGCAGCGCCGCCTGGTGCGCCTCGCCGAGCGCCAGGTCGACCACCACCATCACCACCGGGTGATGGTGCAGCTGCAGGCTGATCGGCGGCGCGGGCAAAGGGTTGGCAGGGGGCCGGACCAGGCCCCGAAACAGCCATGGGAAGCAGGCGCGGACCAGCCCGCGCCACCACTGCCCCGGGGGCGCGGGCGGCGGGGCCGTCCACTCGGCGCGGGCCGTGAGGCGCCGCGGATCCGGATGGGCCAGCGCAAAGGCCAGGTGGGCTGCCGTGGGGTGGCGCAGCGCCGGGTCCGTCTCCAGGTTGCGCAACAGGGCCTCCTGCAGCCAGCCTGGGCAGTCGGCGCGCAGGGCGCGCGGCGGCAGCGGCCGCAGCGTCAGGCGCTGGCGCAGCTGCTGGGGCGTGCGCGGTGTGCCGAAGGGGCGCTGCCGGGTCAGGCTCTCGTACACCAGCACTGCCCAGCCGAACAGGTCGCTGCGCAGGTCGTGGCGCTGCCACTGGATCTGCTCGGGGGACAGGTAGGCGCCGTTGTCCAGGTCGAGTTCGTTCTCGTGCAGATCGGGCTGCAGGTCATGGCGCGCCAGGCCCCAGCTCAGCAGCACCACCTCCCCGCCCGGCCGGAACATGAGGTGGCGCGGCTGCAGGTCGAGGTGCAGGGCCCCCTGGCGGTGAACGTGGTGGAGCGCGCGCGCCAGTCCCTGGGCCAGCGCGACGACCTCGTCGATCGGCAGGTCGTCTTGCAGGCGCTCCTGCAGGCAGGGCCCCTCGAGGTGCTCCAGCACCACATAAGCCCGCCCCTGGGCTTCTCCCCGGGCCCGCAGGGCCGGCACGTGCGGCCCGCCCAGCAGGCCGAGCAGGCTGGCCTCGACCTCCAGGCGCACCGCGGCGTCCACGCCCTCCCTGGCGATCTTCAGCACCTGCGGGAAGGCGGCCTCGGCGGCCGTGTCGACGACGCGCCAGAGCTGGCTGGCCTCGCCCTCATGCAGGAGGGCCTGCAACTCGAACCGGTCGACCCGCAGGCCAGGCGCGAGCGCCAGCCGGGCCGCAGGGCCTTGGCCCCCGCCGGAGGCTTCCGGATCGACGGGCTCAACTGCCTTCATGGGCCGGGGGCGGATCAGATGCCCAGGCTCAGGCGTTGTGCCAGCCGTGGTGGCAGGCCGGCGGCCAGGATCTTGGCCGCGGTGGTCTCGTGGTCGTACAGCACGCGGTGGAAGGTGAGGGTGCTGGCTTCGAGGTCGAACAGCGCGTAGCTGGCGGCGGGGTTGCCGTCGCGCGGCTGGCCCGCCGAGCCCGGCAGGGCCAGCCACTGCCGGTGCTTCGACAGCGGGATTGGCACCCCCGGCGTGGGGTTGAACTCGCCCGAGTGGCCGCTGCCGCCCACGTGGTAGAGCTTGGGCTCGTGCACGTGGCCGCAGAAGGTATAGCGGCAATCGGTGGACTGGATGCTGCGCACCGCGTCCAGACGGTTCTGGATGTAGCGCCACTCGGCCGGTGCGAAGCCGTTGGCGTGCACGAACAGGCAGCCCTTGTCGACCACCGACATCGGCAGCGAGGCCAGGAAGTCCAGCTGCCGGGCGTCGAGCTGCGCACGGGTCCACTCGGCCACCTGGCGCGCCTGCGGCACCATGTTGTGGCTGCCGCCCTTGACGACGGCCTGGTCGTGGTTGCCCATCACCGCCAGCGCGCCCTGGTTCACCATGCTGCGCACCGTGTCCACCACCCAGCCCGGGTCGGCGCCGTAGCCGACGAAGTCGCCGAGGAAGGCATGGCGCTGGGCCCCCTTGGCCCGGGCATCGGCGAGGACGGCCTCGACCGCCTCGCGGTTGGCGTGCAGGTCGGTGATCAGTGCAAGCAGGGGCATGGCTGGGCGTCCCGTCGTGGAGGAGGGGGAAGGTGGGGCGAAGCCTCAGCCGATGCGGCCGATCAGCAGGTACTCGAGCAGGGCCTTCTGGACGTGCATGCGGTTCTCGGCCTCGTCCCAGACCACCGACTGGGGCCCGTCGATGACCTCGGCGGTGACCTCCTCGCCACGGTGGGCGGGCAGGCAGTGCATGAACAGCGCGTCGTCCTGCGCCTGGCGCATCATCTCCTGGTCGACGCACCAGTCCGCGAAGGCGGCCTTGCGGGCCTCGTTCTCGGCCTCGAAGCCCATGCTGGTCCAGACGTCGGTGGTGACGAGGTGCGCGCCCCGGCAGGCCTCGCGCGGGTCGTCGAACACCTTGACGCAGTCGGTGTTGGCCACACCGGCCACCGCCGGGTTCAGCTCATAGCCGCCGGGGGTGCTGACGTGCAGCGTGAAGCCGAGGATGTCGGCGGCCTGCAGCCAGGTGTTGGCCATGTTGTTGCCGTCGCCCACCCAGGCCACCACCTTGCCCTTGAGGCTGCCGCGGTGCTCGATGTAGGTGAACACGTCGGCCATGATCTGGCAGGGGTGGTATTCGTTGGTCAGGCCGTTGATCACCGGCACCCGCGAGTTGGCCGCGAAGGCCTCGAGCTTGGTCTGCTCGAAGGTGCGAATCATCACCACGTCGACCATGCGGCTGATGACGCGGGCGCTGTCCTCGATGGGCTCGGCGCGGCCGAGCTGGCTGTCACCGGTCGTGAGGTTCACCACCGAGCCGCCCATCTGGTACATGCCGGCCTCGAAGCTCACGCGGGTGCGCGTGCTGGCCTTCTCGAAGATCATGGCCAGCGTGCGGTCGACCAGGGGGGTGTACTTCTCGTAGTTTTTGAAGCGTCGCTTGATGATGGCGGCGCGCTCGAACAGGTAGGCGTATTCCTCGGCCCGAAAATCCTTGAACTGCAGGAAGTGTCGAATCAGGGACTGACCGGGTTTCATGGCGGCACTCATCTCTCTCGTCAATCGTCAATGAAGTGAACGGATCACGGCTTGGGCGTGGTCTGGAGGAACTGCCGCACCAGCGGGGCGAGCAGGGCGACGAGCTGCTCGGCCTCGTCGGCGGACAGGATCAGCGGCGGCAGCAGGCGGATGACCGAGTCGGCGGTGACGCTGATCAGCAGCCCGGCCTCGGCCGCCAGGCCCGTGAGGGCGCCGCAGGGGCGGTCCAGCTCGATGCCGATCATCAGGCCCTGGCCGCGGATCTCGACCACGCCGGGCAGCGCGCCCAGCTCGCGCGCCAGGCTGGCGCGCAGCGCGTCACCGACCTGGCGCGCGTTGTCCAGCAGGCGGTCTTCCTCCATGATGCGCAGCGTCTCGATGCCGGCGCGCATGGCCAGCGGGTTGCCGCCGAAGGTGGAGCCGTGGTTGCCGGGGCCCAGCACCTTGGCGGCGCGCGGGCCGCACACCACCGCGCCGATCGGCACGCCCGAGCCCAGGCCCTTGGCCAGGGGCATCACGTCGGGCTGGATGCCGGCCCACTGGTGGGCGAACCACTTGCCGGTGCGGCCCAGGCCGCACTGCACCTCGTCGAGCATCAGCAGCCAGCCGCGCTCGTCGCACAGCCGGCGCACCGCCTGCAGGTAGCTCACGGTGGCGGGGTTGATGCCGCCCTCGCCCTGGATCACTTCCATGAACACCGCCACGACCCCGGGGTTGTCCTGCGCGGCGCGGTTCAGCGCCTCGACGTCGTTCAGGGGCACGCGCACGAAGCCTTCCACGAGGGGGGCGAAGCCGGCCTGGACCTTGGGGTTGCCAGTGGCCGACAGGGTGGCGATGGAGCGGCCGTGGAAGGCCTTCTCGTAGACGATCACCTGGGGCCGCTCGATGCCCTTGTCGTGGCCGAACTTGCGAGCGATCTTGAGGGCGGCCTCGTTGGCCTCCAGCCCGGAGTTGCAGAAGAACACATTGCTCAGCCCCGACAGCTCGCACAGCTTGGCGGCCAGGGGTTCCTGCAGGGTGTTGAAGTGGTAGTTGGAGCTGTGGATCAGGCGCCCCAGCTGCTCCTGCAGCGCCGGCACCAGCCGGGGGTGGGCGTGGCCCAGGGTGTTGACGGCGATGCCGCCCAGGCCGTCGAGGTACTTCTTGCCCGCCGTGTCCCACACCCAGCAGCCTCGCCCATGCGACAGCGCCACCGGCACGCGGCCGTAGGTGTGCATGACATGGGGCTCGATGGCGGGGGAGATGGCAGGTGCGTTCATGCGGGGAGGGCTCCAGGTGAAACGATCGATTCTAGAGCGTGTTTCCAGGTCATCCGGGGGCGAGCCGCAGCCTGCCCTCTCGCCCCCATCATGCGCGAAGCCAACAGCGGGGCAGCGCAAGCTCCCTCCCCCGCTGGGGGAGGGCTGGGGTGGGGGCTGCTGCGTACCGAGTGCCAACCCAGTACCACCGGACGCCGCGTCTTGAGAGCGCGTCGATGCATGCGCCGCCAGTGCGCAGCCTGGCATTTGGCGATGCGACGGCCAGGCTTTCACGAACGACATACAAGGCACCCTCAGGGCGCGCACATTTATGCCGATATGGGGGCAGCTGCTGCGGCGCAGCACAAACGCGGCACAATCCGGGCGCTCCCATTTCCTCATTGGAGCATCCTGTCCCTGACATTCCTGGCTTGGCGGCTTGCCCGCCTCCTGAACGACCCGATCTGCGCATGACCCGTGAAGTTTTCATTCAAGGCCTGACCCTGGACGGCAAGGTGTTTCGTCCGAGCGACTGGGCCGAGCGCCTGGCTGGTGCCATGTCCTCTTTCCGTCCCGGCGGGGCGCGCGGAGGCATCGGCGCCCACATCGGTTATTCACCGCTGTGCGTGCCGCGGGTCATCAACAACGTCAAGTGCGTGATCGTCAACGAGCAGTTGCGCGAGATCGAGCCCATGGCCTGGGACTTCGTCATGAACTTCGCCCGCGACAACCAGCTGCAGGTCACCGACGCCTGCCTGTTGCCGGACCCGCCGAAGCGGCCGCAGGCGCCGTGAGGCGCCGGCCAAAGTCACATTGCCGGATCACGGCGCAGGCCTCGCAGCGCGGGCGCCGGGCCTGGCACACGTAGCGTCCATGCAGGATCAGCCAGTGGTGGGCATCCACCCTGTAGGGCTCTGGCACACGCCGTAGCAGCTTCTGCTCCACCTCCAGGGGCGTCTTGCCCGGGGCGAGCCCGGTGCGGTTGGCGACGCGGAAGATGTGCGTGTCCACCGCCATGGTCGGCTCACCGAAGGCCACGTTGAGCACGACGTTGGCCGTCTTGCGGCCCACTCCCGGCAAGGCCTCCAGCGCCTCGCGCGTGCGGGGGATTTCACCACCGTGCTGCATCACGAGGATGCGGCAGGTCTCGTACAGGTTCTTGGCCTTGTTGCGGTACAGGCCGATGGTCTTGATGGCCTGCGTCAACGCCGGCAGGCCGAGGTCGAGGATGCGCTGCGGCGTGTTGGCGACCGCGAACAGGTGCCGCGTGGCCTTGTTCACGCTCACGTCCGTGGCCTGCGCCGACAGCAGCACCGCCGCCAGCAGCTCGAAGGTGTTGGTGAACTCCAGCTCGGTCTGCGGCTGGGGGTTGGCGGCCTTCAGGATGGCGAAGAAGGCCTCGATGTCGGTGGCGTTCATGCGGCCGGATTGTGCCTGTTGGCACGCCGGCCGCGGTGACGGACAGCGAGCAGCCCGTCACCGCCGAGGTGGCTACCTGCCGCTCAAACCTTGCTCGCCGCCACCTGCGCGCTGGCCAGTGCTGTCATGTTGACCACCCGGCGCATCGTGGCCGAGGGGGTCAGCACGTGCACCGGCGCGGACGCGCCCAGCAGGATCGGCCCCACCGTGACGTTGCGCCCCGTCACCTTGAGCACGTTGAACAGGATGTTCGCCGCGTCGATGTTGGGCAGCACCAGCAGGTTGGCCGAGCCCGTCAGCGTGGTGCCCGGCAGCATGGTGCGCCGGATCGACTCCGACAGCGCCGCGTCGCCGTGCATCTCGCCGTCGCACTCGATGTGCGGGGCCTGCTTGACGAACAGGTCACGCGCGGCGCGCATGCGGCGCGCCGAGGCGCGCTGCGACGAGCCATACATCGAGTGAGACAGGAAGGCCACCTTCGGCGGGATGCCGAAGCGCTGCATCTCCTCGGCCGCCAGCAGGGCGATCTCGGCCAGCGTCTCGGCCGAGGGCTCCTCGTTGACGAAGGTGTCGGCGATGAACAGCGCGTGGTCCTCCAGCATCACCGCGTTCATCGTGGCCAGGGTCCGGGTGCCCTGGCGCGGGCCGATCACGTGCTGCACGTGCTCGAAGTGCCCATCGAAGCGGCCCACCAGGCCACACAGCATGGCATCGGCCTCGCCGCGGCGCACCAGCATGCTGGCGATCAGGGTGTTGGAGCGGCGCAGCGCGGTCTTGGCCGCCTCCGGCGTGATGCCGTCGCGGCCCATCAGCTGGTGGTATTCCTCCCAGCACTCGCGGTAGCGCGGATCATCTTCGGGATCGATGAGCTGGAAGTCGCGGCCCGCCTGCAGCCGCAGGTTGGCACGCGCGATGCGTGACTCGACCACGGACGGGCGGCCCACCAGGATCGGCTTGGCCAGGCCCTCGTCGATCACCACCTGCACGGCGCGCAGCACCCGCTCGTCCTCGCCCTCCGCATACACCACGCGCGCCGGCTGGGCGCGGGCGGCCGAGAACACAGGGCGCATGAACATGCCGGTCTGGTAGACATAGCGGCCCAGCGACTCCCGGTAGGCGTCCATGTCCTGGATCGGCCGCGTGGCCACGCCCGATTCGGCAGCCGCCTTGGCCACCGCCGGCGCGATGCGCAGGATCAGCCGTGCATCGAAGGGCTTCGGGATCAGGTAGTCGGGGCCGAACTTGAGCTCCTGTCCCGCGTAGGCGGCGGCCACCTCGTCGCTGGTCTCGGCCTTGGCCAGGGCGGCGATCTCGCGCACGCAGGCCAGCTTCATGGCTTCGTTGATCTTGGTGGCGCCGCAGTCGAGTGCGCCCCGGAAGATGTACGGGAAGCACAGCACGTTGTTGACCTGGTTGGGATAGTCCGAGCGGCCGGTGGCGATGATGCAGTCCGGCCGCACGGCCTTGGCCACCTCGGGGCGGATCTCCGGCTCCGGGTTGGCCAGCGCCAGGATGATCGGTTGCGAGGCCATGGTCTTGACCATCTCGCCCGTCAGCACGCCGGCGGCCGAGCAGCCCAGGAACACGTCCGCGCCGACCAGCACCTCGGCCAGGGTCTTGGCCTGGGTTTTCTGGCAGAAGCGCTGCTTGGATTCATCCAGCTTGTCGCCGCGGCCTTCGCGGATGACGCCCTTGGAGTCGCACACGTAGATGTTCTCGCGCTTGACGCCCAGGCCCACCATCACGTCCAGGCAGGCGATGGCGGCCGCGCCGGCGCCGGAGGTCACGAGCTTGATTTCGCCGATCGGCTTGCCCACCAGCTCGAGGCCGTTCAGCAGGGCGGCCGCGGAGATGATGGCCGTGCCGTGCTGGTCGTCGTGGAACACGGGGATGTTGAGCCGCTCACGCAGCTTGCGCTCGATGGTGAAGCACTCCGGGGCCTTGATGTCCTCCAGGTTGATGCCGCCGAGGGTGGGCTCCAGCGCGGCGATGATCTCCACCAGCTTGTCGGGATCGCGTTCAGCAAGTTCGATGTCGAACACGTCGATGCCCGCGAACTTCTTGAACAGGCAGCCCTTGCCCTCCATCACCGGCTTGCTGGCCAGGGGGCCGATGTCGCCCAGGCCCAGCACCGCCGTGCCGTTCGTCACCACCCCCACCAGGTTGGCGCGCGAGGTGAACTCGGCCGCCTGCTCGGGATCCTCTTCAATGGCCAGGCAGGCATAGGCCACGCCGGGCGAGTAGGCCAGTGACAGGTCGCGCTGGTTCATCAGGGGCTTGGTGGGCGTGACGGCGATCTTGCCGCGGGTGGGGGAGCGGTGGTACTCCAGCGCGGCCGTGCGCAAGGCTTGTTCTGCGGGCGAAAGAGGCTCGCTCATGTTGTCTCCGGTACGAGTTATGGGTGATGGGGAAGGCGGGGAGGGAACAAAAAATAGATACGAAGCAGAAAAAGAAAAGCCAAAAAGCTTACCCCTGCAAGCTGGGTGCCAGAGGGGGCGTGATTAGGCAAATTTTTTAGGGATCGAGGCCTAAACGGCATGACCTTGGCGCTCAGCGCATGAAACGACCTGAGCTGCTGATGATGGACAGGTCGGCGAAATCGAGCCCGGTGTGGTCGGATTCGCTGTAGCTCACCTCGAGTCCACCGATGTCGACCTTGTGCATGCCGTTGAGGGCCTGCTGCAGGGAGGCGCGGGTGGGGTGCGGCCCGGCGCGCTTGAGGCCTTCGACCAGCACCTTGGCACCCGCATAGCCCTCGAGCATGGCGGGCGTGACCTCCTGGATCCCCTTGGCCGCCGCGATGTCCTGGGCTTCCTTCACCAGCGGCGCGCTGATGACGCGCTCATAGGGGAACACCTGGGTGACCACCGTGCCGCGTGCGTTCTCGCCCAGCAGCTGGATGAAGCTGGTCGAGGCGTTGTTGGACAGGGTGACCACCTGTGATTGCACGCCTTTGCCGCGCAACTGCTTGATGCCGTCGGCCACGGCCCCGGCCGAGCCGATGAACACGATGGCCTGTGGCTTGTGCTGTTGCGCCAGGGCAATCGCATTGGCCAGGTCCGGCTTGGTGCGGTCGAACTTCTCCAGGAAGACGGGCTGCAGCCTCACCTTCTCGAAGCCCTTGCGCACCCCCTCGATGCAGTCTTCGCCGAAGGAATCGTCGACATGGACGACGGCGATGCGGGTCAGGGTGATGGTGGACAGGTGGACGATGGCCTTCTCGGCCTCGCGCTGGTAGCTTGCGCGCACGTTGAAGACCCAGGGATGCACCGGCTTGTGCAGCACCATGGCCCCGGAGGAGGGCGCCACCAGGGGCACCTTGTACTGGGTGAGCACCGGCATGATGGCCTCGGTGTGGGGCGTGCCGCGGTTCAGGAACAGGCTGATGACGTTCTTCTCGGTGATGAGCTTGCGGGCGTTGTCGGCGGCCAGCTTGGGCTCGAACTGGTCGTCCAGGCTGACCAGCTCGATGCGTTGTCCATTGACGCCGCCATGGGCGTTGACGTGGTCGAAGTACAGCTTGGCGCCGTCGGTGTTCTCCTTGACGCCGGTGGCGGCGGGGCCGGTGAACCCGCTGGTCTGTCCCACGAGCAGCTGTGTCCAGCCGGGACTGCTGCAGAGCAGCAGGGCGCCGCCGACCGCCGCGGTCAAAAATAAATTCTTCACCAGGGTATCTCCGCTTGCGCTTTTACAAGCGGGTTATTTTTGAGCCTGCCGGTGCGCTCCGCCGTGTGGAAAATACGGTCGCCGCGGCGGCCGGGTGCAGGCAGGGCGCGGCGCGGGCCGCTCAGCGGATGAACTTGCCGGCGCTGCTGATGATGGACAGGTCGGCGAAATCGAAGCCGGTGTGGTCAGACTCGCTGTAGCTCAACTCCAGTCCGCCGATGTCGACCTTGTGCATGCCGTTGAGGGCCTGCTGCAGGGAGGCGCGGGTGGGACGCGGCCCGGCGCGCTTGAGGCCCTCGACCAGCACCTTGGCGCCGGCATAGCCCTCGAGCATGGCGGGTGTGACCTCGTTGATGCCTTGCGCTGCGGCGATCTCCTGCGCCTCCTTGACGAAGGCGTTGCTGATGGCCCGTTCATAGGGGAAGACTTGCGTGACCACCACCCCCCGGGCCTGGTCACCCAGCAGCTTGATGAAGCCGGTGGAGGCGTTGTTGGACAGGGTGACCACCTGTGATTGCACGCCCTTGCCGCGCAACTGCTTGATGCCGTCGGCCACGGCCCCGGCTGAACCGATGAACACGATGGCCTGCGGCTTGTGCTGTTGCGCCAGGGCAATCGCATTGGCCAGGTCCGGCTTGGTGCGGTCGAACTTCTCCAGGAAGACGGGCTGCAGCCTCACCTTCTCGAAGCCCTTGCGCACCCCCTCGATGCAGTCTTCGCCGAAGGAATCGTCGACATGGACGACGGCGATGCGGGTCAGGGTGATGGTGGACAGGTGGACGATGGCCTTCTCGGCCTCGCGCTGGTAGCTTGCGCGCACGTTGAAGACCCAGGGATGCACCGGCTTGTGCAGCACCATGGCCCCGGAGGAGGGCGCCACCAGGGGCACCTTGTACTGGGTGAGCACCGGCATGATGGCCTCGGTGTGGGGCGTGCCGCGGTTCAGGAACAGGCTGATGACGTTCTTCTCGGTGATGAGCTTGCGGGCGTTGTCGGCGGCCAGCTTGGGCTCGAACTGGTCGTCCAGGCTGACCAGCTCGATGCGTTGTCCATTGACGCCGCCATGGGCGTTGACGTGGTCGAAGTACAGCTTGGCGCCGTCGGTGTTCTCCTTGACACCGGCGGCGGCGGCGCCCGTGAAGCCGCTGGTCTGACCGATCACGATCTGGGCACCCGCCAGCGAGCTGGCGGCGAGCAGTCCCAGGCTGAACACAGTGGCCAACAGCTTCATGCGGATCCCCCGGTGGCTTTGAAACACGGCAGATGCTCGGTGTTTTTCAAGCCCTTGCCGTGTGGGAAGTACAGATGTCAGAAAGAGCAAATGCCAACTCGCAGGCCGCTCAACGTTGGGGGCGACTATACCGTTCCTGGCCCATGTGATATCGCCATTCGGGCAGGGTTGGCACGGCCGCCAGGGCAGTGAAAACCCGGAGAGTCAGCGCATGGGGGCGTCGACCCGGGGGCCGTCTTCTTCGCGCCGGCGTTGCGAGCGGGCTGCCAGGCGCGCGGCCTGGGCCTGCTGTTCACGCGCCAAGCGCTGGCTGCGGGAGCGATAGCGCGCCAGCGCCTGCGCCGCCAAGGTCTCGTCCCATGCCTGCCATCCGGTGTGCGCTCCGGAGGCGGGCTGCAACTCGATGCAATCCACCGGGCAGGCGGGGATGCACAGTTCGCAGCCCGTGCAGGTGTCCGGGATCACCGTGTGCATCAGCTTCGGCGCGCCGACGATGCTGTCGACCGGACAAGCCTTGATGCACAGCGTGCAGCCGATGCAGTCCTGCTCGCGGATCAGCGCCAGCTGCCGCGGGCCCTCGATGCCGTGCGCAGGATTGAGCGGTTGCATGGGGCGTCCCGTGATCGCTGCCAGGCGGCGGATGCCCTCGGCCCCGCCGGGCGGGCATTGGTTGATCTCGGCCTCGCCTGCGGCGATCGCCTCGGCGTAGGCATGGCAGTCGGGCTGGCCGCAGCGCGTGCACTGCGTCTGCGGCAGCGCCGCATCGATTGCCTGGACAAGGACTGCAAGAGTGGAAGAAGACACAGCGGGAGAAGGAAAGGCAGAGGTCACCGGCCGATTATCCCGGCCCCGTGACCCGTGCACCGGGCGCGATATGAAAGCGCTCCAGCCACTCAGCGGCGGCGCGCCGTCTTCTTGCCGGCGGGTGCCGGTGCGGCCTTGCGTGCCGGTGCTTTCGGCTTGGCCGCAGCTGCCGGGCTCGCCGAGGCGACAGGACCTGCCGGCGCGCGCTTGCCCTTGGGCTGGTAGCTGGCGATGAAGTCCCGGATCTCTGGATAGACCTTTTCGCGCCAGCGCCGGCCCGAGAAGATGCCGTAGTGCCCCGCGCCCTCCACGTCGTAGTGGAACTGGTCCTTCTTCGGGATGCCGGTGCACAGCGCATGCGCCGAGCGTGTCTGCCCCGCGCCCGAGATGTCATCCAGCTCGCCTTCGACGGTCAGCAGGGCGGTGTTCGTGATGTCCTGCGGCCGCACGCGCTGGCCGGCCACCTCCCATGTGCCATTGACCAGGGCGAACTCCTGGAACACCACCTTGATCGTGTCCAGGTAGTACTCGGCCGGCATGTCGAGCACGGCGTTGTACTCGTCGTAGAACTCGCGGTGGAACTCGGCACTGTCCCCGTCGCCGCGCATCAGGTCGAGGTAGTAGTCGTAGTGCGACTTCATGTGGCGGCTCGGGTTCATGGCGATGAAGCCCGTGTGCTGCAGGAAGCCGGGGTAGACCGGGCGGCCGCTGCCCGGGTAGTTGACGGGCACGCGGTGGATCACGTTGTGCTCGAACCATTCCAGGCTCTTGTTCATGGCCAGGTTGTTGACGGCCGTGGGGCTCCTGCGGGCGTCGATGGGCCCGCCCATCATCGTCATGGTCAGGGGGGTCTTCTCGCCGTTGCTGGCCATCAGCGACACCGCGGCCAGCGTCGGCACCGTGGGCTGGCACACCGAGATCACGTTCACGTTGGGGCCGATGTGGCGCAGGAACTCCTGCACGTAGGCCACGTAGTCATCCAGGTGGAAGGGGCCGACCTCCGCCGGCACCATGCGGGCGTCGGTCCAGTCGGTGATGAAGACCTTGTGGTCCCGCAGCAGGGCGCGCACGGTGTCGCGCAGCAGCGTGGCATGGTGGCCCGACAGCGGGGCGACCACCAAAACGGAAGGTTGGCCCTTCATGTGGGCCAGGGCGATGGGATTGTCAGTGAAGCGCTTGAAGCGCAGCAGACGGCAGAACGGCTTGGTCAGGGCCACCTGCTCCTGCACGGCGACGTCCACCCCGTCCACCTGGACGGACCCGATGTTGAATTGCGGCTTCTCGTACTCCTTGGAGAGCCGGTGCATCAGCTCCAGGCCGGCCGAGATGCGGTGGGCCATGGGCGTGTGCGTGAAGGGGGACAGCGGATGACGGTACAGCTTGCTGGAAGCGCTGGAAAACTCCGCAAACGGGCTCAGCAGGGCGCGTTGGGTTTCATACCACTGATAGAGCATGTCGATGATTCCTGTTGCAGGGGGGGTCACAGGACGCTGGCATCCGCAGCCGTGCCAACGGCTTTGTGCAGTGCAGCATTCTAGGGTCGCCCCCCGATATTGCAACAGGTCGGCGTGTGGTGACGATCGAAATAACCAGGGTTTTCCACCACAGCCGATGCCGTTCGGCGCGCGCGGCGCCGAACGGTCGAGCTGCTTGTCAGCCCATCACCTTCGCGATGGCACTGACCACCGCGTCGATGTTCTTGCTGTTGAGTGCGGCCACGCAGATGCGGCCCGAGTCCACGCCGTAGATGCCGAACTCGCTGCGCAGCCGCTCCATCTGTGCCTTGCTCAGGCCGGAGTAGCTGAACATGCCCTTTTGCTGGGTGATGAAGCCCATGTCCTGCTTGACGCCGGCGGCCTGGAGCTTTTGCAGCAGCGCGTTGCGCATCTCCTTGATGCGCACGCGCATGCCCGCCAGTTCTTCTTCCCAGAGCTTGCGCAGCTCGGGCGTGTTGAGCACGGTGGCCACCACCTGGGCGCCGTGGGTGGGCGGGTTGGAGTAGTTGGTGCGGATGACGATCTTGAGCTGGCTCAGCACGCGGGTCATCTCGTCCTTGCTATCGCACACCACGCTGAGGGCACCCACGCGCTCGCCGTACAGCGAGAAGCTCTTGGAGAACGAGGTGGACACGAAGAAGTTGATGCCTGCGTCGAGGAACTGCTTGATCACCGCGCCGTCCTCGCTGATGCCTTCGCCAAAGCCCTGGTAGGCCATGTCGAGGAAGGCCACCAGGCCGCGCGCCTTGACGACCTCGACCACACGGGTCCACTGCGCCGGCGTCAGGTCATAGCCGGTCGGGTTGTGGCAGCAGGCGTGCAGCACCACGATCGTGCCGGCTGCGGCGCTGCCCAGCCGCTGCAGCATGCCTTCCACGTTGACGCCGCGTGCCGCCGCGTCGTAGTAGGGGTAGGTGTCGACCTTGAAGCCGGCATTGGTGAACAGGGCGCGGTGGTTCTCCCAGCTCGGGTCGCTGATCAGCACCTGTGCGGCCGGGTTGATCTGGCGCAGGAAGTCGGCGCCGATCTTCAAGCCGCCGGTGCCGCCCAGGCCTTGCACGGTGGCCACGCGGCCTTCCTTGAGGACGGCGCTGTCGGCGCCGAACACCAGCCCCTGCACCGCCTGGTCGTAGGCGGCGATGCCGTCGATCGGCAGGTAGCCGCGGGGTTTGGCCGCCTCCTGGATCTGGCGCTCGGCCTCGGCCACGCACTTCAGCAGCGGGAGCTTGCCGTTGTCGTCATAGTAGACGCCCACGCCGAGGTTGACCTTGGCCGGATTCGGGTCGGCATTGAACTGTTCGTTCAGGCCGAGGATGGGGTCGCGGGGCGCCAGGGTCACGGCGGTGAAAAGAGAACTCATGGGATGTCCTTGTCCTTGGGAGTAGGCCTGGATCGCGAACTTGGGCTACCCTCAGGGATGGCCCTGGCGACAGGCGAGCAGCAGAGAATGCAATTTTATCTGGCTCGGCCTTTCGGTGCTTCTTTTTGGTGCTTCCCTCCGCGCAGCTCCCAACCCGCCCGCATTCCATGACCGACTCCACGCGATCCGCCCCTGTCGAACCTGTCCCCGCCGAGGGAGAGTTCGTCCGATTCCCCGATTCGCCTTTCCAGCTGTTCCAGCCCTACCCCCCGGCCGGTGACCAGCCCAATGCCATCGCCCAGTTGAGCGAGGGTCTCCAGGACGGGCTGACCTACCAGACGCTGTTGGGCGTCACCGGCTCCGGCAAGACCTTCACGATGGCCAATGTGATCGCCCGCGTGGGCCGCCCGGCCATCGTGTTCGCCCCCAACAAGACCTTGGCGGCGCAGCTCTACAGCGAGTTCCGCGAGTTCTTCCCGCGCAACGCGGTCGAGTACTTCGTCAGCTACTACGACTATTACCAGCCCGAGGCCTACGTGCCGCAGCGAGACCTGTTCATCGAGAAGGACAGCGCCATCAACGAGCACATCGAGCAGATGCGCCTGTCGGCCACCAAGAGCCTGCTGGAGCGGCGCGACGTGGTGATCGTGGCCAGCGTGTCGGCCATCTACGGCATCGGCGACCCCAAGTCCTACCACCTCATGGTGATGACGCTGCGGGTGGGCGACAAGCTGAGCCAGCGCGACGCCATCTCCCAGCTCATCCGCATGCAGTACCAGCGCAACGAGATCGATTTCTCGCGCGGCACCTTCCGCGTGCGCGGCGACACCATCGACGTCTTCCCCGCCGAGCACTCGGAGTTGGCGATCCGCATCGAGCTGTTCGACGACGAGGTCGAGAGCCTGCAGCTGTTCGACCCGCTGACCGGGCGCATCCGCCAGAAGATCCCCCGCTTCACGGTCTATCCCTCCAGCCACTACGTGACGCCGCGCGAGCGCGTGGTGAGCGCCATCGACACCATCAAGGCCGAGCTGCGCAGCCGGCTCGACGAGCTGGTCAAGGCCGGCAAGCTGGTCGAGGCCCAGCGCCTGGAGCAGCGCACCCGCTTCGACCTGGAGATGCTCCAGGAGCTGGGCCACTGCAAGGGCATCGAGAACTACACCCGCCACCTCTCGGGCGCCCAGCCGGGCGAGCCCCCGGCGACGCTGGTCGACTACCTGCCCGAGGACGCGGTGATGTTCATGGACGAGAGCCACGTGCTGATCGGCCAGTTCGGCGGCATGTACAACGGCGACCGGGCGCGCAAGACCACCCTGGTGGAGTACGGCTTCCGCCTGCCCAGCGCCCTGGACAACCGGCCCCTGCGCTTCGAGGAGTTCGAGCGCAAGATGCGCCAGGTGATCTTCGTGTCGGCCACGCCGGCGGCCTACGAGACCGACAAGACCCACCAGGGCGGGCAGGTGGTCGAGCAACTGGCGCGGCCCACCGGCCTGGTCGACCCGGTGGTCGAGGTGCGCCCCGCCACCCACCAGGTCGACGACGTGCTGCAGGAGATCCGGCTGCGGGTCGAGCGCCAGGAGCGGGTGCTGATCACCACCCTGACCAAGCGCATGGCCGAGCAGCTCACCGAGTACCTCGGCGACAACGGTGTGAAGGTGCGCTACATGCACAGCGACATCGACACGGTCGAGCGGGTGGAGATCCTGCGCGACCTGCGTCTGGGGGCCTTCGACGTGCTGGTGGGCATCAACCTGTTGCGCGAAGGGCTGGACATTCCCGAGGTCTCGCTGGTGGCCATCCTGGATGCCGACAAGGAAGGCTTCCTGCGCTCCGAGCGCAGCTTGATCCAGACCATCGGCCGCGCGGCGCGCAACCTGCACGGCATGGCCATCCTCTATGCCGATCAGGTCACCGACTCGATGCGCCGGGCCATCGACGAGACCGAGCGCCGGCGGGCCCGCCAGATGGCCCACAACGCCGCCCACGGCATCACGCCGCGCAGCGTCCACAAGCGCGTCAAGGAGCTGATCGACGGCGTCTACGGTGACAAGCCTGGCGAGGCGCCGCGCAGCGCCGACCCGGCGGTGGCGCAGGTCGAAGCCATGAGCGAGAAGGACCTGGGCAAGCGCATCAAGCAGCTCGAGAAGCAGATGCTCGAGCACGCCCGCAACCTCGAGTTCGAGAAAGCGGCGCGCCTGCGCGACCAGTTGGCCCTGCTGCGGGAGCAGGCCTTTGGCGCTGCCGGTGCCGATGACGCCCTGGCGGGAACGGGATTTGCCAATTAAAGGGCTGGCGGATGTAAGGAACTCGCGCGGGTCCCGGTCAGCTTCAAGGCTTGAAGGCTCATCATTGGCGGGGGCGTTGTCGGCCTCTCTCAGGATGGCCTCGCGTCTTTTCAATGCCGGCACTTCTTTTCGGGCTTCTTTACACGCTCTGATGGCGCAGCCGTTCCTTTTGTCCTGGGAAAATAGGGGAACTTACCTATCAAAGGTTGACCAAAAGAGTCGGTGTTGGCTATACTCGACCAAGGTTATCGGGATTGGCCCTGGGTTTTCCCCGGGTCGACACCCTGGATTGAGATGAAGCACCGCCCAGCCATTCACTGGTCACTTATCAGCTTCAGGAGAACTTCATGCGTTTGACCACCAAAGGTCGTTTTGCAGTGACCGCCATGATCGACCTTGCCCTGCGGGAAGGGACGGGTCCTGTGGCGTTGGCCGCCATCAGTGCACGCCAGCAGATTTCCCTGTCCTACCTCGAGCAGTTGTTCGGCAAGCTGCGCCGCAACGACCTTGTCGAGAGCACGCGCGGCCCCGGTGGCGGTTACACGCTGGGCCGCAAGGCGTCGGACATCACCGTCGCCGACATCATCGTCGCCGTGGACGAGGCCCTGGACGCCACCGGTTGTGGCGGCAAGGAAAACTGCATGGGCGAGGATGCAGGCCGGTGCATGACGCACGATCTGTGGGCAAGCCTGAACGCCAAGATGATCGACTACCTCAACTCGATCAGCCTGCGCAGACTGGTGGAAGAGCAACTGGCCAAGGGCGTGTCCATCGAGGACCAGCCCGTCAAGCGCGCCATCTCCACCCAGCCGGTGGTCAAGCCCATCAAGATCACGGCCCCCAACTCGGTGTTCGCCCTCGGCTCGGCCCTGACCGACACGGCCACCAGCAAGTAAGTCAAAAACGTCTCCCGCTTTTCTTTTCAGCCGCTTCCCCCTTGCCCCATGGACATGACGCCGCATTTCCCCATCTACCTTGACTACGGTGCCACCACGCCGGTGGACCAGCGCGTGGTCGACGCCATGATCCCGTGGCTGAGGGAACACTTCGGCAACCCTGCCTCGCGCAGCCATGCCTGGGGTTGGGAGGCCGAGGCGGCGGTGGAAAAAGCCCGGGAGCAGGTGGCGGCCCTGATCGGCGCCGACCCGCGCGAGATCGTCTGGACCTCGGGCGCCACCGAATCCAACAACCTGGCCTTGAAAGGGGCCGCGCATTTCTACCAGGGGCGCGGCAAGCACCTGATCACGGTCAAGACCGAGCACAAGGCGGTGCTCGACACCATGCGCGAACTGGAGCGCCAGGGCTTCGAGGTCACCTACCTCGACGTGCAGCCGGACGGCCTGCTCGACCTCGACCGGCTGCGCGATGCCATGCGGCCCGACACGTCCCTGGTGTCGGTCATGTTCGTGAACAACGAGATTGGCGTCATCCAGGACATCGCCGCGATCGGGACGATGTGCCGCGAGCGCGGCATCATCTTCCACGTCGACGCGGCCCAGGCCACGGGCAAGGTCGCCATTGACCTGGCCACCCTGCCGGTCGACCTGATGAGCCTGGCCTCCCACAAGACCTACGGGCCCAAGGGCATCGGGGCCCTGTACGTGCGGCGCAAGCCGCGGGTGCGCCTGGAGGCCCAGATGCACGGCGGCGGCCATGAGCGCGGCATGCGCTCGGGCACGCTGCCCACCCACCAGATCGTGGGCATGGGCGAGGCCTTCCGCCTGGCCCGCGAAGAGATGGGTTTCGAGATCGAGCGTGTGCAGGCCCTGCATGACCGACTCTACAAGGGCCTGTCGGCGATCGAGGAGACGTTCCTCAACGGCCATCCCACCCAGCGGGTGCCGCACAACCTGAACATGTCCTTCAACTACGTGGAAGGCGAGTCGCTCATCATGGGCATCAAGGGCATCGCGGTGTCCTCGGGTTCGGCCTGCACCTCGGCCAGCCTGGAGCCCAGCTACGTGCTGCGCGCCCTGGGGCGCAGCGACGAGCTCGCGCACTCCTCGCTGCGCATGACGATCGGCCGCTTCAGCACCGCCGAGGAGATCGACTACGTGGTGGCCACCCTCAAGGAGCGGGTGGCCAAGCTGCGCGAGCTGTCCCCCCTGTGGGACATGTTCAAGGAAGGCATCGATCTCAACACCATTCAATGGGCCGAGCACTGACCGAGTCAGCGGTCCCCGCAAGACGCAAGGAGTAACACCATGGCATACAGCGACAAAGTGGTTGAACACTACGAGAACCCCCGCAACGTGGGTTCGCTCGACAAGAACGACGAGAGCGTGGGCACCGGCATGGTCGGCGCGCCGGCCTGCGGCGACGTCATGAAGCTGCAGATCAAGGTCAACCCGGCCACCGGGCTGATCGAGGACGCCAAGTTCAAGACCTACGGCTGTGGCTCGGCCATCGCCTCCAGCTCGCTCGTGACCGAGTGGGTCAAGGGCAAGTCCCTGGACGAGGCGCTGACCATCAAGAACACCCACATCGCCGAGGAACTGGCCCTGCCGCCGGTGAAGATCCACTGCTCCATCCTGGCCGAGGACGCCATCAAGGCGGCGGTGAACGATTACCGGGCCAAGGCCCACAAGCCGCAGGCCGCGGCGGCCGAGTCGGCGGCTCAGACCCAGGTGCACTGATCCATGGCCGTGACCCTCACCGATGCTGCCGCGCGGCACGTCAGCCGCTACCTCAGCCGGCGCGGCAAGGGCCTGGGCATCCGCCTGGGCGTCAAGACCACGGGCTGTTCGGGTCTGGCCTACAAGCTCGAGTACGCCGATGAGCAGGCACCCGAGGACGTGGTCTTCGAGGACCGGGGCGTGAAGGTGCTGGTCGATCCCAAGAGCCTGCCTTACCTCGACGGGACGCAGCTCGACTTCGTGCGCGAGGGGCTCAACGAGGGCTTCAAGTTCCACAACCCGCGGGAGAAGGATCGCTGCGGTTGCGGCGAGTCCTTCCGCGTCTGATCCCACCGACGGGCCTGCCGCAGTACCCGTGTCCGAGCGCGGCATCCCCGCGCTTTTTGTTTGCTTTGATGGACGGGCTTTCTTTCCCACCATGAATCTGGACAGCAACGATTTCGAGCTCTTCGACCTGCCGCCGCGCTTCGAGCAGGACCCGGCGCAGATCGATGCCCGGTGGCGTGCGCTGCAGGCGCAGGTTCATCCGGACAGGTTCGTGGCGCAGGGGAGCGCGGCCCAGCGTCTCGCCATGCAGTGGGCGGTGCGCGTGAACGAGGCCTACCGCCGCCTGAAGAACCCGCTGCAGCGGGCGGCCTACCTCTGCGAACTGCGCGGGGAATCGCTGGGCCTGGAATCGAACACCCACATGCCGCCCGAGTTCCTGATGCAGCAGATGCAATGGCGCGAGGCCATGGACGAGGCGGGCGGCCCCGCGGCGCTGCAGGCCCTGGACGCAGAGGTGGCGGCCTACCGGGCCCAGGCCCTGTGCACGCTGGGGCAGCTGCTGGACGAACAGGACGACCCGGCCGCCGCGGCCCAGCAGGTGCGCGCGCTGATGTTCGTCGACCGCCTGCGCCAGGACCTGGGCCGCCGCCTGGCCCAGCAGGACGGCGCGGCGGCGTGAGCCCTGCGGACTGCACTTTTCTTCTCTCTTGATGGCTCGATGACCGACTGAGTTTTTTCACCATGGCACTGCTGCAAATCTCCGAACCGGGCGGTGCGCCCGATCCACACCAACGGCGCATCGCGGTCGGCATCGACCTGGGCACCACGCATTCGCTGGTGGCGGCGGTGCGGCACGGCGTGGCCGAGTGCCTGCCCGACGAGGCCGGCCGGGTGATCCTGCCCTCGGCGGTGCGCTACCTGCCCGGCGGGCGGCGGCAGATCGGCGCTGAGGCCCTGGCGGAAGCGGCGGGCGATCCGCACAACACCATCGTCTCGGTCAAGCGCTTCATGGGGCGCGGCCTGCGCGACGTGCAGGAGCGCACCCAGTTGCCCTACGACTTCATCGACGCGCCGGGCATGCTGCAACTGCAGACCGTGGACGGCCCGAAGTCGCCCGTCGAGGTGTCGGCCGAGATCCTCGCGACATTGCGGCAGCGGGCCGAGGACACCTTTGATGACGAGCTGTTCGGCGCCGTCATCACCGTGCCCGCCTATTTCGACGATGCCGCGCGCACCGCGACCCGCGATGCCGCGCGCGTGGCCGGCCTCGAAGTGCTGCGGCTGGTCAACGAGCCGACGGCAGCCGCGCTGGCCTACGGCCTCGACAAGG
>CBINPE010000046.1:0-31219 GCA_966252435.1 uncultured Burkholderiales bacterium | reverse complement strand
GGGTCGGCGAGGGCTTCGACCCGATGACGCTGGTGGCGCAGGGCGCGGCGCTGTTCGCAGGCACGGTGGGGCTCGATGGCCGGCCCGCCGCCGCGGCGGCGGCCGCGCCGCGCGGCCCGCGCGTGTGGCTGCAGTTCCCCACCATGACCTCCGACCTCTCCCCCTTCGTCGTCGGCAAGCTGCTCGATCCGCCGGCGGCGGGCGCCGGGGCGCCGCAGGTGCAGGTGCGGGTGCGGCGCGGGGACGGCGGCTGGCAGAGCGAACCCACAGCCTGCGACGCACAGGGCACCTTCGCGCTCATGCTCAACCTGCAGGCCCGCCAGACCACACGCTTCGACGTGTTCGCCCTGCAACCCGACGGCCGCGAGGTCGCCCTGGTGCCGCCGCACTTCTCAATCACCCACGGCCTCACGCTCGGCGAGCCGCCGCTGTCGCGCTCGATCGGGGTGGCGCTGGCCAACGACCGGCGCCAGGTCTACTTCGAGCGCGGCTCGCCGCTGCCGATCCGGCGCAGCTTCACCCTGCACACCGTGGAGAGCGTCAGCCCCGCCGACAGCGGACCGGCGCTGCGGCTGCCGATCGTGCAGGGCGAGTTCGCCTGGGCCCACCTGTGCCGCCTGGTCGGCACGCTGGAGATCCCCGCCTCGGCGCTGCGCGAGGCCCTGCCTGCGGGCACCGAGATCGAACTCACGCTCGAGCTCGACCGCGCCGGCCAGCTGCGGGCCACGGCGCGCATCGTCGGCCTGGAGCAGGTCTTCGACCAGGTGGCGCTGCTGGTGACCCCGCAGCTGTCGGTCGAGGCCATGGCCGAGACCCTGCACAAGCTGCGCGCGCGTGCTGAGCTGCTGACCCGCTCGGCGTTCCAATCGCACACCAGCAAGAACGTGGTGCGGCTGTCGACGGTGCTGCCGCGGCTGCAGGACGTGGAGCGCAGCATCGCCGCGGCGCGCGGGGGCGACCTGGACGCGGGTGAACAGGTGCGCCGCGAGCTGTCGGAGTTCGACGCCATGCTGGCCGAGGTCGAGGCCGAGCGCGCCTGGCCCGAGCTGGAGGCCAAGCTCGAGGAGGGTTACGCCGTCGCGGTCAGCTGGCTGGCGCAGTACGGCAGCGAGCCCGAGAAGGCCACGCTGGAGCGTGCCTACCAGGCCGCTCGCCGCGCGTTCCTGGCGCAGGACGCGGGTGAGGTCGAGCGCCAGCTGGGCGTCATCCGCCAGTTGACGGCGGCGGCCTATTACCGCGATCCGGGTGCCTGGGACAACGAGTTCGCCCACGCCGCCTCCCAGGTCGGCGAGGCCACCGACGTGCGGCGCGCCGCCGAGCTGGTCCAGCAGGGCCAGTTCGCGCGGCGCCAGCGCGACCCGGCGGCGCTGGAGCGCATCGTGCGTGAACTCTGGGCACTGCAGCCGGTCGACCGGGCCGAGCAGCAGCTGGGCCACGGCTCCAGCGTGCGCAGGCGTTGACGGCAATGACCTCGGGCAGCGAGGCGGGCGCCGGCCCGCGGGAGCAGGACGACTTCCTGGCCGCGTGGCGGCGCAACCCCTTCTTCGTGCTGGGCCTGGCGCCCACCGCCACGCCGCTCGAGATCGAACGCACCGGGCAACGGCTGCTGGGCCTGCTGACGGTGGGCAGCGCCGACGCGGCCCGCTGCGACACCCCCTTCGGGCCGCTCACGCGCGACGCCGAGGCCGTGCGCGACGCGCTCGCCGCCCTGCGCGACCCGGCCCAGCGCCTGCTGCACGCCCTGTGGGCGGACATCGCCCCGGCCCCTTCGACGCAGGCCGCCGGCACCGAAGCGCCCGCTGCTGCCGGCGAAGACACCCGCACCTTGCAGCCGCCCCTGCACCTGCGCCTGCTGGGCTGGAAGTGGGGGGCCTGATGCTGCCGGTCATTCCCGTCGTGTGGTTGCTGGTGTGGCTGCTGAACCGGAACAGCAACGGACGGCCGATGTCCCCTGTCGCCCGGGTCGTGCTGCTCAAAGGCCTTGGCCTCGGGCTGGCCGCCATCCTGCTGGCCCAGCTGTGGGCGATCGAACGGCCTCAGCCCGTGGCGGCGGTGGTGCTGCTGGGGGTGGGGATGAGTGCCTTCGCGCTGCCGAGTGTCTTCATCCGGGGGGTGGCCATCCCGCTGGGGTGGGCCCGGGTCGCGCATGCCCTGACCCGGCTGCTGCACCCGCTGGCGTTCAGCGCCGACCGGCGTGGCGGCGCGGTCTTGCTGGGGGCACTGGCACTGGCCCGCCGCCAACGCTCGCCGCGGACCCTCGCCACCCTGGGCTGGCTGGAGGAGCAGCTGATGCGCGAGAAAGCACTCGGCGGTGCGGGCCTGGTCGCGGCCGGCCTGCTGATGGCAATGCGGGGTGACGTGGCCCAGGCGCGCAGCCTGCTGTGGTGGGCCCACCGCCTGCCCGCGCAGGGCCTGATGCCACGGGCACGGGCCGAGGCGCGTCAATGGCTCATCGCCGACGCCGTGCGCCGGGACTGCTGGGACGAGGCCGCCACCCTCGGGCTGCGGTACGGCCCCGTCCCCGGCTGGTCGCACGCGGTGGGCCAGATGGCTGCGCGCTTGGAAGGCCTCGTGCCGGCCCCGGCGGACTGGCGGCTGTGGCTGGCCTGGCTGTCGACACCGCACTGGCGCGCCACCTGGCCGTTGCTGCAACGTGCACTGGCGGCGCCCCGGGCGAGCAGGCCCACGCCGACCCAGTCCGTCCCTGGCGCCTGCGCCCCTGCCGACCTGCCCCAGGCACTGGGCCGGCTGGCCGAGGCCCTGCGCCGCGGCACACACGACGCGCCCGCCCTGGCCCAGGCCATCGCCGCGGCCGGTGCATGGTTCGGGTCCGCGGCAACACGGGCACACCTCGAGCAGCGCCTGGCCCCGAAGGGCATCGGCAGCGCGGCCCTGCGCCTGCAGCCTGCGGCAGACACGGTTCTTGCGGCCTGCCGGGAGCGCCTGGTCGAGCTGGTCGTGCCACTGCTGGAACGCTCGCCGCAGCTGGCGGCGCGGCTGGGTGAGGCCACGGCGGACGATGGCGGCGGGGCCGTCGTGGCCGACGCGGTGCGCCGCGTGCGCGACCGGCTGTTCGCCGACGTCGAGGCGCAGTGCGCGGACTACCGCGAGCGCACGGCGGCGCAGCACAGCCTCGAGGCCCTGGTGGAGCATCGCGCCTGGGTGCGGCTGCGCGATGCCGCCGACCGGCTGCTGGCCCTGGACCCCCATGGCGAGTACACCTTGTTCCAGGCCATGTTCCTCGCGGTGTGCAACTTCGCCGTCTACCAGCACAACGAGTGCAAGCGACCGCTGCTGGCCTACGAGATGTTCTCCTGGCTGCACGGCCATGCGCAGGGACATCCCGAGGCCCTGGCGCTGCTGGCACGCAACGTCGCCGTGCTGACGGGGTGACAGCGTGGACAAGAACAGGTAGCTGACTGCGACGGCCGCGCCCCCACCCCAGCCCTCCCCCCGCTGGGGGAGGGCTGGGGTGGGGGCTGCTGCGCACCGAGGGCCAATCCCGTGGCCTCGCCCCCTTTCCGAGCAGATGTGTGCGCTAAGCCGCGAACTGAGCCCTCTTGCCAGGGCTTATCCGCGCCCGCTCCGAGGCGCAACCGGGTCCAATGGATGGATGACGTGCCTCATCCCCCCGCCCCTGCCCGCCCTGCGTCCCTCCCCACGCGCCTTCTTCACCGCCGCCTTGTCGCTGCTCACCACGGCCCTGGTCCTCCTGCCCTCGCGCCCCGCGACGGCGGCCGAGCTGACCGACACCGAGATGCGTTGGCTCAAGGCCGGGTGGCCGGTCGTGACTTATGCACGGGAGCACAAGCTCCCGCTGGACATCGTGGTGCAGCCCCAGGCCAAGCCCGGCGACGCACCGCTGGCGATGGGCTACGTGAACCAGCGCTGCAAGCTGGTGCTGTCGATGCGAGGCAACCCTGAGGCCGAGGCCACGCTGTCGCGCATCGAGCCGGCGCTGCTGGGCCCCGTCGTCGAGTCGATGGTGGCGCATGAGCTGGGCCACTGCTGGCGCTACGTCCAAGGGGCCTGGCACACCTTGCCGGCCGGCTTCGTGGACGCCGCCGAAGAACCGCCCGACGAGGCCAAGGACATCGCCGAGCTGCGCCGTGAAATGCGCGAGACGCGGCGCGAGGAAGGCTACGCCGACCTGGTGGGCCTGGCCTGGACGCTGAAGCACCATCCGGCGCAATACCAGCAAGTGCACGCCTGGTACAGCCAGGTGCGGGAGGATCAACCCCTGCCCGGCGCCCACCACGACACGCGCGCCTGGCTGCGGCTGACGGCCGACCCCGCGGTCTTCGCCAGCGGGGACGACCCGTTCGAGCAGGCCTGGCCGCTGTGGCAGCGCGGGCTGCTGCTGGAAGAATAGGCAGGCGGGCAGGCAGACAAGCAGGCCGGGACCGGGCCGCGGCACCGCAATGGACCGTCGCCGTCTTCCCGCCGTTGCAAGGCAACCCACGGGCTTTCATGGGGCTGACATCGGGGGCGAGGAACATCCGTGTCACCATGACCTGATGAGGCGGTGCCGAAGCGCCGCTGGTCATCCGCCCAGACCCCCTGCCCCTCAGGCCGCCCTGGCCAACTCCGGGCCGACCGGCCCCTTGCTGCCACCCTCGTCCCGCGGACGCCGCCAGCGCCGCATCCACTGCACCAGGTCGTCCACGTAGGTGAACAGCACCGGGATCACGAGCAGGCTCAGGAAGGTGGAGGTGATCAGCCCGCCGATCACGACGATCGCCATCGGCGCGCGGAAGCTCGGGTCGACCCCCAGCCCCAGTGCGATCGGCAGCATCCCCGCGCCCATCGCGATGGTGGTCATGACGATCGGGCGGGCGCGCTTGTGGCAGGCGTCGAGCAGCGCGTCCCAGCGCGACAGGCCGTGGTCGCGGCGCGCCATGATGGCGTACTCCACCAGCAGGATCGAGTTCTTGGTGGCGATCCCCATCAGCATGATCAAGCCGATCATCGAGGGCATCGACACCGCCTGGTGCGTGACGAACAGCGCCAGGAAGGCGCCAGGGATGGACAGCACCAGCGCGGCCAGGATCGTCACCGGCTGCACGAAGTCCTTGAACAGCAGCACCAGCACGATGTAGATGCACAGCACGCCCGTGCCCATCGCCAGGCTGAAGCTGCCGAACAGCTCGGCCATGGCCTCGGCGTCGCCGACCGCGTTCTGCGCCACCCCGGGCGGCAGGGACTTCAGGCTCGGCAGGGCCATCGCCTGGCGTTCCACCTCGCCCAGCGGCTGCTGGTTCAGCTCGACCTCGAAGTTGACGTTGCGCAGCCGGTCGTAGCGGTCGATCTGCGCCGGGCCGCTGTCCAGGCTGAGGCGGGCCACCTGCCCCAGCAGCACCGGCCCGCGCGCGCCCGGCACCGACAGGCGCGACAGCAGGTCGAGGTCGGTGCGCGCCGCGTCGGGCAGGCGCACCACGATCGGCACCTGGCGCTGCGCCAGGTTGAGCTTGGGCAGGAACTGCTCGTAGTCGCCCGCCGTGGCGATGCGCAGCGTCTGCGCGATGGCCGCGGTGGTCACGCCCAGGTCGGCGGCCTTGGCCGTGTCGGGCCGCACCACCAGCTCGGGGCGCACCAGGCTAGCGGTCGAGCTGACGTTGCCGATGCCCGGGATGCTGCGCAGCTCGCGCTCCACCTTCTGCGCATGCTCGGACAGCGTGCGCCCGTCCTCGCCGGACAGCACCAGCATGTACTTCTCCGACGAGCCGCCCAGCCCCACCCGCACGCGCGCCCCCGGCAGGTCGCGCAGGCCCACGCGCAGCGCGGCCTCGACCTGCTGCTTGCTGACGCCGCCGCGCTCCTTGCGCGGGGTCATGTTGATGGTCAGGGTGGCCTTGCGCACCTCACCGCCACCACGTGGCATGAAGGGGTCGCCCCCGGTGTTGCCGCCGCCCACCGCGGTGTAGACCATCCGGATGTGCGGGTTGCGCTGCACGATGACGCGGGCCTGCTCGGCCAGGGCGGTGGTCTGGCGCAGGGTGCTGCCGGGTGGCAGCTCGACGGTCACCTGGGTCTGCGACAGGTCGTCCGGCGGGATGAAGCCCTGCGGCAGGAAACCCACCAGCGCGAACGAGACCACCAGAAAGCCCAGTGCCGCCAGCGTGGTGAGCACGCGGTGGCGCAGGCAGGCCTGGACCCAGCGCATGTAGCGCGTGATCCACGCCGGCTCGGCCGCCTCCTTGTGCAGCGCCTTGATGCAGTACGCCGCCATCATCGGCGTGAGCATGCGCGCCACCACCAGCGAGAACAGCACCGAGATCGCCGCCGTCCAGCCGAACTGCACGAAGAACTTGCCTGGCACCCCCGACATGAACGCCGTCGGCAGGAACACCGCCACCAGCGTGAACGTCGTGGCGATCACGGCCAGCCCGATCTCGTCGGCCGCCTCCATCGCCGCCTGGTACGGCGTCTTGCCCATGCGCAGGTGGCGCATGATGTTCTCGATCTCCACGATCGCGTCGTCCACCAGGATCCCCACCACCAGCGACAGCGCCAGCAGCGTCACCACGTTCAGCGTGAAGCCCATCAGGTACATCGCCCCGAAGGTCGGGATCACCGACAGCGGCAGCGCCACCGTGGCCACCAGCGTGGCCCGCGCGTCGCGCAGGAACAGGAACACCACCAGCACCGCCAGCGCCGCCCCCTCCCACATCAGCATCATCGAGCCCTGGTAGCCCTCCTCCACCGGGTCCACGAAGTTGAACGCCTCCGTGATCACCACGTCCGGGTGCTGCGCCTTGAGCTTGTCCAGCGCCTCGCGCACCCCCTGCGCCACCTCCACCTCGCCCGCGCCGCGGCTGCGCGAGACCTCGAAGCCCACCACCGGCTGCCCGTTGAGCAGCGCCAGCGAGCGCGGCTCGCTCACCGTGTCGCGCACCTCCGCCACCTGGTCCAGCCGGATGCGCCGCCCGTCCGACAGGCTCACCTCCATGCGCCCCAGCGCCTCGGCCGTCTGCACCGTGGCGATCGTGCGCACCGACTGCTCCGCCCCGCCCACGTCCGTGCGCCCGCCCGAGGCCTCCTGCTGGATCTGCTGGAGCTGCTTGGACACGTCCGCCGCCGTCGCCCGCAGCGCCTGCAGCCTCAGCGGGTCCAGCGCCACGCGCACCTCGCGCGTCACCCCGCCCACCCGAGACACCGCCCCCACCCCGCGCACGCTCAGCAGCGCCTTGGTCACCGTGTTGTCGACGAACCAGCTCAAAGCTTCTTCGTCGCGCTGCCCGCCCTCGGGCCGGTTGCCGATCGTGTACGTCAGGATCGGCATCCCCGACAGCTCCATCTTCGCCACCACCGGGTCGCGCACCTCCGAGGGCAGGTCCGAGCGCACCCGCGCCACCGCCGCCCGCACGTCGTCCACCGCCTCCTGGGTGGGCTTCTCCAGCCGGAACTCCGTGCTGATGATGGCGCTGCCGTCGCGCAGCGTGGTGTAGATGTGCTTGACGCCTTGCAAGGTGGCCAGCCCGTTCTCGATCTTGCGCGCCACCTCGGTCTCGAGCTGGGCCGGCGAGGCGCCCGGCCAGGCCACCGTGGTGGTGACCGTGGGCAGGTCGATGTCGGGGAAATTCTGGATCTTCATGCCCCGGAAGCCCATCAGGCCCACCAGGGTGAGCAGGATGAACAGCAACACCGCGGGAATCGGGTTGCGGATCGACCAGCTGGAGACATTCATCATGGGAACGGCGCTTTCTGCTTTCTTCTCTGGGCCCAAGGCTCGGGCGGGGCGCCGCTCAGGGCGGCGTGGTGGTGGCGGAGGCGGCCGAAGCCAGCTCGGCCGCGCTGCCGGAGCCGGCGGGGGGATTCACGACGTGCACCTTGTCCCCATCGGACAGGAAGCCCACGCCCGAGGCCACCACCTGGACATCGTTTGGCAGGCCGTTGAGGATCTCGACGCGGTCGCCCACGCGGCGTCCCACCTCCACCTTGAGCTGACGCACCGTGCCCTGCGAGTCCACCCGCATCACCGTGCTGAAGCCGTCGCGCAGCATCACCGCGGACTGCGGCAGGGTCAGGGCCTGGCTGGCGCCCAGGTCGAACTCGCCGCGCGCGAACATGCCGGCCTTGACGCCCGCGCGGCGCACCTCGGCGGCGGGCAGGTCGACATAGACCAGGGCGTTGCGGGTCTGCGGGTCGGCGGTGGGCGCCACCTGGCGCACCACGCCCTTCAAGTTGTCCTCGTCCACCCGCAGCGTCACCGGGTCGCCGGCCTTCACGCGGCCCATCTCCTGCGCGTTGACCTCGGCGCGCCACTCCAGGCGCCCCTGGCGGATCAGGCGGAACAGCTCCTGGCCCGCCGGCACGACCGCGCCAACCGTGGCCTGGCGGGCCGAGATGACGCCATCGTCAGGCGCCAGCAGCTGGGCGTGCGACAGGCGCAGCTGCTGCGCCTGCAGGGCGGCGCGCTGCGCGGCCACCCGGGCCTTGGCGGTGCGCTCGGCCGTCAGGTACTGATCGACCTGCTGGGCGCTCAAGGCACCCGCGCCGGGGTCGCTCAGGCCCACGCCGTCGTCGGTCAGCACCAGGCGCCGGCTGCGGGTGTTGGCCTCCAGGGCCCGCACGCGCTCCACGTTGGCCGCCGCCTCGGCATGCGCGGCCTCGGCCTCGGCCAGCGTGGCGCGCAGCTGTGCCACCTCGGCCTGCACCATCTCGCCGTCGAAGCGGGCCAGCACCTGGCCGCGCTTGACGGTGTCGCCCACATTGACCAGCACCTCCTTCAGGGTCAGCCCGTTGGACTGTGAGCCGATGCTGGCCTCCTGCCAGGCGCTGATGTCGCCATTGGCCGACAGACGGTAAGGCAGCGAGACCACCGTGGTCTGCACAGTGCTGACCGTCAGGGCCTGCCCGCCTTCCTTGCCCGGGCCCGCGCCGGGCGCGGCCATCTCGGCCGGCGGCTTGTCGGGCCCACAGGCCGGGAGACCCAGGCCCAGCAGGCCGCACGCGGCCGCCAGCGCCACGGCGCGCCGGGCACCGCCACGCCGTGCGGACGACCGCCGGGAAGACGCAGAAAGCTCAGGAGATGAAGAGGAAGTGGTCTGAGTCATGGTGTCGGAGGGGCCAAGGAAACAGCGGTGGGGGATGAGGAAGCAGCGGTGGACGCCGCCGACCCGGCGGCATCCCAGCCACCGCCGAGGGCACGGTACAAGGCGATCCAGGCCGCCACCTGGGATTGCTGCAGTCTGATCCAGCTGCTCTGCGCCTGGAACAGGCTGCGGCGGGTGTCTTCCAGCTCGAGCAGGCTGGCGCTGCCGACGCGGAAGCGCGCCTGCATGGCCTGGAACGACTGGTTGTAGCCGGTCACCGCCGCCTGGGCATGGGCCTGGAGTTCGCCGGCGCTCTGCAGCTGGATCAGGGCTTCCTCGACCTCCTGGACGGCGCGCCGCAGGGTGGCGGCATAGCGCACCCGGGCTTCCTCCACCTGGGCCTGGGCCAGGCGCACGTTGGCCTCGCGCAGGCCGCCGTCGAGAATCGGGAAGGTGATGCTCACCGGCCCCACCGACCACACCGGGCCGCTCTGGGCGCTGCCGCCCATCTCCATGCGGCTGCGGCCGACGCTGCCTTGCAGGCCGATGCGCGGGTACCGCAGGGCCTTGGACTGCACCGCCTCGGCCTCGGCCGCCAGCACGGCGCGCTCGGCTGCGAACACATCGGGCCGCTGGGCCAGCACCTGCGCCGGCACCACCGCCACCTTCAGCCCCGAGGGCTTGGGCAGGCGCGCGGTGCGCGGGCCGATGGCCTCCCGCAGGCGCTGGGGTGTCCAGCCGGTCAGGGCCAGCAAGGATTGCTGGGCCAGCTGGCACTGCGAGCGCTGCGTGACGAGCTGCATCTGGCCTTGAGAGGCACTGGCGCGGGCCAGCGCGGCATTGGCATGGGTGTTCAGCCCGACCTGGGCGCTCGTGGTGATGAGCTGGGCGGTGTCCTGGCGCGAGCGAGCATCCGCCTCGACCGGCACGAGCATGGCTTCGCAGGTGCGCAGCGAGAGATAGGCCTGTGCCACCTCGGCCGCCACGATCACGCGCGCGTCGTGCCAGCCGGCCTGGGCGCCGTCAAGGCGGGCCTGGGCGGCCTGCTGGCCGGCGCGGTTGGCACCGAACACGTCGAGTTCCCAGCTCGCCTGCAGGCTGGCGCTTTGCAGACTGGCCACCGGAGTGACCAGATCGGGCCGGCCGCGCGAGGCGCTGGCCTGGGCGCCGAGGCCGGGCTGCAGCGTGGCCCCCGCGGCCACCGAGGCCTGGCGGGCCTGCTCGATGCGCAGGCCTGCGCTGGCCACGGTGGGGCTGAGTGCCTGGGCCGAATCGATCAGTTGCGACAGCAGCGGGTCATCGAACTGCTGCCACCAGCGCGTCAGGTCGGCCATCGCCTCGGGGCCGGCCTCGGGCAAGGGGCTGTCCCACGCCGGTGGCGCCACCGTCTTCGGGCTCGCGGGGGCCGGGGCCGGCGAAGAGGCGCAACCCGCGGCCAGCACAGCGGCCGCCAGCACAACGCCCTGCACGACATGACTGCAACGCTGCCGCATGGCCTCAGGCCTCCTTCTTCTTGTTGAGCTTGGGGCCACCCGCGCGAGCACGCGGGGCGTGGCGCGTGACGCCGCGACGACGTGCGCGCTCGGCCTCGACCATGGCCATGGCATACATCACCAGGCGGTCGGCCCAGTCGTCCAGGGCCTGCGCGCCGCGGTTCAGGCGCGGCGCCAGCACGTCCGTGATCTCGCCACCCACATGCAGGTACACCCCCAGTGCGGCGATGGCCACCGCCAGGCGGTGCAGTTCGTCATCCACCCGGGCCAGGCCCAGGTGCCTCACCAGCAGGCGCGCCAGGGCGGCGTGCTGGGGGGCGATGTCCTGGGTGATCTCTTCTTCCCACAGCCCCGTGGGCTCGAGCATCTCGCGCATGTGGAGCTTCATGCACAGGCGCGCCTGCTCGCCTTCGCGCAGCGGCTCGATGAAGCCCTGCATGAACACGTGCAGTCCCTCCTCGAGCGACAGGCCGGGGTCGGCCATGCGGGCCAGCCGTTCTTCCAGCACGCCACGCGGCTCGGCAAACACGGCGCGGTACAGGCCGGCCTTGTCACCGAAGTAATAACTGATGGCTGCCACGTTGGTGTGGGCGGCCTCGGCGATCTCGCGCGTCGAGGTCTTGCTGTAGCCCTGGTGGGCGAACAGGGCGAGCGCCGCCTGGCGCAGCCGCTCACGCGACTGCTCGCCGTCCGTTCGGACAGGGCGGGCGGCGGCGGCCAGGGAGCCGGCCATGGGAGGAACCTCATTCGTCGTCATGCCCGGCAGCATAGCAAGTTAATCAAACGTTTGATTTAGTTTTACGCCACTTTACGATTTATGCCTCTAATGGTAAAGGCCCGGCCGCGCGGCCGGGCCACAGGTATGCCCGATGTCACCATGCCTGTCAAACCATGAGGACCCGGTGTGACGCGTCGTCGTTGAAGTCTTGTCGATACGCCTTGTCAGCAGATTGCAAGAACGTACAGGTGCGCGCTTGCACACGCTTCGGCAAGCTCAGCGCGAACGGGTGGTTGAGGGACCGCGTAACCGGTGGTTGAGGGACCGCGTGAATCCCGTTCGTCCTGAGGTATCGCAGGATGCGAACCGTTCCTCCCCTCACCACCGGTACGTCAACGTCCCCAGGACACTGCGGCCCGCGCTGTAGAAGCATTGCTGCCCGCAATCCGTCACGACCTTGTCGGTGAGGTTGTGCAGGCTCAGCGCCAGCGCCACGTGGTCGACCTCATAGCGCACCGCCGCGTCGACCATCGTGAAGGCCGGTTGCATGTAGCGCCACATGTTCATGTCCGACGTGGGCCGCTGGCCCATCCGGCGCACGCCGCCGCCGATGCTCAGCGCACGCGTGGCCTTGTAGTCCAGCCACAGGGCTCCGCTGTTGGCCGGGATGCCCCAGAATCCGTTGCCCAGGTTGTCCAACTGGCTGCGCGTGAACTTCGCGTCCAGGTACGTATAGGCCGCCACCAGGTCCAGCGAGCGCGTCAGCGAAGTCTTGGCCTCCAGCTCCAGCCCGCGCGAGCGGAACTCGTCGACCTGCAGCCGTCCCAGCGGGTGGTTGATCTGGTCCGGGTCCGCGGTGAGCGTGTTGCGCTGGGTCAGGTCGAACAGCGCGGCCGTGTACAGGCTGTTGCTGCCGGGTGGCTGCACCTTCACGCCCAGCTCGTACTGCCTGCCCCGCGCCGCCTTGAACGGTTCGCCGAAAGGATTGGGCGTCGTGTTGGGCTGGAACGAGGTGGCCGCGCTCACGTAGGGCGCCACGCCACCACCCAGCAAGTAGCTGGCACCCGCGCGCCAGCTGGTCTGGCGCTCCCTGGGCCGGGTCGTGACACCCATCAGGTGGTCGTCCACCCGGGTGCGTGCCTCGTCCCGGCGCAGGCCCAGGGTCAGCAGCCAGCGCTGGTCGATCTTCATCTGGTCCTGCAGGTACAGGCCCGTCTGGCGCGACAGGAAGTTCTGGTGGCTGTAGGGCGTGGACGGTTGCGTCACCTCGGCCCCGTACACGGGTGCAAAGATGTCGATCGTGGGCGCCGGCCCCCAGTATTCCAGCTCACTCACCCGCTCGCGCCGCACATCCAGGCCCACCAGGCTGGTGTGCTCGACGCGCCCGTTCCCCCACTTGGCCTGCAGGCTGGTGTCGACCGAAGCGGCGGTGTCCCCGCCGTCCGAGACAAAGGCACCGCGGTACAGGGTGCGGCCATCGCTGGGGTCCAGACCGAAGAAACCCACCGTCTGGTGCACGTCCGCCTTCAGCCGATCCACGCGCGCGCGCTGCTGCAGCGTCCAGGTGTCGCCGAAGGCATGCGCCAGCTCGTAGCCGAGCGCATGTTGCTTGATCTTCTTGCCGTCGAAGCCGGGCTCACCGCCATAGGTGCCGGGCGAGACCGTGCCGTTGGGATTGGGCAGCAGGATGCCCGACAGCGGCAACAGCGCCTGCGTGCCGCCACTGTGGCCTGCGTCGTCCCGCTGGGTGCTGGCCAGCAGCGTCAGGCTGGTCCGCGCCGACGGCCGCCAGGTCAGCGCAGGTGCCAGGAACGTCCGGTCGTCGCGCACGAATTCGACCATCGTCCTGCTGCGCCGCTCCAACCCCGTCAGCCGGTACGACCACTCGCTCTGCGGGCTGAGCGGCCCGCCCACGTCGAACGCCACCTGCTTGCGCGCGTCGCTGCCCAGCCCCACCTGGACCTCGCGCTGGCTCACCTCCGGGGGCCGCTTGGACACCGCGTTCACCAGCCCGCCCGAGGTGCTCTGCCCGTACAACATCGACGACGGCCCCTTCAGCACCTCGATGCGCTCCATCCCGTAGGGCTCCACGTTGGCCGTGCCGAAGGGCGTGGCTGGCACCAGCAGGCCGCTCAGGAAGTACTTGATGCGGTCCATCGGAAAGCCGCGCAGCGACAAGTCGTCATTCGTATCCAGGGAGACCATGCCGGTCACACCCGCGGTGTAGCCCAGCGCATCGCGCACATTCGCGGCGCCCCGCGCCTGCATCTCCTCGCCCGTGACCACCGAGATCGACTGCGGCGTCTCGACCAGGGGCGTGTCGGTCTTGGTGGCCGTGCTGCTGCGCTTGGCCAGCGGCGCGGCGGGCTCGCGTTCGCCCTGGACACGGATCGCCGGCAGCGCGGTCTCTGTCGCGCCAGTCCCACTGGCCTGGGCCTGCGCACCGGCGGCCAGGAACTGCAGCGGCGCGGCCAGCAGCCACAAGCAGCGCAGGCGGGTGTTGTGCTTGGCAGGGAGGCTTGTCTTGAGCTTGGATCTCACGTTCTTCTCTTTCTTTTGAAAGGCGGGCAAGCCCACCGGGTTGGAAGGAGCACAAGGACGACACCAGAGCCCGCGGGATGGGCTCTGCGGATCAAACACAGCCTCACGCAGAGGCGCGAAACTGCGGCCGCACGCTGGCGCCATCCGCCGTACAGGCAGATGGATCGGCAGGTGTTCCGTTGAAAAAGCGAGTCAGGACAAGACGGCCCGCGACCGGCGGTCATGCGCCGCGGTAGGGCCTTGAAGACCGGGAGCCGGATGGCTCAGGCGATGGTGGGCGACGTCATCGCAGCCGCCAGGGGAATCCGAAGAGGGCCGGACAAGCCCCGCCGGCCAGAGAACGCGCGCCCGAGAGTTCATGGACATTCATGCATCGTGACGAATGCATCAGTAAGTCTGTCGAACCGGGCACGATAGGGAGGGATTGTGTCAACTTCATGTCTTCATGCGCTTGCGCCGGCCCGCCCGCCGACGCAAGCCGCCCGGCCGCCTACCAGCGGTAGGTCGCCGTGCCCAGCACCGTCCGCCCCGGCCCGTACCAGCACTGCTGCCCCGCGCAATCCAGCGAGACCTTGTCCGTGAGGTTGTGCAGGCTCAGGGCCAGCTCGACCCGGTTGATCTCGTAGCGCAGCGCCGCGTCGACCATCGTGAAGGCCGGCTGCATGTAGCGCTCAGGATTCATGTCCGAGTTCGGCCGCCGGCCCATGTACCGCACGCCACCCCCGACGCTCAGCGCGCGCGTGGCCTTGTAGTCCAGCCACAGGGCCGCGCTGTGCGCCGGCACACCCCCCGGTCCGTTGCCGACGTTGTCGGCCTGGCTGCGCGTGAACTTCGCGTCCAGGTAGGTGTAGGCCGCCACCAGGTCCAGCGAGCGCGTCAGCGGGGTCTTGGCCTCCAGCTCCAGCCCGCGCGAGCGGAATTCGTCGATCTGCAGCTTGCCCAGCGGGTGGTTGATCTGGTCGGGGTCTGCGGTGAGTGTGTCTCGCTGCCTCAGGTCGAACAGGGCCGCCGTGTACAGGCTGTTGCTGCCAGCCGGCTGCACCTTCACGCCGGCCTCGTACTGCTTGCCCCGGGTCGGCGCGAACGGCGCGCCGTAGGGGTTCGGCGTCACGTTGGGCTGGAACGAGGTGGCCGCGCTCACGTAGGGCATCACGCCGTTGCCCAGCAGGTAGCCCGCCCCCGCGCGCCAGCTGGTCTGGCGGGCCGTCGGCTCGGCCGTCGTCGCCAGCAGGTGGTCGTCCACGCGGGTGCGCGTCTCGTCCCGGCGCAGGCCCAGGGTCAGCAGCCAGCGCTTGTCGAGCCTGAGCTCGTCCTGCGCGTAGACACCCGTCTGGCGCGACTGGAAATCCTGGTGCGTGTAGGGCGTGGCGGCCCGCGTCACCTCGGCCCCGTACACCGGCGCGAAGATGTCGATCGAGGGCGCCGGGCCGAAGTACTCCAGCTCGCTCACCCGCACGCGCTGCAGGTCGAGCCCCACCACGCTGGTGTGCTCGGCCCCTGCCTGCCCCCACTTGGCCTGCAGGCTGGTGTCGACCGCCGCCAAGGTGCTGCCGGCTTCGGAGGCAAAGGCACCGCGGTACAGCGTCCGCTGATCGCTCGGGTCCAGGCCGAACAGGCCCACCGTGTTGTTGAGCCTTGACGTGATGCGGTGTACGCGGGCCCGCTGGCGCAGGGTCCAGCTGTCGTCGAAGGCGTGGTCCAGCTCGTAGCCCAGGGTGTGCTGCTTGGTCTTGTTCAGGTCGAAGCCAGGCTCGCCGCCGTAGGTGTTGCGCGCGATCGTGCCGTTGGGGTTGGGCAGCAGGATGCCCGACAGCGGCAGCATCGACTGCGTGCCGACGCTGTGGCCCGCGTCGTCCGACTGAGTGCTGGCCAGCAGCGTCACGCGGGTCCGCGCCGACGGCCGCCAGGTCAGCGCCGGCGCCAGGAACGTCCGGTCGTCGCGCACGAATTCGACTATCGACCTGCTGCGCCGCTCCAGCCCCGTCAGCCGGTACGACCAATCGCCCTGCGGGCTGAGCGGCCCGCCCACGTCGAACGCCGCCTGCCTGCGCGCGTCGCTGCCCAGCCCCACCTGGACCTCGCGCTGGCTCACCTCCGGGGGCCGCTTGGACACCGCGTTCACCAGCCCGCCCGAGGTGCTCTGCCCGTACAACATCGACGACGGCCCCTTCAGCACCTCGATGCGCTCCATCCCGTAGGGCTCCACGTTGGCCGTGCCGAAGGGCGTGGCCGGCACCAGCAGGCCGTTCAGGAAGTACTGGACCCGTTCCAGCGGCAGGCCGCGCAGCGACAAGTCGTCGTTGGTGTCGAGGGCCACCATGTTGGTCACCCCGGCGGTGTAGCCGACGGCATCGCGCACGTTGGTCGCGCTGCGCTTGCGCATCTCTTCGTTCGAGACCACCGAGACCGCCTGCGCCGTCTCCGCCAGGGGGGCGTCGCTCTTGGTGGCCGCACTGCTGCGCTGTGCCACGAAGGCACCCTGCGCGCGCTCACCCTGGATGCGCATCGTGGGCAGGGCCGTCTCCCCGCCCCCTTCCGGCTGCACCGGCTGGGCCATGGCCAACGGGAGCCCTGCCGTGGCCTGCAGCGAGGCCGCCAGCAGGGACAGACGCAAAGCGGTGATCTTCTTCTTGTGGGGTCTTGTCTTGAGTCTCATGTCGTTGTGTGAAAACCAGGAAAGCGAAGCGGTGCCTCGCCGGTTGTGAGGTTGGATCAGTGACGGTGGAGTGAGGTACGGCACCAGAACCCATGCCTCATGGGCATGGGGTCCGCAGGTCAACGCAAGCCTTGTGGGGAGCGGCCCGGGACAGCGGCCACAGCCTGCCTGGCGGCTGGCTGCTCATGCGTTGTCAACCCGTCCCAAGTCAGGACGGCCTGCACAGGGAACACAAGCCCCGGCACAGGCGAGCCCGACCATGCACACGCTGTGCCAGAAAGGCATAAATCCGCCCTCGCCACGGCCCCAGGGGGGGACCATGGCGTCAGCATTCACGTCAACGAGGGCGCAACGTGTGAGAAGCCACACGCCGGGGGGCGTTCACCGGTGCGGTTTCCCAGCCTGGCCATGACGCCGGCGCATGGAACGCTCAGGCTTCATCGGTCGATGGCGTCTGGAGGGGGTTAACATCCAAGGCTGTCCTCCAGCTGTCCGCTTCTTTTCCTTCGCTTCCTTTCGCATGACCAGGCTTTTGCACACCGGCGACTGGCACCTCGGCCGCTACCTGCACGGTGTCTCCCTGCTCGACGACCAGCGCCACGTCCTGTCGCAGATCGTGGCCCTGGCCCGCGAAGAGAACGTCGACGCGGTGCTCGTCGCCGGCGACGTCTACGACCGCTCGGTCCCGCCCGCTGACGCCGTCGCCCTGCTGGACGAGGTGCTGGCGCGGCTGGTGGTGGATGCCGGCATCCCGGTGGTCCTGATCGCCGGCAACCACGACAACCCCGACCGCATCGGCTTCGGCGCGCGCATCCTGGGGCCCCAGGGCCTGCACGTGCGCGGCACGCTGGACGACCTCTCGCCGGTGCTGCTGCAGGACGCGCACGGCCCGCTGGCCATCCATCCCCTGCCCTACGCCGAGCCGCTCTTCGTGCGCGCCCTGCCCGACGCCGGCGGCGTGGGCGACCACCAGGACGCCATGACGCACCTGGCCGGCCTGCTGCGCGCGCGCCGCGTGCCGGGGCAGCGCCAGGTGCTGCTGGGCCATGCCTTCGTTGCGGGCGGCAACGAGTCCGAGTCGGAGCGGCCGCTGTCGGTGGGTGGCGCCGGCCGCGTCGCGGCGGCCACCTTCGAGGGCTTCGACTATGTCGCGCTCGGGCACCTGCACCAGGCCCAGACGGTCGGCTCCGAGCGCATCCGCTACGCGGGCTCGCCGCTCAAGTACTCGTTCAACGAGGTCGACCACGTCAAGGGCGTGTCGATCGTCGACATCGGTGCCGACGGCGTGCCCCAGGTGCGGCACGTGCCGCTGCAGCCGCGGCGCGACATGCGCATCGTCACCGGCACGCTGGCCGAGCTGCTGCAGCCGCCCGACGCGCGCCACCGCGAGGACTACCTCTGCGCCCACCTCACCGACCGCGGCCCGGTGCTCGAGCCGATGGCGCGGCTACGCGAGGTCTACCCCCACATCGTGGCGCTGCAGTTCGTCGACCAGCCCCAGGGTCCGGCCGAGTCACGCACCGCTGCCGACCACCGCGAGCGCCACCCGGCCGAGCTGTTCCGTGCCTTCTACCGCGACATGGTCGGCGAGGACATCGGCGAGGCCGCGTTCGAGATGGTCCAGGCCTGCGTGCAGGCGGCGCAGGACGAGCGCCACGAGGACGAGGCCGCATGAGGCCCCTGGTCATCGAGATGCAGGCCTTCGGGCCGTTCGCGCAGCGCCAGGTGATCGACTTCCGGGTGCTGGGCAGCCACACCTTCTTCCTCATCCACGGCCCCACCGGCTCGGGCAAGACGAGCATCCTGGACGCGATGTGCTTCGCGCTCTTCGGCGACAGCTCGGGCGGCGAGCGCGAAGGCCGGCAGATGCGCAGCCACCACGCCCACGAGGCCACCCTTACCGAGGTCTGCTTCGAATTCGCGCTGGGCGGGGCGCGCTACCGCGTGCGCCGGGTGCCCGAGCAGATGCGCCAGGCGCGGCGCGGCGGCGGCGAGACGCGGCAGGCGCAGGGCGCCGAGCTCTGGCGCATCGACGCCCCGCCCGATGCGCAGGCCACCCCCGCGCAAACCCATCCCCTGGCCAGCGGCTGGAGCAAGGTGAGCGAAGCCGTCGTCGGCCTGCTCGGCTTCCAGAGCCAGCAGTTCCGGCAGGTGATCGTGCTGCCGCAGGGCAAATTCTTCGAGTTCCTCAAGAGCAGCTCGCAGGAGCGCGAGAAGATCCTGCAGACCCTGTTCGGCACGATGCTCTACAAGCGCATCGAGGATGCCCTCAAGCAGTCCGCCACCGAGCTGGCACGCGAGATCGAGCTGACCGGCTCACAGCGCACTGCCCTGCTGGCACAGGCCCAGGCCGACGGCGAGGCCGCGCTGCAGGCGCGCCGCCAGCAGCAGGAGGAGGCCCTGCACACCCAGCGCGAGGCCGAGCGCGCGGCAGCGGCCGCCGCGCAGTCCGCCGCCGAGCGGTTGGCCGAGGCGCGCCGGATGGCCGACCGTTTCACCGAGCTTGACCAGGCCGTGGCCGCCCGCCAGGCCCTGGCCGAGCGCGAACCCGCCGAGCGGGCCCGCCATGTCCAGCTGCAAGCCGCCCGCCGGGCCGCCGCGGTGCAGCCGTACGTGAGCGCCCTGGCCGAGCTGGCCCGCCAGCGCGAAGTGGCAGCCAGGCAAGGCGAGCGCCTCGCCGCCGCGCTCGCCGACGCCACGGCCCTGCGCGAACGCAGCGATGCCGCCCTGGCCCAGGCCCGGCGCAGCGAGCCCGAGGCCGAGCGGCTGATCGGGCGCCTGAGCGAACTCGAGGCCCTGGCCGGCAAGGTCGCCACCCTGGCCGAGGCCCGTGCGCAACATGCCGCGGCCCAGCAGGAAGCCAAGCGGGCCACCGACGCGCTGGCCGCGGCCCGTCGCGCCCACCAGGCCGCCCTCGCCGCCCAGCAGGGCCTCGTGGCCGAGTTGCAGGCCCAGCGCGTGCGCGCCGCCGGCCTCGACAGCCTGCGCGCGACACACCAGCGCCTGACGACCCGCCTCTCGCTGCGCCGCAATTTGGACGATCTGCGCACGGAGCACGAGGCAGCTTCGCGCCAGGCCCAGGCCGGCCAGGTGGCGCTGGCCGAAGCCGAGACCGCGGCGGCGGCCGCGCGGGCGCGGCGCGACGCCTGCCGGCGGGACTGGGTGGCGGGCCAGGCCGCGCGTCTCGCACACGAGCTGGTCGATGGCCGCCCCTGCCCTGTCTGCGGGGCGCACGAGCATCCCTCCCCGGCCCTGGTCCCGCCGACCGGAGAGGGGCTGGTGCTCGACACCGACCTGCAAGCCGCCGAGGATGCCCTGGCCCGGGCCGAGACGGCGCAGCGCACGCACGCCCAGCGCCTGGCCACCCAGCGGCAGGCCGTCGATACGCTGGCGACGCGCCTCGAGGTCTTGCGCACGACCCTGGGCGAGACCCCCGAATCGCCCGCCCAGCTGACGCAGCAGGCCGACGCCATCCAGGCCCAGCTGACGCAGGCCGAAGCCGCCCTGCAGGCCTGTGCCCAGCTCGAAGCCCGACAGCCCGGCGCCGACCAGGCCGTCCAGCAGACGGCGCAGGTCGCGCAGCAGGCCGAGGCCCTGGCCCAGCAGGCCCAGGCTGCGGCCCTGCGGCAGGCGGGCCAGCTGGCCGAGCGCGAAGCCGGCATCCCCGAACCCCTGCGCGAGCCCGCCGCGCTGCAAGCCGCCCTGGCGCAGACCCGGCAGCAGCACGGGGCCCTCAAGCAGGCGCTGGCCGACGCCATGGCGTCGAACCAGCAGGCGGTCAGCCGCTGGACCGAGGCGCGCGCCAACGCCCAGTTCGGCGAACAGGAACGTGCGCGGCTGGCGCAGCAGCACGAGGACAAGTCCCGCGACCTCGACCAGCGACTGCAGGACGCGGGCTTCCCGAACGCGCAGGCCCAGGGCGAGGCCTGGCTGGACGATGAGCGCATGAACGCGCTGGAGACCGCCTTGCGCGAATTCGACGCCGCCCTGGCCGCGGGCACCGAGCGCCTGCTGCGCGCCGAGGCGGGTGCGAGGGGGCTGGTCCGCCCTGACATCACGGCCCTGGGCGCCGCCGCCGAAGCGGCGCAAGCGGCACTGCAGGCGGCGGCCCAGGCGGTGCGCGAGACGCAGCTCGCGCTGGCCGGCACCCGCCACTTCTGCGAGACGCTGGCGCGCCTGGCCGAGAGCCTGCAGGCCCTGGAGGCGCGCTACGTCATCCTCAAGCAGGTGGCCAACGTGGCGGGCGGCACCAATGCGCAGCGCATGTCCTTCCAACGCTACGTGCTGGCGACCTTGCTGGAGGAAGTGCTGGCCGCGACCACCCTGCGCCTGCGCGTCATGAGCGCCGGACGCTACGAGATGCGCCGCAAGCGCCAGCCGGTGGACCAGCGCGCCGCGGCCGGGCTCGACCTGGAGGTGTTCGACCAGTACACCGGGACGCTGCGCGCCGTCGGCACGCTGTCGGGGGGAGAATCCTTCCTGGCCTCGCTGGCCCTGGCGCTGGGCCTGTCCGACGTGGTGCAGGCCCATGCGGGCGGCATCCGGCTGGATGCGATCTTCGTCGACGAAGGTTTCGGCACCCTTGATGCAGAGGCACTGGACCACGCGATCCGCGCCCTCAAGGACCTGCAGCAGGCCGGCCGCCTGGTGGGCATCATCTCGCACGCGACCGAGCTGCGTGAGTGGATCGACACCCGCCTGGAACTGAAGGCCACCCCGCAGGGCAGCACCGCCGCCTTCACGACCAGCTGAGCGGATTCACGCCGTAGAGATTGGCCAGTTCCGCGTACAGCGCCGGATGCTCCTGCGACAGGCGTGCGGGTTGCTCGAAGAACACCTCGGATGCGACCGCGAAGAACTCGGCCGGGGCGGTGGCGCCGTAGGGATCCAGCAGCTCGTCCTCTTCCTCACCGTCGACAGCCTCATGCACGCGTTGCTGGAGCCGTTCGAATTCCTGGTTCATGACCTGGGACCAGCGTGGCGGGTCATCCGGATGGCGCAGCAGCGGTGCGCCGTTGGCGGGGCCGTTTTCCTGGTCCAGCTGATGGGCGAACTCGTGGATCACGACATTGCGGCCGTCGTCGGGCACGGCCGCGCCCGCGAGCACATCCTTCCAGGAGAGCACCACCTGCCCTTCCTGCCAGGACTCGCCGGACAGCACCTCGCGCTCGTCCCACACCACCCCGGCCTCGTCGGTGTGCACCCGCTTGACGCGAAACGCTCCCGGATAGACCAGCACCTGGCGCAGGTTCGGGAAGTAGCGGGGCGGGGCCTGGTGCTGGTCGAGCAGCAGCAGGCAGGCCTGTGCCGCGATGGTCACCCGCACCTCGTCGGTGATGACCTGGCCGCGGCAGCCGATGAAAGCCTTCTCGGCGAGGAACACCTGGATGTGCCCTTTCAACTGCAGTTGCAGGTCCGCTGGCAGGCGGCGCACGTAGGGCACGCGGGCGTTCAGCACCTGGCGCCAGGCGGCGGGGAAAGGCTGGCGCCGAAGCCACGCGCGGCGCCGGGCCTGCCGATGCGGCTCACCCCAGGTCCACAGCGCGAAGAGCAGGACTGCGCCGAAGAGAATCAACAACCACCACTGCGTCGCCACGGTTGGAAGGGTCCTGTCTGGTGGGGGTGAGGGTTGAAAGGCAAGTGAGGAGAGGAGCGGCGAATCCATCGCAGTTGAGGTCGCTCATGACCGATTTCAATGGGCCGCTCGCTCCTAGAATTCGGCGTCTTTCCCGTGGGATGGTATTCATGTTGTCGAGGAAGTGGCTGAGGGCCCTGAGTGCGAGCACGGCCGGCGCGTTTCTGTTTCTGTTGCTCCTGCTCCTTGTGTTCCTGCCTGGCGCACCGGAGGCCCTGCCCGTAACGCCCTCAGCGACGCTGGGACCACAGCTGCGCGGCACCTGGCCCATCCACGTGGTCAGCCATGGCTGGCACACCGGCCTGATCCTGCCGGCCGACCGGCTGCGCGAGGAGATTCCAGTGCTGGCCCGCCGGTTTCCCAGGGCCCGCTACCTCGAGATCGGCTGGGGCGATGAAGGCTTCTACCAGGCCAGCGAGATCACGGCCGGTCTGACACTGCAGGCCCTGTTCTGGTCACGCGGCGCGGTCCTTCATGTGGTGGGCTTCACGCCGTCACCGCCGCAGTATTTTTCGGCCAGCGAAGTGCATCAGGTGTGTCTGACCGAAGAGGGATACACCAACCTGCGCGCCTTCATCCGCAGCAGCTTCCAAAGCGCCCAAGGCGAGCCGGAAAGCCTGGGACCCGGGTTGTATGGCGACAGCCAGTTCTACCAGGGCCGTGGGCACTATCACTTCCTGAACACGTGCAACAGCTGGACCGCCCGGGGCTTGGTCAGTGCGGGACTGCCCATCAGCGCCCGGCTGCAGCTCAGGGCCGGGAGCGTCATGGGGGCGGTCGAGACGCTGCCGTTTGCGAGGTGTGGGGCGCCTCGTGCAGAGGCACCCTAAGGCCCGGTTCCTCTACAAGTTCACCGCCCAAACGGGGATGTCCGTTTCCTCGGATGCTGGGGCGGGTTGATGCCGCCTGCATTGGACATGGAAGACGTACCTGTCAGATCCACGTCGCATTCTGTCTGCGACATGCTGCACCGCAGCTCCCGACACACTCAGCCACAGAAGAACCGCGGAGGTGATGAAGTAGTTCATGTCACGAATGTTTCCTTGAGGCCTGCGATCCAATCCGACTCGAACGAAGTGCCCAAACACCTCCAACCGCCATGCGCCATAGCGGACGCTCGAGCGAATTTGTCTTAACTTGGCACGCCCCTTGAGTAGAGGGCTCATTCGCCGATGGTGCATGTGGGCGAACCTGTAGGCGGGTGAGGCGGCACCGCCCAGCAAATTCCTCACCATGACCGTCCTGCCTGCTTGAACGTCGACTGTGACTGCTTTCATGTGTTTCTCCCTGAAGTCCTTCTCTCAGTGCCTCAAACCAAAGCTGGCCGGCCAAACTGGTTGAATCAACTCAATCCCCTGGGCAACCGTCGTCGCAACCCAGGCAGGTCCGAGGTTTCTCTCAGCGCTTCGCCCGCGTCCACCTCGCCGCGCTTGACCAGTTCGGCCAGCCGCAGGTTCATGCTGATGTATTCGCTGGCCGGCAGCTTCTCTTCACGGATGGCGGACTCCAGCCCCACCCAGTCGCCGTTCTCGATAAGCCGGGTTACCGAACCGGTATTGAAGAGGACGTCGGCCATCATGAAATAGCGGTCGCCCTTGACTGAAGGCACCAAGGCCTGTCGGACCACAGCAAGCAGGCTGCCTGCAAGCACGGAGCGCATCACCGGGGCGTTGGCGCCGGTGTAGCTCAGGATCTTGCGCAGGGTGCCCACGACCGACTTGCCATGCGTCGTCGCCAGCATCAGCGAGCCCGACTCGCCGCCCTGGATGGCCTGCTCAGCCGTCTCGGCATCACGGATCTCCGAGGTCAGCATCACGTCCGGACTCATGCGCAGCGCCTCGCGCATGCCCTCGGCGAAGCTCACCACGTCATAGCCCACCTCGCGCTGCGTGACGATGCTCTTCCTGGCCCGCAGCTTCACCTCCACCGGGTCCTCGATCGTCACGATGTGCCCCGAGTGCTTGGTGTTGTGCCAATCAAGAATCGACATCGCCGTGGCGGTCTTGCCGCTGCCGCTGGGGCCGGTGATAGCGATGAAGCCTGTCGTGGCTTCGGTCAGCGTCTGCAGCAGGTTGGGTGGCAGCGACAACTCGTTCAGTGGCGTGATGCGCGTCGGCGTGATGCGCATCACCAGGCCCAGGTCGCCCCCGCCCTGCAGGAACAGCGAGTAGCGCAGCGAGTACTGTCCACGTCCCTCCAGCCGGAAGTTGGCTGAGCGGCGGCTCTGCAGGATCGGCTTGAGGCGGTCGTTCCAGTACTGCTGCACGTTTGCGTGCTTGCTGTCGCCCTCCACGTAGCCGGCCAGGTAATGGACGATGTGTTCCTTGGTCACCGCGAAGTCGGGGATGGCCTGAGGAAACAGCTCGTGCAGCGACTTCGTTCCACTGGCGGACTTGGCCATGATGGGCCGCCCCTCGTGGATCATGATGTCCGTGATCGAGGGCGCAAAGGCCAGAGCGTGCTTGATGGAAGAACTCAGGGCGAAACGTGTGTCAATGGGCAAACTCTGTAAGGACGTCATACGGTCCAAGTTTGCAACCTGGAGACCACAGGTGCCATCACCCAAGGGAGGTATCGCGCTTATCGACTCTGACTTCATGACACTTGTCGCCCTTGGATGCAGCAGTACAATCACATCTGAAATTTTTTTCTTCAACTATGAAGAATTTACATCCAAATCTGGAAATGTCAATGTCACATGTGAGCTTTCGTCGTTCAAACGGCCCGCGAATGAGGTGTTGACAGGGCGTGCCGCCTCATCGTGATCATCGGCACCGATGCCTTCCGCTTGAGCAGCCCGCTCGGGCCTGCGGGGTGATCCAAACCTGCCACTCCAATCAATTCGAACAGTTCGAGAAAAATTGCCGTTTTATTCTCGGCTTGAGACAATCCTGGGGTGGTGAATCATCCCAACTGCAGTAGCAGTTAGCAGATTGGCTGTAGAACAACAACATGGCAAAGGTTCATTAAAGATCACGATGACAAGCAAACTTGTAAATTCAAGAATCCACGAGATCTTTGACAAGCGGCAGTTGGTTGGTGAGCAGCGTCGTGTTTTTATTGCCCAAGCGCTCGATTGCAGCATGGCCACGGCACGGCGGCGGGACCTGACGGGGGGATGGACAATCGACGAAGTTTCAATGCTCGCAAAGAAACTTGGTATTTCGTCCGAGGCCATCCTTCAATCGGGTGAAACTCGTGAAACAGTAAGAGCAATAACCAACATTTGCGGCGTCAGAGTTACCACATTGATCGAAGTGGGAGAGATGCTGCGAGAAAGCGAGCAGAATAAATTGTGCTGCTGGGAAGAAAATGGAAGATGGACGGTTGATTTTTCGGAAAATGCACCTTCGAAAGCAAAAATCCACAGATTGAAGAAGCTTACCTATCTGAATATTGTTGTTGCCGTTGTCGATGATAACCGCGAGGCCCTGCTCGCAACGACGTCAGCTCTCAATGCCCTAGGCTTTGATGCCATTGGGTATGAATCGAAACAGGCACTCCTTGAAAGCATCGAGACTCTTTCCCCTCATGCCTTCATCATTGACTGGAAGCTTGGAGAAGAACAGGCAGACACCCTTCTCAATCTATTAAGAAAAAATTATCCAACAGCTCCCATCATTGTTTTGACTGGTGAAGCCGGCGCCGCCACCATTGATCATGGCCTGCTTGTTGAAACCCTGAGAAATCTGGGCTTGCAGTTCCACCAAAAACCTGCAGCCCCCAGCTTAATTGGAAGCCAGATATTTCATATGCTTGACATTTGATCAACACTCGTCACTGGAGAAATCTTGTTCAATCTGCATAGACTCGCCCCACCCAAGTGGGTTAGATATGCAATGTATTTCATCATCTGCGTGATGGGTGCGTCGTCACTCATTCAGTTAGTTTTTGTACATCGCGCCGAAGATCTCAGAAAATCAGATGTTGCGATATTGAGCCTCGCGGCAAATCAGGCAACGCTGAGTCAGCGCGTCATTCGATTTGCCATGGCATTTCAGCGTGACAATGCAGAACAGGAGCTTCGCACTTCGGTCCATGAATTGATCACCCAGGGCAAGCAACTGGATCTTCTTATGCAAGAAGAAATACTCAGCCCGTCAGACGCATCCGATCACAAGCGCAACCATATTTCTCTGGCATACACCTCCTGGCAACGCTATCACCGAACACTTATTCAAGAAGGTTCTGAACTTGTTGCCTTGATGGAAATAGGTGACATGGAGCCGGCAGGTGTACTATCCTCGACACTTCAGATTACAGCAGGCAATAATCTTGCCGCCGTCAATGATCTTTATTCTGCCATAGATGGTTTCGTTAACTCGAGAAATAACAACACTCTTACGACCATCAATCGCTGGATCAAGATCAATCTCTTCGCAATCGTTCTGTCATTCATATTGGTCGAGCCTATTCTTGCATTGATCAAGCGGCAATATCAACGTCTGCTTGAACAAGCGCATCAACTCGAAACAATCGCCGCCGAGCGTGAAAAAGATGCAGCGGCAGCTCTGGTAGAAGCTGAAACCACGAGTCGACTGGCTTTGGAAGAAAAAGTCATGTTCATCGCCATTGGCAGTCATGACTTGCGCACACCGCTACAAACTATACTTTCCACTGTCGACTTCATGCTGATCCGGTCTCGCACAACGGGATTGCAGGAGGATGAGCTGGATATCAACTTGTCCAAATTGGAAATCGCCTGTAAGCATGTCGAGGGAATTGCTCGCGATCTGGGTGAATTCGTTCGCGACTCAGAGGGTTATGGCCGGGAAGAAAAAAAAATAGTCGGCCTCAGCCAATGCCTCCTCAACATCTACGATATATATTTTGACATTGCGGAGGCCAAAGGATTAGATTTTTCCCTATCCGAAGAGCATCGATTTGATTTCATCAAGATTGAGGAGAACATGCTCAATCGCATATTGTCAAACCTCATCTCCAACGCAATAAAGTACACTCAAACCGGTTCCGTGAAGGTGGCAACCAGAAATCCCGATCAAAATCACCTCGAAATCATAGTCTCTGACACAGGAATCGGCATTCATCCAGAGCTCATTGAGAAAATCTCAAAGCCCTTTTTTCGAACTGCAGAGAGCCGGCTGGTCAGTCAACAGGGATTGGGGCTGGGGTTGGCCATTGTCGACCGGTTCATCAAATTCATGGGCGGAAAGCTCGAGATCACATCGACCCAAGGAGCAGGTTCTACCTTCAAAGCCCTGCTGCCAATCGAAATTCAAACCAAAGCCGCCCAAATAGCTCAAGACGCTCGTGACTCAGGCTTTCAAGAAATCAACTTCTCTGCGTCCGTGGTGTATGTCGATGATGATCTGAGCTTGATTTATGACCTTACCCGAATCACCAAAGCATTGAGTGAGAAATTGACTGTTCAAGGCTTCACCAACACCGATGAAGCCCTCCAGTACATCGTTGCCCACCCCGTGGACTGTGTCTTCACCGATCTGCAAATGCACCCCATCGATGGCTATCAATTCGCCAGCCGGGTCAAGGCGTTGAATTTACCTTATCCCTATCTTGTGGCAATGAGTGCCTACAATATCCAACCCCACCAGAAAGTGCTCTTTGACGCCTTTGTTGCCAAGCCCATATCGTCCCAATCGATCACTGAAATCCTTCAATCTTCAAGAAAAAGACATCCTTCTTGATCACTTCAGATTCAACTTTTCCACGATTTCCTTGTAAGCCAGGAATTCTTCCCTGATTTGCCTTTCGAAATCTTCCGGCGACCCTCCAAGAGGTGTGGCACCGACATCCAGCAGCTTTTTCCTGACTTCGGGCGATTCTATGGCATTTTGCATTGCCGAATTTATTCGGCCAACTATCTCACGGGGCAAGTCTTTGGGTCCGACCAATCCATAAAAGGCATTCCGGTTGACTTCAGGAAACCCCAGCTCTTTGAAAGTAGGGATAAAGGGGAGATCTGGCAGACGATTCGGAGCTGCCACAGCCAAAGGCCTCAGACGCCCAGCCATCACATGAGGTAGCGCTGAGGGCAGATTGTCCAAAACAATCATGATTTGACCATTCAGAACGTCCGTCAGGGCGGGCGCGGCTCCTCTGAAGGCAATGTGCACTAAATCAAGCTGTGCTGCAGATTTCAATATTTCCATCTGAAGATGGACAATGCCGCCACTGCCTGTGCTGGCATATGAATATCTCCCCGGATGCTGTCGGACCTCTTCAAGGAATTCATCGAATGTTTTTGCACGAAAGAGTGGATGAACCGCCAGGACATTGGGAGTCGACGCGATATTGATGATTGGCGTCAAATCCCGTTGAGCGTCATAGCCGATCGATTTGTTGATTGCAGGGTTGGTGGCTGTGGTTGAAACCGTCCCCATGCCAAGCGTATAGCCATCATTGGGAGCTTTCAGAAGCTGAAGAGTGCCTGTCACCCCCCCATGACCCGATCTATTGATCACCCGAACCGATTGCCCGAGTTCTTTCTCCAAGGCTGCGCTGATCGCCTTGGCCACAATATCCGTCGACCCTCCTGGAGCAAAAGGCACGATGATCGTTATTGCATGTTCGGGGTAACGACTGGCAAAGCTGATTCGAGGCAAGGTGAGGAGCGCCATGCTCAGCCCTTGGGAAACAAAAGCTCTTCTGTTCAACATAAAGCGTTCAAATCTGATTCCCATGCAGGATCGAACCGCAGCCGTCACTCCGCAGAAGGCCCTCTGGGCTCTTCACGGCGCATGACGGGGCTGTGTTGTGGAATCTCAAAAGCAACCTGAAAACAGGCCCGGATGGACCATGCAACTGGCTCAGAAGGACAGGTTCTGCCTGCGCACCACCGTCCGGTACGCCTCCGCTTCCGAGCGGATCTGTTCAGCGAATTGCTCGGGCGTGTTGCCCAGCACCAGGGAACCTGTCTCCTCAATGCGCTTTTTCACGGCTGGATCGTCCAGGGTCTTGCGCATCGCGGTGTTCACCTTCTCGACAACGTCTTTCGGCAATCCTCGAGGACCAACCAGACCGTAGAAGGCCATGCGGTTCATCTCCAGCAGGCCCAGTTCCTGGAAGGTCGGGACATGCGGGAGGCCCGTCAAGCGCTGTGGGGCCCCGACAGCAATGGCAATCAAACGCCCTTCGCGGATGAAAGGCAAGGCGGTCGGCACGTTATCAATCATGATCGGGACTTGGCCTGACATGGTCTCGTTGAGCGCTGGGCCTGCCCCTCGGTAGGGGATGTGGAGAATGAAGGTGCCCGTCAGGCTCTTGAACAGTTCTGTCTGCATGTGGGAGAGACTGCCCACCCCAGAACTGGCATAGGCATAGTTGCCGGGCTTCTTCTTCAACTCCTGAACGAACTTCCCATAGGTGTGCCCGGGAAACATCGGATGGACCACGAGCACATTGGGCGTGGCCGCCATGTTGATGATCGGTACGAAGTCCTGAATGGGGTTGTAGGGGATCTCGGCGTTGATGGCTGGGTTGGTGGCCGCAGTCGACACGGTCGCCACCCCCAAGGTGTAGCCATCCGGGGCAGAGCGGACCACTTCCATGGAACCGACGATGCCGCCACCCCCCGTCTTGTTTTCAACCAGCACCTGCTGACCCAGGTAAGTCGAAAACTTCTCCGACACGATACGGGTGATCAGGTCGGTGGTCCCTCCGGGGGCAAAGGGCACCACCACCCGGACCGGACGCGAAGGATAGGACGATTGAGACCAGCTTCGACTTGGAATGCACAGAGCCCAGGCGGACATGAACACAAGGACCCAAATTCTTCGGTGCAATGCCATCAGCAGCCTTCCCAGGTTGAACCGCAGCGAATTTGAAACGAGGCAATCTTCGGGACGTTGAATTATTACCGATTCATCTGAAGGTTGAGCAAGTCAAAGACGGGCGGAAGAACGCGTGGGAAGTGGCTGTACTTGTTTTTTAAGGGTCGACGAAAAAATGCAAGCGAGGGTCACCACCACCATCCCCGCCATGCCGGAGAGGGAAAACTTCTCATTGAGAAGCAGGACGCTGCAGGCAAAGGAAAAAGCCACGCCCGAATACTGGACGCTGGCGTTGATCATCGCATTGCCCCGGCTGTAGGCCGAGGTCATGAGATGCTGCGCAACGGTTGCACAGAGCCCCATGCCCAAAAGTGGCAGCAATCCTTCCGGTGAAAGAGAAGAAAAGCCTGTGAGGCAAGCACCCGCAGCTCCAACGCAAAAACTTCCCAGGGAAAAATAAAAAACGATCCGGCTGCTGGGTTCACCCGCCCTGCCCAGTGCACCTATCTGGAGATAGGACAACGCCGTCGCCAGTCCCGAAACGAGCCCCACCACCGCCGCCAGCCACCTCTGGGAGTCCAGCGAAGGCTGCAACATCAGGACCACACCACCGAATCCCCCGAGCACGACGCCCACCAAACGAAAATCAACCGGGGTTCTATTAAAAATAAGCGTACTGATGATGAGTATCACCGCGACCCATACCGAAGAAAGGTAATTCAAGGACATTGCCGTGGCCAGCGGTAACTCACTCATGGCATAGAACCAGCACATCAGAGAGGTGGCTCCGCAAATGCTTCGGATCACATGCTGAAACGGAATACTCGTGCGCAGGCTGACACCACTTATTCTGGATGTGAAAACCATGACAACCAGGCCGAACGCCCCACGGTACATGACGATTTCACTGGTTGTGTAGTGCGCTGAAGCCAGCTTGATGCAAAGGCCCATTCCAACGAAAAGAGCCGAAGCGGCCAGGACAAGCCAGTGGGCTGGTATTTTTCGAATATCAGCAATTGCCATGAAACCCGCCCTGAAAAAATATTTTCAAAGATGAAGAAGCCACAACCGTCACAATTTTTGTCATTGGCTTCCCCAATCACCAAGTTGGTTTGGCAATTCGGGATTCTGTCAGCCCTCCACTTTCTCCGCGACTACTCATTCCGGGGGGTTCGCGACCGGGGCGAATCACATTGCCGTCCCGAACGCCTTCCGCTATAAGGCGGTCTCCCGCACACATCACAGACAGCTTGATTTGATCGATCCATCCCGATCTGACACGGCCTATCCCGTTGCCTCACCTGGCCGTACTGGATAGACAGGGGTCCAGCGCATCGGAACCGTACCGTCGACTGCGGGCCCGCTCGGAACGGCCGACCGCAACGCCGCG
>CBINPE010000045.1:0-31698 GCA_966252435.1 uncultured Burkholderiales bacterium | reverse complement strand
TGACGCTGGGCATGGCGATCGACGCCAACGTGCTCATCAACGAGCGCATCCGGGAGGAGCTGCGGGGCGGCTCGCCGCCCCAGACAGCGATCCACACCGGCTACGACCGGGCCTTCGCCACCATCCTGGACTCCAACATCACTACCCTGATCGCGGGCGTGGCCCTGCTGACTTTCGGCTCCGGGCCGGTGCGGGGCTTCGCCCTGGTGCACTGCCTGGGCATCCTGACCTCCATGTTCTCGGCCGTGATGTTCTCGCGCGGCGTGGTCAACCTCTGGTACGGGCGCCAGAAGAAGCTCAAGGGCGTGTCGATCGGCCAGGTGTGGCGCGAGCCCGCGTCCGCGACGGGCACCAGCCTGGCCAAGCAGCCTTGACGCCCTGAAGGCGGGCCAGGCAGACACGACAGAACGAACGAACCGATCGACCGATCACAAGGATTCATCAGCATGGAGTTTTTCAGGATCAAGCGCGACATCCCGTTCATGCGCCACGCGCTGGTGCTCAACGTGATCTCCCTCGTGACCTTCCTGGCGGCGGTGTTCTTCATCGCCACCAAGGGGCTGCACCTGTCGATCGAGTTCACGGGCGGCACCCTGGTGGAGGTGAGCTACGCCGGCAGCGCCGACATCGACAAGGTGCGGGCCCAGGTCGAGGGCCTGGGCTACGCCGAGCCGCAGGTGCAGAACTACGGCAGCTCGCGCGACGTGCTGATCCGCCTGCCGGTGCGCGCCGACGTGAAGCAGGACAAGGTGGTCGGCGAGGTGTTCGAGCGCCTGTGCCAGGCCATGAACGCCACCGTCAGCACCCAGCAGGTGCACACCGACAAGGGCGAGCTGGTCAGCCGCCCGGTGTGCGGGCCGCTCGAGGCCCAGCCGGTGGAGCTCAAGCGCAGCGAGTTCGTGGGTCCTTCGGTGGGGTCGGAGCTGGCGCGCGACGGTTCGTTCGCCCTGCTGGCCACCATCGCCGGGATCATGGTCTACCTGGCGTTCCGCTTCGAGTGGAAGTTTTCGGTGGCGGGCATCATCGCCAACCTGCACGACGTGATCATCATCGTCGGCTTCTTCGCCTTCTTCCAGTGGGAGTTCTCGCTGGCGGTGCTGGCGGCCATCCTGGCGGTGCTGGGCTACTCGGTGAACGAGTCGGTGGTGATCTTCGACCGGATCCGTGAGGCCTTCCGCAAGTACCGCAAGCTCAGCACCCGGGAGATCATCGACCACGCCATCACCAGCACCATGAGCCGCACCATCATCACCCACGGCTGCACGCTGATGATGGTGCTGTCCATGCTGCTGTTCGGCGGGGCGACGCTGCACTACTTCGCCCTGGCGCTGACCATCGGCATCCTGTTCGGCATCTACTCCTCGGTGTTCGTGGCCGCGGCGATCGCCATGTGGCTGGGCGTCAAGCGCGAGGATTTGGTCAGAAGCGGGCCGAAGGTGGGCAATCCCGACGATCCAAACGCCGGGGCGGTGGTGTAGAGTCAAGACCACTGCATCCCCCCACTCACAGGACTCCATGGCGAATCCGGCCAACTCGATGGCGTTGACCGCTCCCCTGCGGCGGTATTTTGTGGAAGGTTGGCTCAGCGGCTTGCCCACCGTGGTCCGCAGCGTCGAGACCGCTGCCCGCGGTCTCACCACCCAGGTGACCGAGCCAGCCGTGATGATGCGCCGGCGGGATGTGGTGGCAGACCTGCGGCGCGCCTCTGGCAATTGGCTCAGCGGCATGCAGGAGATGCTGGGCAACGCGGCACCCACCGGGGCCCTGAGCACCCGCATGCAGAGCCTGGGGACGGATCTCAGCCTGGTCGACAACAACACCATCGAGAGCGAGATCCTCAGCTCGCGCCTGGCCCTGGCCATGATGGACAAGGCCTCCTCCGAGTTCTCCGACCTGCGGGCCCGCGTCACCAGCGTCGAGCAGCAGGACGAGCTGGACACCCACGACGTGCTGCGCCCGCACGTCATCTCCCGCGTGGTGGTCAACGCCTGGTGCGCCGCCGGCCTGACGCTGGAGGGCTGGCGCACCCTGCAGGCAGTGCTGCACCAGGAGTTCGCGCACTTCGCCCAGGAGGCCTACCACGAAAGCAACCACTGGCTTCTGAACCGGGGCGTGCGGCCGGAGATCGACCTGCGTCCCCTGGTGCGCCGCACCCGCAGCGGCACGCCCGGCTCGGCCGATTTCGCCCCCTCGGGCAGCGGCCCGCGCACCGAGTCGATGCCCGAGCGGTTCGCCCCGCCGCCGCCGTCGCTGTCGTCCACCCGGGCGGTGCCGATGCCGCGCCCACCGGCGGCCCGCGAGCCCAGCGAGGCCTTGCTGGGCCGGCTCAACCGGCTGGTCGGGCGCCAGCTCCCCGGCTTCGGCCACACCGCGCCGCAGGCGGTGTCCTCCAAGCTGCAGGTGGCCATCACCGATGCGCAGCAGAGCATCGCGCGGCGCACAGAGTCCAGCGCCTCGGGGGCGATGACCACCGCCGAGGCCACGCCGCCGGTCCTCCTGGATGAGCTGCAGCGGCGCAAGCAGGCTCTCAAGAGCGCGGCCAGCACGCCGGTCGAGCGCGCCACCATCGAGATCGTGGCGCTGCTGTTCCAGAGCATCCTGACCGAGGAGCGCATCCCGGCCGCGGTGCGCGTGTGGTTCGCCCGGCTGCAGATGCCGGTGCTGCGGGTGGCCGTGAGCGAGCCCGACTTCTTCGCCACCGCCGACCACCCGGCGCGCCGCCTGATCGACCGCATGGGCACCTCGGTGATGGGCTTCGATCCCACCAGCCACCAGCCCGGCGACGCGCTGGAGAAGGAGATCAAGCGCGTGGTGCAGGTGGTGGAGGCCTACCCCGACACCGGCCGGCGCGTGTTCCAGACCGTGCTGACCGAGTTCGAGCGCTTCCTCGAGCACTACTTCAAGAACGAGAACGAGGCCTCGCGCAAGGGGGTCTCGCTGGCGCAGCAGGTCGAGCAGCGCGAGACCCTGGCCATCCAGTACACCATTGAGCTGCGCAAGATGCTCAACGAAGTGCCGGTGCAGGAGGGGGTGCGCGAGTTCCTGTTCCAGGTCTGGGCCGACGTGCTGGCCACCACCGCGGTCAAGACCGGGCTGCAGGGCGACGAGACCAAGCGCATGAAGCGCACCGCGGCCGACCTGATCTGGTCGGCCAGCGCCAAGGTCTCGCGCGACGAGCGGGCCGAAGTCATCCGGCGCCTGCCGGGGCTGCTGAAGAACCTGCGCGAGGGCATGCAGGCCGCCGGCATCCCGGTGGAGAAACAGGACGATCACATCCAGAGCCTCAACAATTCCCTGGCGGTGGCCTTCACCGCCAAGACGGCCGCGATCCCACATGACCGGTTGAAGGACCTGATGGTGCAGCTCGAGACCCTGGAGGAGCTGCTGCCCGACGCGGCCGACGTCGAGATCGACGAGTCGATGGTGCTGGACCTGTCGGGGTACGAGAGTTCGGAGCTGGAAGTCGTGGCCGAGGGCGGCTCGATGCCCACCGCCGCCATGCTGGCCTGGGCGCGCGAGCTGCAGGTGGGCAGCTGGCTGATGCTGGATTACCGCGGCCGCTCGGAGGCGGTGCAGCTGGCCTGGCAGGGCATGCGCCGTCAGCTCACCTTGTTCGTCTCGCCGCAAGGGCGGGGCATCCTGTTCCAGCAGCGGCGCCTGGCGGCGTTCCTGCAGGCGGGCTTGCTGGTGCCGGCCCAGGACGAGTCGCTCACCACCAAGGCCACGCGCACGGCGCTGGCCAAGCTGGACGCAGATCCGTCGAAGCTGCTGGATTGAGTGGTTGAGTGGGGAGGGGCGTGGCGGGTCCCCTTCACCTGTTCGTGCTGAGCCTGCCGAGGCGTGCGCAGGCAGCGAGCTCAGTGGATCAGCCGGTCCTCTTCCTCGACGAACAGCTCATCCAGGATCAGCGCATCGGGCTCTTCGCCCAGGCTCCAGAAGACCATCAGGACGATGATCTTCAGGTCTTCCAGGTTGAGGGGCTCGCCCGGGATGGCGCTGGCACGGTCGATCACCATCTCGCGCATCGGGGGCGGCAGCACGCCAGCCGACTCAAGGAAGTTGATGAAGCCGATCGAGCGCTGGCCGAGGTGCTCCTGTTCACGCGCCGAGTAGATGCGCACGCTGTGCTCGGCCTGGGTGCCCACATAAGCCTGGGCCGCCGTGGCCAGGCCGTCCAGCCAGGACAGCGCTTCCTCGATTTCCTCCGACTCGAAGCCGACCGAGGTCAGCTTGCGGGCCAGCTGCACGTGGTCGGGACAGGCGTCCGGCCGCCAGTAGTTTTCGTAGAGGTAGACAAGCACTTCGAACATGGAATTCACTATACCCCAGCCCCCTGGCCCAGGGGTGGGGGAAATTGCCAGGGCGTCGACGCGGTGATCAGGGCATCGGTACGCCGGGCCCGTGCATCCCGGTATGGGCCGGCCGCTCAGCCCTGCGCCACGCGCTGGAACAGCTGGCCGGGCAGCCGGGCCACCAGGCCTTCCAGCTCCAGGCTCAGCAGGCGCACGTTGAGCACCTGGGGGGACCAGCCCGTGCGCACGGAAAGGGCATCCAGGCCCACTGGGTCGTGGCCCAGGGCTGCCAGCAGCGGGTCCTCCGCGGCCAAGGATGGGCCCGGTTCGCTGTCGCGTGCACGCGGCGTTGCCGTCACGGCCGGGCCGGCGTTCCAGTGCAGCTCTTCCAGGATGTCCTGCGCGCCCTCGACCAGCTTGGCACCCTGCTTGATGAGGGCATGGCAGCCCCGCGACTGCGGCGCGTGGATCGAGCCGGGGATGGCGAACACCTCGCGGCCGGCCTCGATGGCCAGGCGCGCGGTGATCAGGGAGCCCGACTTCAGCGCCGCCTCCACCACCAGCGTGCCCAGGCTCAGCCCGGCGATCAGCCGGTTGCGCTGGGGGAAGTGGGCGGCCAGGGGCGGGGTGCCGAGCGGGTGCTCGCTGACCATCAGGCCCTGCGTGGCGATGCGGTGCGCCAGGGCGGCATGCTGACGCGGGTAGACCCGGTCCAGCCCCGTGCCGACAAAGGCCACCGTGCTGCCCGGGCCGGACAAGGCGCCCTCGTGGGCGGCCCCGTCGACGCCCAGCGCCAGGCCCGACACCACCGTCAGGCCCGCGGTGCTCAGCGACTCGGCGAAACGGCGCGCGTTGTCCAGGCCCTGGCGCGTCGGGCTGCGGCTGCCGACGATGGCGATGGACGGCTGGCCCAGCAGCGCGAGCCGGCCCTCGGCATACACCAGCAGCGGCGGGTCGGCCGTGTGCAGCCAGGCTGGCGGATAGGCCGCGTCGCCCAGGCAGACCACGCTGCGCAGGGGAGGGGCGCTGTCCTTGCCGGGGGCAGGTGCCGGGTGCAGCCACTGCCAGGTGGCCTCCACCAGGGCGGCAAGCGCCTCGGGCGGCGTGGCCAGGGCCTGCGCGGCCGCGGGGCCCGCGACTTCGCGCCAGGCCGCCGGCGAGGCCTCGAGCACACCGCACGGCGAGGCGAAGGCCGCCAGCAGGCGGCGCGCCGCCGCGCGGCCGATGCCGGGCGTCTCGAGCAGCCGCAGCCATGCGGCCAGCTCATCGCGTTCTGGCGTGGGCCTGGTGGCAGGCAGGGCGGGTGGGTGCGCCTCGGACAGGGCGGGGTGGGGCGTGGAATCCAAGTCGGTCGGCATCTGCCTCATCCGGAAGGATGAGGATGGAGGGGCGTTCGCCGCAGGCTGCGAGCCCGCGGTCGAGTCAGAGAGAAAGGAAGGATGATGCCGTGGCGCCGGACATGTGTCCAAGCGGTTTGACCCGGCCAACCCCCTCTTTTCAAAGGCCGCTTCAGGGCTGGCTGAAGCGGTCGCCGCGCTTGACCGGTTCCTGGACGGACAGGATCAGGGCATAGGACATGTTGTCGAAGACCCGGAACACCAGCAGGTTGCCATGGCGCTCGTCAGGCAGCCGCATGGTCGGCTTGGCGGGGTCGGTGCGGTCGATCATGGAGGCGCCCGCGCGCCACAGCGCCAGCACGTGGCCGCGCTCGATGCCATGGCGTGCGCCGCGGTTCAGTGCCACGATCTGGTTCTGGCCGGCGTTCAGCGCCTCGCCGTAGACCGAGACGATCTGCCCGCTGACCGGGCTCTCGGGGGCGCGGGGCACGAAATTGTCGAAGTCGCGCACCGGCGGCGGTGCCAGACGGTCGCCGATGCGGACCTCCTGGCGCACCGCACCGATGGAGAAGGTGGCCGGCACGATCTCGGGCTTGCCGTCGGCGCCCACGCGCGAGTCGCCGGGGCGCAGGAACTCGGCCATGCCGACATAGGCGGCCTCGTAGCCCAGCACCTCGTTGGTGGTGGGGTCGGTCAAGGGCTTGGGCTCGCGGAAGATGCGGTAGCTGCTGGGCTGGTTGGCGCCGAGGTCGCCCCGCACATAGGCCAGGTCGCCGCGCGTCAGCATCACCCGGCCCTCCTGGGCGGCCACGATGCGCGGGTGCTGCTCCTGCTCGTTGGTCTGGAAGATCACCGCCTCGTTGAGGAAGGGCTCGATCAGCGACAGCTTCAGCGTCGGGATGGCCGCGTTGCCGACGGCCTCGACCCGGGTGCGTGGCGACAGCTTCTCGAAGCCGCCCGTTTCTCCCACCGGACGACCCACCCGCAGCCGGGCCCGGCCGTTGGACTTGTCCAGGTAGAGCATCTGGCCGGGATAGATGAGGTGCGGGTTGCGGATCTGGTCCATGTTCATCCCCCACAGCTCGGGCCAGCGCCAGGGACTGGTCAGGAAGAGCTTGGAGATGTCCCAGAGGGTGTCGCCCTGCTTGACGCGGTAGCTGTCGGGCGCGTTGGGTGCCAGCTCGGACAGCGCCACGCCGGCATCGGCCACCTTCTGGGCGGTGCCGCGCTGCTCGCCGGTGATGGGGTAGTTGCCCGCCGCCTGCGCCGGCCGGGCCATCCAGGCCGTCGCCAGGGTCAGGGCACTCAGTGCGGTGGCTTGCCACACCCAGCGGGAGGCACTGGCACAGAAGGGTCGCGTCGCACGTGTCATGGTTGGCTCGTCTCCGGGGGGCCGTTCGGGTGTCCTGGGGCGGGCGTCAGGGCAACCGAGGAACAGAAGAAAAGGGATGGGACGGAAAGAGGATGGGGCGTCGCCGCGCCTTGTTGTCAGGCGCCGTGCCGGGGGTGCGCCTGGCTCCCACGAAAACTGCGCTTGGGCGAGAATGGTTCATTGAACTCGTTCAGTGGTGCGCGTCGATTCTGCCCACAATCCCCCGGGATCGCAACGGAAGTGACGCGGCTGCGGCGGCGGCTTTTCGTGCGCTGTCGCACACTCTCATCCAGCACATGGCCCCCGAGCGACGCGGGCCGGAATTTTTCATGGTTTGACCACTCTCTCCTTTCATGGCGCTACTTCCGATTCTTCGCTATCCCGATCCCCGCCTGCACACCGTGGCCCGCCCGGTGGCCCAGGTGGATGCCCGCATCCGCACCCTGGTGGACGACATGATCGAGACCATGTACGCCGCCTCGGGCATCGGCCTGGCGGCCACCCAGGTCGACGTGCATGAGCGCGTCATCGTGATCGACACCTCGGACTCGCGGGACCAGCCGCGCGTGCTGATCAACCCGGAATTGGTGCGGTGCAGCGAGGAGATGGTCGAGGGCGAGGAGGGCTGCCTGTCGGTGCCCGCCATCTTCGACACCGTCCAGCGCCATGCCTGCGTGCGGGTGCGCGCCCTGGACCGCGACGGCAAGTCGCAGGAGTTCGAGGCCGACGGCCTGCTCGCGGTGTGCGTGCAGCACGAGATGGACCACCTGATGGGCAAGGTGTTCGTCGAGTACCTCAGCCCGCTCAAACGCAACCGCATCCGCACCAAGCTGCTGAAGAAAGCGCGCGATGCCGGCTGAGGCGCTGCGGGTGGTTTTCGCCGGCACGCCGGAGTTCGCTGCCGCGGCCTTGCGGGCCGTGCTGCAGGCGGGGTTCGAGGTGCCGCTGGTGCTGACCCAGCCCGACCGTCCCGCGGGGCGCGGCATGAAGTGCCTGCCCTCGCCGGTCAAGGCCCTGGCACTGGAACACGGCCTGGCGGTCTGCCAGCCCCAGGGCTTGAAGCTGGACGGCCGTTTCGCGCAGGACGCCGCCATGGCGCAGGAAGCCCTGCGGGCGGCGCGCGCGGACGTGATGGTGGTGGCCGCCTACGGGCTGATCCTGCCACCCTGGGTGCTGGCGATGCCGCGCCTGGGTTGCCTGAACATCCATGCCTCGCTGCTTCCGCGCTGGCGCGGGGCCGCGCCGATCCACCGCGCCATCCAGGCGGGCGACCGCGAGACCGGCATCACCATCATGCAGATGGACGCCGGCCTGGACACGGGCGACATGCTGCTGGTGCGGGCCGTGCCGATCGAGCCCGACGACACCACGGCGCGCCTGCACGACCGGCTGGCCTCGCTGGGTGGCGAGCTGATCGTGCAGGCCCTGCAGACACTGGCGGCGGATCCGGCCGGCCTGCCGGCCCGGGCTCAGCCTGCCGAAGGGGTGAGCTACGCCCACAAGATCGACAAGGCCGAGGCGGCGGTGGACTGGTCGGCCGAGGCCGCGGTGATCGAGCGCCGCCTGCGGGCTTTCGATCCCTTCCCCGGCGCCAGCACCGTGTGGGACGGTCAGCCGCTGAAGCTGTGGCGGGCCGCCTTGCGCGAAGGCAAGGGAGAGGGCGAGACGCTTCCCCCGGGCACGGTGATCGCGGCCGGCCCGCAGTCCGGGCTGGTGGTGCAGTGCGGCCACGGCACGGTGCTGGCGGTGACGGAGCTGCAGCGCCCGGGCGGCCGGCGGCTCGAGGCGGGTGCCTTTTTCCAGCAGCAGGACGCGGGCGCGTGGGTGGGGCGCCGGTTGGGGGCGTGAAGCTCCGGTGCGCGTGTCGATGCCGCGAGGTCAGTGCTTCCTCTCAAGTGCAGCGGCCTGCCGGCCGATAACCTGGTCACAGCCGTCCATCGCCGGCCGAGCCGCTTTGCCACCATGACCCTCCGCCCTCACCTGGTCCTTGTCCTGCCGCTGCTGCTGGCCAGCCTGGCGGGGTGCGACATGCTGGGCATCGAGTCGCCGGAGAAGCTGGCGGCCGCGCGCGACGCCGAGGGCCGGGCCATCGGCGGGGCCTGCCGCCATGCCGGGCGGGCCATCGAGGACTGCTACGCCCTGAACCGCAAGGCCGACAAGGCGGCGGTGTTCGCCGGCTGGCGCGACATGAACGACTACATGCGCGAGAACAAGATCGAAGAGGTCACGCCCGTGATCAACCCCCAGGCCGGCAACGGCAAGCCGCCACCCGAGCCCGAGCCGCCTGCCGTGGCCTCGGCACCCAGGAAGGAAGGCGGCAAGGCGCCGCCCAAGCCCGAGAAGAGCCACTGAAGGCCGCCTTCGTCCGGGCGGAAGTGACCCGGGGCAGGGCCATGCGGGCATGGACACCGCCGGGTGCTGTCGCTTTCACGCACGCTTCGCGCGGTTGAGCCATTTGTCCTGCAAGATGTCGGCAAAGGTGCCCGGCCCGGCGCATGTCGTTCCCATGGCATGGCAAGCCGAGCCGGGCTCCGTCCGCACGCCGATTCCCCGGTGCGGACGGGGTGGGGCGAGGCAAAGCGAGACGGGGCTGCACCGTCCGTGCCACCGCCTTGAACGCCGGAACATGCCAGGTGACAAGGGTTGCGACGATGGGACTGCTGACAAGCTTGTGGACGGGTCTGTGCGCCGTGCTGCGCCTGCTGCTGGGGCAATGGAGCGCGCCGCCGTGGCTGCGCTGGTGCGCTGCCCAGATGCGCGGGGCGGTCCGCGCCGGGGGCGGGCGCATGCGGGCGCATCCGGTGGCCAGCCTGTTCTGGCTGGCGGTGCTGGTGGCGCTGGGCTTCGGCGGCTGGCAGGGCCTGCGCTGGTGGCAGGCACGGCCGCAGCCGGTGGAGATCGGCCTGAAGGTCACGCCGCCCGGGCCCACCGACTACATCAACGCCGGCCCGCCCGAGCCGCTGGTGCTGGACTTCTCGGCCTCGGTGGCACCCCTGGAAGACCTGGACAAGGTGGTCACTGGCGTCACCCTGATGCCGGCAGTGGACGGCGAGTGGCGCTGGGCCAGCGACCGACAGCTGGTGTTCAAGCCCAAGAACGACTGGCCGGTCGGCGCGAAGTACAAGGGTGTGCTGGCGCATGCGCTGGTCGCCCCGCAGGTGCACCTGCAAAGCCGCGAGTTCGAGGTGATCACCGCGCCGTTCGCGGCCAGCCTGCTTCAGTCAACCTTCTACCAGGACCCGAGCAACCCCCAGGTCAAGCAGGCGGTGGTCGACGTGGCCTTCAGCCATCCGGTCAACACGGTGGAGTTCGAGAAGCGCGTCGGCATGCGCATGGCGCAGTCGGCTGGCGTGCTGGGCCTGGGGCGCTCGGCCGTGCCGTTCACGGTGACCTACGACAAGGCCAAGGTCCGCGCCTCGGTCCATTCGGCCAACCTGCCGATTCCGAAGGAGACCGCCGCCCTGACGCTGACGATCGACAAGGGCCTGGTCGCCCAGGCCGGCGGGCCGCGCACCACCGAGCCGCTGAGTGGGACCGTGGAGGTGCCGGGCCTGTTCGGCCTGGGCGTCGAGGGGGTCGAGGTCCGCGTGGCCGACAACGCCCAGTTCGAACCCGAGCAGGTGCTGATCGTGCGCACCACGCAGAGCGTCAACGAGCGCGAGCTGGCCAAGCACGTGGCGGCCTGGGTGCTGCCGCAGGCCGGGCCTGACCACAAGGAGCCACCAGCCGGCAACCTGGAAGACGCGAAGCCCGCGTCCGCGCCCGAGCCGTATGCGTGGCCCTCGCTGGACGAGGTCACGCCCAAGGTGCTGGGGGAGGCCGCCAAGCTCGAGCTGACGCCCATCCCCGGTGAGCACGAGCACGACGAGATGCACGCCTTCAAGTTCAAGGCCGAGGTAGGCCGCGTGGTCTATGTGCAGATCGACCCCCAGCTCAAGTCCTTCGGCGGCTACCTGCTGCCCAAGCGCTCTGCGCACCTGCTGAAAGTGCCCCCGTATCCGGCCGAGCTGCACATCCTCAGCGAGGGCGCCCTGCTGCCGATGAGCGGGGAGAAGAAGCTGGCGGTGATGGCCCGCGACCTGCCGGGGCTGAAGATCGAGATCGGCCGGGTGCAGCCGAACCAGCTGCAGCACCTGGTCTCGCAGGCGCAGGGCTACTACGACAACCCCCGCTTCCTGGGCGACTTCAGCGCCGACAACATCACCGACCGCTTCGAGCGCAACGTCCCGCTGCCGGCCCTGCCGCCCGGCAAGACGCACTATGAAACCATCGACCTCGGCGAGTACCTGGCCAAGGAGACCAAGGACGGTGATCCGCGCCGCGGGCTGTTCCTGCTGAAGGTGCAGGGCTTCGACCCCAAGGCGGCGCAGGCCGCGGCGGGCACCGAGGCCGAGCGGCCCGTCAACAGCGACGGCGACCCGGACACCTCCGAGGACGCCAACAGCGACGTCAACCTGCTCCCCAACCCCGCCAACCTGGCCAGCCTCCAGGAGCGCCGGCTGGTGCTGGTGACCGACCTCGGCCTCGTGGTCAAGCGCTCGGTGGACGGCGGGCGCGATGTCTTCGTGCAGTCCCTCTTCACCGGCCTGCCGGTGGCGGGGGCGAGCGTGGAGATCGTCGCGCGCAACGGCAGCACCCTGTTCGGCGCCCAGACCGACGCCGCCGGCCACGTCCATTTCGACAAGCTCGACGGCCTGACCCGCGAGCGCGCGCCGCTGATGGTGCTGGCGCGCAAGGCTGGCGACATGAGCTTCCTGCCGCTCAACCGGGCCGAGCGTGGGCTGAGCGTCTCGCGCTTCGACGTGGGCGGCCTGGAGAACGAGCGCAGCGCCGACCAGCTCGGCGCCTACCTGTTCTCCGACCGCGGCATCTACCGGCCCGGCGAGACCCTGCACGTGGGCGCGATCGTCAAGGCCGCGGACTGGCGCCGGCCGCTGGAGGGCGTGCCGCTGGAGGCCGAGGTGCTGGACCCGCGCGGCCTGACCGTCAAGCGCGAGCGCATCCGCCTGGAGGCGGGCGGCTTCACCGAGCTGTCGCACACGACGCTGGAGAGTTCGCCCACCGGCAACTACACCGTCAACCTGAGCATCGTGAAGAACGGCGAGGCGGCGCAACAGATCGGCGGCACCACCGTCAAGGTGCAGGAGTTCCTGCCCGACCGCATGAAGGTCACGGCGCAGCTGTCGGCCCAGTCGGCGGACGGCTGGGTGCATCCCAAGGACCTGAAGGCGCGCATCAACGCGCAGAACCTCTTCGGTACGCCGGCGGCCGATCGCCGCGTGAGCGTGAGCATGACGCTCAGCCCCGCCTGGCCGGCCTTCAAGGCCTTTCCCGACCACAAATTTTTCGACCCGATGCGCGCGCAGGAGAGCATCACCGAGGACCTGCCCGACGGCCAGACCGACAGCGGCGGCGAGGCCGTGTTCGACCTCAACCTGGCGCGATTCGCCAAGGCCACCTACCGGCTGAGCCTGCTGGGCAAGGCCTTCGAGCCGGAGGGCGGGCGCAGCGTGAGCGCCGAGACCAGCGCGCTGGTCTCCGAGCTGCCCTACCTGGTGGGCGTCAAGCACGATGGCGACCTCGGCTTCGTGTCGATGGGCAGCCAGCGCAGCAGCCAGCTCATCGCCATCGACCCGCAGGCGCGCAAGCGGGCCGTCGACGGCCTGATCCTGCAGCTGGTGGAGCGCAAGACCGTCTCGGTGCTGATGCGCCAGTCCAACGAGACCTACCGCTACGAGTCGCGCCGCAAGGACAGCCTGGTCTCGGAGACGCCGCTGAGCATCCCGCAGGCCGGCCGCGCGCTGGCGCTGGACACCCGCCGCGCCGGCAGCTTCAGCTACGTGGTGCGCGACGCCGCCGGGCTGGAGCTCAACCGCATCGACTACCAGGTGGCGGGGCAGGGCAACGTCACGCGCTCGCTCGAGCGCAACGCCGAGCTGCAGTTGGCGCTGAACAAGGCCGACTACCTGCCCGGCGAGGAGATCGAGGTCAGCATCCGCGCCCCCTACGTGGGCGCCGGCCTCATCACCATCGAGCGCGACAAGGTCTACGCCCAGAGCTGGTTCAAGACCACCACCACCGCCTCGGTGCAGAAGATCAAGCTGCCCGCGGACTTCGAGGGCAACGGCTACGTCAGCGTGCATTTCGTGCGCGACCCGGGCTCCAGCGAGATATTCATGAGCCCCCTGAGCCATGGCGTGGTGCCTTTCGCCACCAACCTGGGCGCGCATACCAACGCGCTCAAGCTCGACGTGCCCGAGGTGAGCCGCCCCGGCCAGCCGCTGCGCATCCGCCTGGCCGCGGCCCAGCCGACGCGGGCGGTGGTGTTCGCGGTCGACGAGGGCATCCTGCAGGTGGCGCGCTACAAGACCGCCGACCCGCTGGCCTCGTTCTTCCAGAAGCGCGCGCTGGAGGTGCGCACCTCGCAGATCCTCGACCTGCTGCTGCCCGAGTTCAAGCAGCTGATGATGGCTTCGGCCCCCGGCGGCGACGACGCGGGCGCCAACGCGCGCTTCCTCAATCCCTTCAAGCGCAAGGGCGAGGCGCCGGCGGTGTTCTGGTCGGGCATCGTCGACGTGAAGGGTGAGCGCGAGTTCACGTACCAGTTGCCGGACCACTTCAACGGCAGCCTGCGGGTGATGGCGGTGGCGGTGAACGACGCCACGGTGGGCGTGGCCCAGGCCAAGGCCCTGGTGCGCGGCGACTTCGTGCTGACGCCCAACCTGCCGGCGATGGTCTCGCCGGGCGACGCTTTCGAGGTCTCGGTGGGCGTGGCCAACAACATCCCCGACTCGGCCCCCGACGCGCCGGTGCAGGTCTCGCTGAAGGCGCCGCCGACGCTGGAGGTGCAGGGCTCCGGGCAGACCCTCAAGCTCGGGCCCATGCGCGAGGGCGTGGCGGTCTTCAAGCTCAAGGTGAAGGATCCGCAGAACGCCACCCTGGGCCCGGCCACGCTGCGCTTCTCGGCCAGCCTGGGGGCGAAGTCGACCCTGCGGCGCATGGATGTCAGCGTGCGGCCCGCCACGCCGCGCATCACCACCGTCAGCCTCGGCCACTTCAAGGGTTCGACCGAGGTGGCGGTGCCGCGCGACCTGGTGCCCGAGTTCCGCCGCCAGGAGGTGGCGGTGTCGGTGCTGCCGCTGGCCCTGACGCCGGGACTGATGAGCTACCTCGACAGCTTCCCGCACGCCTGCACCGAGCAGCTCGTCAGCCGCGCGCTGCCCAACCTGCTGATGGCGCGTCGGCCCGAGCTGGGCCTGGCCACGCCGCAGGCGGCGGCCAAGGTCTTCGAGGACACGCTGCGCGTGCTGCGGTCGCGCCAGAACGCCGAGGGTGGCTTCGGCCTGTGGTCGGCGGCCGTCAATGCTGACGAGTTCGCCTCGGTGTATGCGGCCCACCTGCTGATCGAAGCCGGCGAGACCGAGCTCACCGGAGTGAGCGTGCCGGCCGACGTGCTCAAGTCCAGCCAGGCCTACCTGCAACAGCTCGCGGCCAGCCACCCCGCCGACCTGCCCGCGGCGCGCACGCGCGCCTACGCCATCTACCTGCTGACGCGCCAGGGCCAGGTCACCACGCCCTGGCTGACCAGCCTGCGCGAATCGCTGGACACGCAGTTCGCCGCCGCCTGGAAGGGCGATTCCACGGCGGCCTTCGTGGCGGCCACCTACCAGCTGCTCAAGCAGGACAAGCCGGCGGCGGAGCTGATCGGCGGCCTGCTGGCGCAGTTCGACAAGGGCGAGGCCCCGGCCCAGCAGGGCTGGAGCGCCTACCACGATGGCGTGGTGCGCGACGCGCAGCTGCTGTACCTCGTGGCGCGCCACTTCCCCGGGCGCCTGAAGGGCATCAAGCCCGAGGCCATGGCCCGCTTCGTGGCGCCGCTGGGGCAGGGGCAGTTCAACACCCTGTCGGCGGCCTACACGGTGCTGGCGCTGGACGCGATGGCCCGCGCGGCCACCGTGCAGGGGCAGGGGCGGCTGTCGGCGCTGCAGTTCAACGCGCAGGGCGAGGGCGTGCCCCTGCCGCTGCCCGCGGGGCTGCTGCCACGGGCCGAAGTCCCGGCCGGCGCGGTGCGCCTGAAGCTGTCCAACGAGGCCGGCCAGCTCACCTACTACGGCCTGACCCAGAGCGGCTTCGACCGCACCCCGCCGGCCGAGGCGCTGAAGTCCGGCATGGAGGTGCTGCGCGAGTACCTGGGCCCCGACGGCAAGCCGGCCGTGGCCGTCAAGGTGGGCGACGAGCTGACGGTGCGCCTGAGCCTGCGCGGCCTGGGCGCCACGCCTGCGGCGGCCACGGTCAACGACGTCGCCCTGACCGACCTGCTGCCCGGCGGCTTCGAGCCTGTGGTCGGCCGCGACGAGCAGGGCGCGGCCAGCACGGTGAGCGGTCCGTCGGTGGCCTTCAGCGAGGTGCGCGAGGACCGGGTCGTCATCTACAGCCGGGCCACCGGCAACGCCCAGACCTACACCTACCGCATCCGGGCCACCAACGTGGGCGAGTTCACCGTGCCGCCTGCGTATGCCGAATCCCTGTATGAGCGTGCCAAGCAGGCGCGTTCGCTGTCGGGGCGCCTGAGCGTCGCCAGCCGCAAGTGAATGCCAGCAGGGATCGGGACGCGGCGGCCTCGGCGCCGAAGGCCGTGACCGGTTCCCGCCGTCTGCGCCGCGCGCTGGCCCTCCTCGGGAGCCTGGCCTTGGCGCTGCTCCTGTTGCGCCTGGTGCCCGCCCCCCCGCTGCGCGAGCAGGTGGGCTCCTCCCGCGCGTTCTACAGCAGCGACGGCACCCTGCTGCGCCTGACGCTGGCGCCCGACGAGCAATACCGGGTCTGGGTGCCGCTGGAGGCCGTCTCGCCGCGCCTGGTCGAGGCGGTCAAGCTGTACGAGGACCGCGGGTTCGACTGGCACCCCGGCGTCAATCCCTTCAGCCTGGCCCGCGGGGCCTGGAGCACCTTCACCGGCGGCACGCGGCGCGGGGCGTCCACGCTCACCATGCAGCTGGCGCGCCGCCTCGAAGGCATCGACAGCCGCAGCGTGGGCGGCAAGCTGCGGCAGGTCCTGGCGGCCCTGTGGCTGGAGGCGCGCTACAGCAAGCACGACCTGCTGGAGGCCTACCTGAACCTGGCGCCGTACGGCGGCAACGTCGAGGGCGTCGAGGCCGCCAGCCTGATCTACTTCGGCAAGCGCGCGGACCGGCTGACCCTGCCCGAGGCCCTGGCCCTGGCCGTGATCCCGCAGAACCCCAACCGCCGCGCCAGCGGGGCCGCCAGCGGCGCGCAGCCCTGGCCGCTCGCGCTGGGGGCGGCGCGCGAGCGGCTGTGGCAGGCCTGGCGGCAGGCCCATGCCGCGGAGGCGGCCTCGCCCGAGTACGCAGCGGCGCAGGCGGCGCTGGCCCTGCCGCTGCAGCTGCGCAGCCCGCGCCAGCTGCCGTTCCGGGCCCCGCATGCGGTGCAGGCCGCGCTGAAGATGCCGCTGGAAGGCGACAGCGTCACCCTGAGCCTGCACGCGCCCACGCAGGCGGCGGTCGAGCGCAGCCTGCGGCAGTTCATCCAGTCCCGTCAGGGGCAGGGGGTGCACAACGCGGCGGCCCTGCTGGTCGACGCCGAGACCCGGCAGGTCAAGGCCTGGGTCGGCTCGGCGGACTACTTCGACGAGTCCATCGACGGCCAGGTCAACGCCACCACCGCCAAGCGCTCACCGGGCTCAACGCTCAAGCCCTTCATCTACGCGCTGGGCCTGGACCAGGGGTTGATCCATCCGCGCAGCATCCTGCGCGACGCGCCCACCGCCTTCGGCACCTACAGCCCGGAGAACTTCGACGGCCGCTTCGAGGGGCCGATCACCGCGCAGGACGCCCTGGTCAAGAGCCGCAACGTGCCGGCGGTGGCGCTGTCGGCCCGGCTGGCGCAACCCGGCCTGTATGAATTCCTGCGGCGCGCCGGCGTGCGCCACCTGGCCAGCGAGCGGCACTACGGCCTGGCCCTGACGCTGGGCGGCGGCGACGTGACGATGGAGGAACTGGCGGGCCTGTACACGCTGCTGGCCAACCGTGGCGAGTGGGCACCCCTGCAAACCCTCGCCGCGCCATCGTCGACCGCGCAGGCCGCCCCGCCAGAGCGGCTGCTGAGCGAGGAGGCCGCCTTCGTCACGCTCGACATGCTGCAGCGCAACCCGCGTCCCGACACGGGGCTGCCGGCCGTGCCGCCGGTGGCGTGGAAGACGGGCACCTCCTGGGGCTTTCGCGACGCCTGGACTGCCGGCGTCTTCGGCCGCCACGTGCTGGTGGTGTGGGTGGGCCGCTTCGACGGGGCCTCGAACCCCGCCTACGTGGGCGTCAAGACGGCCGCCCCGCTGTTCTTCCAGATCATCGACAGCCTGCGCAGCCAGGGCCTGGCCCCCGGCCCCGTGCCGCGCGCGCCGCCGGCCAACCTGACCCGCGTCCCGGTGTGCGCCGCCAGCGGTGACCTGCCCAATGCGCAATGCAAGGACCTGGCCGAGACCTGGTTCATCCCCGGCAAGTCGCCGATCCGCGTCAGCACGCTGCACCGCGCCCTGTGGATCGACGCCCGGGGGCGGGCGGTGTGCGGCCCGGGGCCGGGTGTGCACGAGGAGGTGTTCGAGTACTGGGGCAGCGACATGCTGCAGGTGTTCGCCCAGGCCGGGATGCCGCGGCGCGTGCCCCCACCGCGTCCGCGTTGTGCGCAAGGCGCGGCGGAAGGGCCGCCGGCCTGGGCGGCCGAGCGGCCGCGGGTGGTGGCTCCGCTGCAGGGCGCCCGCTACGTGCTGCGCATCGGCCGGCCCGAGTCGTTGACGCTGCGCGCCAATGCCGCGCGCGCCGGCCCCTTGTACTGGTTCGCCGATGCGGCCTACCTGGGACGGTCCGCCCCAGGCAAGGACCTGCCCTGGACACCGCCAGCGGCGGGGCGCTACCTGCTCAGCGTGGTCGACGACCAGGGGCAGGCGGACACGCGCGAGCTGCGGGTGGAGTTCGTGCCCTAGGGTGAAATGGCCCACCTTTGTATCCATGGGTAAACGCCAGGACTGAACCTTCTTTTCCTCCCGCGGAACGTGATCGCCTTGTCCAATGCAAGAAAGTATCGCCGCCATGCATCATGGCCTGTGGGAAGCGGCACGCACCCGAAAGGTTTGGATACAGCGGGCGCACTTGAGGGAATACCCTGAGGTTCGATTCCAACCTTCCCAAGGACCGCTTCTCATGCAGACCCCCTCTCTTCCTCTCCGCCATCCTGTGACAGCACTGTGGGGCGCCGTTGTGGTGCTATCACTCCAGGCCTGTGGCGGCGGCGAAACGAGTGACCAACATGCCGAAGCGAACCGAGCGGAGGCGGCCTCCTCAGCCTCCGTCGAGACGGCGGCCCAAGTGCTCGCCGCCGAAAGCAACACGACGGTGACCATCGTGGCCAGTGGAACCCCTGCCAAGGGCGAGTTTCCCCGGATGGCCTTGTGGGTCGACGGGCGCCTGGTGGACCAGGTGACGGTGAACGAGGCACGCCCCTACACCTTCCTCGTCAATCAGGGCATCGCACCGGGGGCCCGGCTGGACGTGGTTTATGCCAACGACGGTGTCCTGGATGGCGAAGACCGCAACCTGCGGGTCGAGTCCGTCAGCTTCCAAGGACAGACCCTCAAGCCCACCGATCCTGGCGTGGTGTATGACCGCGGCGATGTGGACGGACTCGATGTCATCCCTGGACAGGCAGCGATGGACTGGAACGGTGCCCTGCGCTTCAAGGCGCCCGGTGGCCGCACCGAGGTGAAAGTGTGGGCGGCGGGCCTCCCGGTCAATGGCACGCTCCCGGTCATGGAACTGCGGGTGGATGGCCGGCCGGTGGCGCGCCGCACCGTGGCACAGGCACTGCCGCCGGGGCCGAGCGCTCCCCACGACATCCGGCCCACCTACAGAAACTACCTGCCCTACGTCTTCGCGGTACCGCAGGCCATCGCGCCCGGGGCGCGACTCGAATTGGTCCATGTCAACGCGTCCACGGCCAGCGACAGCAACCTGAGCATCCGTGCCGTCCAGGTGCTGGGCCGCACGCTCTACACGGCTCCCGTGTCGGGCGCCCCCGTGCCTTTGGAAGCGACCACCGTGCCCAATGACAGCACCCGCCTGACCGTCATGGCCAGAGGCACCAGCGCTGCCGGCGTCGACCCGCTCATGGAGGTGTCCGTCGATGGTCAGGTGGTGGATCGCGTGCCTGTGAAGGCAGCCACGGACTGGCCCTACACCTTCGTGGTGCAACCGGGCCTGGACCCCACGGCGCCCATCGGGGTGGCGTATGTCAATGACGCTGTCGTCGATGGCCAGGACCGCAACCTCTGGGTGGAGTCGCTCAACGTGAAAACGGACCTTCTGTATCCCGAGCTGATTCGGCCCGGCACTGACAAATCGAACGTTTTCTACCACCTCGGGCCCGTCCTGGACGTGAACGTGATCCCCGGGCAGGCGGCGATGAACTGGAATGGCACCCTGATGTTCTACGGCAACGCCAACGGCGTCACCCCCCGGATGAATTGCTACCTCAGCCCCGATGTGGCGGCCTGCAACGCTTGGATGGCCGCGCAGAAGAAGCTGGCTTTGGCCGAGACACCCTGAAAGTCCAAGGCGGCTGGCTCGTGGCGCTCCCACCGGTCGATGAGCCAGCCCCCGGCCGATGGGCACGTGACGCGCCGTGATCCGAAAGCCACAGCCGCCTTCACTCACCTTGAGGGTGCCCCCGCCCCTCTGCCACACTGCCCGGGTGACGACCTCCAACACCCTCCTGACCGGCCTGCGCCATCCGCAATTCCGCGCCGGTTTCATCGAGATGTCTTCCGTCAGCCCCGGGATCGCCGCCTGGGGCCTGGTCACCGGGGTGGCGATGGTCAAGAGCGGGCTGTCGGTGCCGCTGGCCCTGTTCATGACCTTCACGGTCTACGCCGGCAGCGCCCAGCTGACCGCGCTTCCGCTGATTGCGGCCGCCGCGCCCCTGTGGGTGATCTGGGCCACCGCCTTCTGCGTCAACCTGCGCTTCGTGATCTTCAGCGCCCAGATGCGGCCCTATGTGATACGCCTGCCGCTGTGGCGGCGCCTGGTGCTGGGCTACGTCACCGCCGACCTCACCTTCGTGCTGTTCACACGGCGCTTCAAGGTGCCGCGCGAGGACGCAGGCCAGATCGAGTATTTCCTCGGCGGCACGGTGGTCAACTGGCTGGCCTGGCAGGTGCCCTCGGTGCTGGGCATCCTGCTGGCGGACGTGGTGCCACTGCAGTGGGGCCTGGGCTTCGCCGGCGTGCTGGCCCTGCTGGGCCTGATGTGCTCACTGCTGAACGACCGCGCCACCCTGGTCTCCGCGGCTGTGGCGGGCGGCGCGGCGGTGGCGGCCTACGCCCTGCCGCTCAAGCTCAACATCGTGGTCGCCATCGTGGCGGCCGTGTGCGCCGGCCTGGCCATGGAGGCCTGGATGCCAGCCCCCGCCGTCCGCGTTGGAGACCGTGATGAGCGAAGGTGAGACCATCCTCACCCTGCTGGGGCTGGCGGCCATCACCGTCGTCACGCGCTCGTTCTTCTTCATCTCGCGCCGTGACCTGGTGCTGCCCGACTGGGCACGGCGCGGTCTGCGCTACGCCCCACTGGCCGCCCTGGCGGCCGTGGTGCTGCCCGAGATCGTGCTGACCCAGGGCCACTTCATCCAGAGCTGGCGCGATCCGCGCCTGTTCGCGGCGGCCGCGGGGGCGCTGTACTTCTACTGGCGCCGCGGTCTGCTGGGCACCATCCTGGTCGGCATGGTGGTGCTGCTGGGCCTGAACGCCTGGTGGCGCTGAACGACAGGTAACAACCCGTTTTCCTCGTGGGTCAATCGCAACATGCCGTTGTCAGGGGAGGGTGGGGGTCCCACAATCGCCCGCTTGTGCGTGTTGTGTCCAGGAGGAGCCAAGATGAAAAAAATGTTGTTGGCAGTATCGGTGGTGTCGGCGGCAACGTCCGTCGGGGCGCAACAAAATACCAGCTCGGTGGAGCTGTATGGCCTGGTGGATGCAGGCTTCACGCGGGTTTCCGGCCTGCGCGGCGGCACCATCACCCAGATGAACAGCGGCATCATGGAGGGCTCGCGCTGGGGCCTTCGGGGCAAGGAAGACCTGGGGGGCGGCTACAAGGCCATCATGACCCTCGAGAGCCGCCTGGAGGTCGACACCGGCAGCGTCACCAACCGCCCCGTCACCGGCACGCAGCTGCCTGATCGCCTGTCCACCCCCGCGGCGCTGGGCCTGCCCGACACCCCGGATACCCGCACCGCCGTCACCAACATCGGCACCACCCTGGCCAACGCGGACTTCGGCATCAACGTGCCCGGCCGCTTCTTCGACCGCCAGGCCTTCGTCGGCCTGGTCACGCCGTACGGCGCGGTGCTGGTGGGGCGCCAGTACACGCCCGGCTTCGAGACCGTGGCCGCCTTCGACGTGATGGCCGTGCAGTCGTCCCTGTCGGCCACGCAGATCGTGGCCTTCCCCCCCGCGGTGGACATCCGCATGTCCAACGTACTGGCCTACCGCGCCGAGCTGAACGGCTTCAGCGGCACCCTGGCCTGGGCCCCCGGCGAGGCGCAGGCCACCACCGGCCGCTATGCCGCCGCGGGTGCGATGTACAAGAACGAGCGCTTCTCGCTCGGCGCCGCCTACAACACACGCGACAACGAGCGAGGCGCCCAGTCCCTGACCAGCACGGTCCTGGGCGGGGCGGTCAACATTGGCGCCGACGTGCTGACCACGCTCTATTGCAGCTTCAAGGACGATCACCCCTCGGGCCTGTCGATCGTGCCGACCACCCCACTCAACTTCCAGGCGGCTTTCAGCAATGCCCTGCGGCAGGACGGCAAGGTCTTCCACATCGGCTACCGCCACATGTTCGGCGCCAACGCCCTGTCGCTGGCCTACACCACCTACAACGACAAGCGGCCCGCCAACAGCGACGCCGCCTCGTACGGCCTGGCCTACACCTACGTGCTGTCCAAGCGCACCGACCTGAGCGCCATCCTCACCCACGTCGACAACAAGACGGCGGGCCAGTCGGCCCCGGGCGGCAATGGCTACCTGGGCGGCGTGGCCGGTCATGCCGGGCAGGACGTCAACAGCCTGGGCTTCGGCATCCGCCACCGGTTCTGAGGGGTCTGCCGCGGCCCTTGCCTGTCCTCAAGGTGTCGCATCGGCGAGGTAGGCCTGCGCCAGCTGTCCCAGGTGCTCGCGCTGGTCTTCGGCCAGGTGTCCGCCCAGCAGGCTCAGCACGTGGAAGGCCCCGCGCAGCAATGACCGCTGGCCTTCCTCCGGCTCCTGCGCGTGGCGCGGGTCGCGCACGTACTCGAAGCTGAGCCAGTAGGTCAGCACCACCACCATGGCCGTGGCCAGGGGCTTGCGGGCGGGCAGGGCCGAGGCATCCAGGGCGCCGCCCGCCTGCAGCCCCGACAGCAGGGCCTCGATGGCCTGCGTCTTGCGCTGCAGCAGGGCTTGCAGATGCTGCTCGAGGTGGCGGTTGCGGCTCAGCAGGTCGTTCAGGTCGCGGTAGAGGAAGCGGTAGCGCCACACCAGTTCGAACCACATGTGGAAGAACAGCCAGGCGTCCTCGACGTCGCGCACGTCGGCGGCCGCCGGCAGCAGCTCGGCCAGGGCCTGCTCGAAGCCGGCCAGCAGGGCGTTGGTGATCTCGTCGCGGGCTGGGTAGTGGTAGTACAGGTTGCCGGGGCTGATGCCCAGTTCGGCCGAGATCAGGTTGGTCGAGACGTTCGGCTCGCCGAAGCGATTGAACAGCTCGAGCGTGACTTCCAGGATGCGCTGGGCGGTGCGGCGGGGCGGCTTCTTGTTCGGGCGGGCGTGGGCGGCCATGCAACTCGACTCCTCGGGGTCCGGACGGGGCCGGGCAATCTCAAGCCCGGCAGGGAGATTGAGTCACTCCCTACAATTCCTGTCTTCTTGGGTTTGTACCAGGCTTCCAGCCTTTTCCATGCCGGCCATCGCCTTCGACAACGTCAGCAAGACCTACAGCAGTTCCCGTGGTGAGGTGCGCGCCCTGGATGGGGTGAGCTTCCAGATCGAGCCCGGCGAGTTCTTCGGACTGCTCGGCCCCAACGGGGCCGGCAAGACCACCCTGATCAGCATCCTCGCCGGCCTGGCCCGGGCCAGCGCCGGGCGGGTGCGGGTGCACGGCCACGACGTGGTCGACGACTACGCCGCCGCCCGCAAGGCCCTGGGCATCGTCCCGCAGGAGTTGGTCTTCGACCCCTTCTTCACCGTGCGCGAATCGCTGCGCATCCAGAGCGGCTACTTCGGCTTGCGCGCCAACGAGGGCTGGATCGACGAGCTCCTCCAGGGCCTGGGGCTGGCCGACAAGGCGGGCGCCAACATGCGCCAGCTCTCCGGTGGCATGAAACGCCGGGTGCTGGTGGCCCAGGCGCTGGTGCACCGTCCACCGGTGATCGTGCTGGACGAGCCTACCGCGGGGGTCGACGTCGAGCTGCGCCAGACCCTGTGGCAGTTCATCGCCCGCCTGAACCAGTCGGGCCACACCGTGCTGCTCACCACCCACTACCTGGAGGAGGCCGAGGCGCTGTGCGGCCGCCTGGCCATGCTCAAGCAGGGCCGCATCGTGGCGCTGGACCGCACCACCGCGCTGCTGGCCGGCCGCGCCGGCAGCATGCTGCGCTTCAAGCTCGACGGCCCCCTGCCGGCCACGCTGGCAGCGCAGGCCCAGGTCACCGGCCGCATCGTGCAGCTCAAGATCCATGACGCCGCCGAACTCGAAGGCGTGCTGGCGACGCTGCGCCAGGCCGGCTGCCAGCCCGAAGACCTGGAGATCGGCCGCGCCGACCTGGAGGACGTGTTCCTGGAGATCATGCGGGGCGAACCCGCCGCGGGAGGACAGCCATGAAGATTGCGCTGGCGGGGGCCCGCACCCTGTTCTACAAGGAGGTGCTGCGGTTCTGGAAGGTCAGCCTGCAGACCGTCGCGGCGCCGATCCTCACCGCGATGCTGTACCTGCTGATCTTCGGCCACGTGCTCGAGGACCACGTCAAGGTGTTCGAGCACGTCGGCTACACCAGCTTCCTGATCCCGGGGCTGGTGATGATGAGCATGCTGCAGAACGCATTCGCCAACAGCAGTTCCTCGCTGATCCAGAGCAAGATCACCGGCAACCTGGTGTTCCTGCTGGTCACGCCGTTGTCGCACTGGGCCTGGTTCGTGGCCTACGTGGGCGCGGCGCTGGTGCGCGGGGTGGCGGTCGGCGTGGGCGTGCTGGCGGTGACGGCCTGGTTCGCGCCGCTGCAGCTGGCCCAGCCGCTGTGGGTGCTGGCCTTCACCGTGATGGGCTGTGCCGTGATGGGCGCGCTGGGCCTGGTGGCCGGCCTGTGGGCCGAGAAGTTCGACCAGATCGCCGCGTTCCAGGGCTTCATCATCATGCCCATGACCTTCCTGTCGGGGGTCTTCTACTCGGTCAAGAGCCTGCCGCCGCTGTGGCAGGCGGTCAGCCACCTGAACCCGTTCTTCTACATGATCGACGGCTTCCGCCACGGCTTCTTCGGGGTCAGCGACGTCTCGCCCTGGTTCAGCCTGGCGGTGGTGGGGGCCGCCTGGGTGCTGCTGGCGGGCTTCTGCCTGCACCTGCTGCGCAGTGGCTACAAGCTGCGGTCCTGATGGCGCGGGTGGTTTTTTCGTGAGCCTGACGTCCTGGCCCTACCTCTCCGAGGAGTAGTAAAGCGTGTTTCCGCATTGTTGGCAGACGTGCCGGCGCAGGTAGGTGTGCTGCATCAGGCGCTCCGTCCCGATGCGGGTGCTGTTGCAATGGTGGCACTTGACGCGGCCGTCGAGAACGAATTGAGGGTATGTCTTCTTGTACCACTCGTAGCTCTGTTTCCGGAGCCTGTACGAACGCCACCAGAACAGCACCGCCAGCACAGCCATGACCACGGGGACGGCGATGAACTCATAAGGGAAGTAGTGGGGATCGTGCATGGGATGGCCGGGAGAGAAGCTGGAGCGCACTTTATCGCCAAATGCGCATCGTGAGGCCACTGGCCGGCAAGGCCGGCCGCTGCGTGACACGCTCTAGAATCTCCCCCATGCAAGACAATCCCAGCCCCGCCGACGTCCAGCGCTTCATCGCCCAGGGCCTGCCCTGCGACCACCTCGAGGTGGAAGGCGATGGCCGGCATTTCTTCGCCACCATCGTCTCGGCCCAGTTTGAAGGCGCCAGCCGCATCGCGCGCCATCAGCTCGTCTACCGTGCCCTCGGGGATAGAATGCGCGAGCAAATCCACGCGCTGTCCATGAAGACACTCACTCCCGCTGAATGGGCGGCCCAGCCTTCCCAGGCGTCCTCCGCCTCTTCCTCTTCTCACCACCACTGAAACCTGCCGCCATGCACGCGGCGGCCTCTGGGCTGGTGCCATTCCGGTCCGGGTCGGCGCGGTTCCGGCGCCCCTGTTGACCATGGACAAACTTCTGATTCGCGGCGGCCGGCCCCTGGCGGGCGAGGTGACCATCTCCGGGGCGAAGAACGCCGCCCTGCCCGAGCTGTGCGCGGCCCTGCTGACGGCCGAGCCGGTCACGCTGACCAACGTGCCGCAGCTGCAGGACGTGCGCACCATGCTCAAGCTGCTGCGCAACATGGGCACCGAGGTCACTGAAAGCGAGGCCGACCCCGACCGCCTCACGCTGGGCGCCGCCCACATCCATACCCCCGAGGCCCCGTACGAGCTGGTGAAGACCATGCGCGCCTCGATCCTGGTGCTGGGGCCGTTGCTGGCGCGCTTTGGCCAGGCCCGGGTCTCGCTGCCCGGCGGCTGCGCCATCGGCTCGCGCCCGGTCGACCAGCACATCAAGGGCCTGCAGGCCATGGGCGCCGAGATCTCGGTCGAGCATGGCTACATCCTGGCCAAGGCGCCCCGCCTGCGCGGCGCGCGCATCACCACCGACATGGTCACCGTCACCGGCACCGAGAACCTCATGATGGCCGCCGCCCTGGCTGAGGGCGAGACCGTGCTGGAGAACGCCGCGCGCGAGCCCGAGGTGGTGGACCTGGCCGAGATGCTGATCCGCATGGGCGCGCGCATCGAGGGCCAGGGCACCAGCCAGGTCCGCATCGTGGGCGTCGAGCGCCTGAACGGCCTGGACGCCAGCGCCGGCCACCACATCGTGCCCGACCGCATCGAGGCCGGCACCTTCCTGTGCGCGGTGGCGGCGGCCGGCGGCGAGGTGCTGCTCCGGCGCACCCGTGCCGACCACCTTGACGCCGTGATCGAGAAGCTGCGCGAGGCGGGCGTGAGCATCGAGTCCGGCCCCGGCTTCATCCGCGTGCGCCGCGACGGGCCGCTGCAGGCGGTGAGCTTTCGCACCAGCGAGTACCCCGCCTTCCCGACCGACATGCAGGCCCAGTTCATGACCGTCAACTGCGTCGCGCAGGGCGCGGCCAAGGTCACCGAGACCATCTTCGAGAATCGCTTCATGCACGTCAACGAGCTGATGCGCCTGGGCGCGCGCATCGAGATCGACGGCCACACCGCGGTGATGCATGGGGTCGACCAGCTCTCCGGCGCCATCGTCATGGCCACCGACCTGCGCGCCTCGGCCAGCCTCGTCATCGCCGGCCTGGTGGCCGAGGGGGAGACCATCGTCGACCGCATCTACCACCTTGACCGCGGCTACGAGCAGATGGAAGCCAAGCTGCGCGGCCTGGGTGCCGACATCCAGCGGGTGAAGTGATGACGACGACGAGCACCGCGACGCCGCATCCCGAAGCCCAGCTGACCCTGGCGCTGTCCAAGGGCCGCATCTTCGACGAGACCATGCCCCTGCTGCGCGCCGCGGGCATCGAGGTCACGGAAGACCCCGAGTCCTCACGCAAGCTGATCCTGGCCACCAACCGCCCCGAGGTGCGGGTGGTGCTGGTGCGCGCCACCGACGTGCCCACCTACGTGCAGTACGGCGGGGCCGACCTGGGCGTGACCGGCAAGGACACCCTGATCGAGCACGGCGGGGCAGGGCTGTTCCAGCCGCTGGACCTGCGTATCGCCCGCTGCCGCATGAGCGTGGCGGCGCGCGCCGACTTCGACTACGCGGCTGCCGTGCGCCAGGGCTCGCGCATCCGCGTGGCCACCAAGTTCACCCGCATCGCGCGCGAGCACTTCGCCGACAAGGGCGTGCACGTCGACCTCATCAAGCTTTACGGCTCGATGGAGCTGGCGCCGCTGACCGGCCTGGCCGACGCCATCGTCGACCTGGTCTCCAGCGGCAGCACGCTGCGCGCCAACCACCTGGTGGAGGTCGAGCAGATCATGCCGATCTCCTCGCGCCTGGTCGTCAACCAGGCCGCCTTGAAACTCAAGCGCGAGCCGCTGCGCCGGATCATCGATTGCTTCGCCCGGGCGGTCTCGCCCCCTGAATCCCCCTGAACCCCAAGTCACCATGAGCGCCTCCATCCGCCGCCTTGCCACCACCCAGGACGACTTCGAGCCCCGGCTGCAGCACCTGCTGCATTGGTCGGCCGAGACCGATCAGGCGATCGAGCAGCGGGTGACGGAGATCATGGCCGACGTGCGGGCGCGCGGCGACCAGGCCCTGGTCGATGCCACCCGCCGCTTCGACAACCTGAGCGTGACGCGCGTGGCCGAGCTGGAGATCCCGCCGGCAGATTGCCAGGCCGCGCTCAAGGCCCTCCCCGCCGCGCAGCGCCAGGCGCTGGAAGCCGCGGCGCAGCGGGTGCGGCACTACCACGAACGCCAGCTGGCGGAGTGCGGCCAGTCCTGGTCGTACCGCGACGAGGACGGCAGCCTGCTCGGGCAGAAGGTCACGCCGTTGGACCGCGTGGGCGTCTACGTGCCAGGCGGCAAGGCCGCTTACCCCAGCAGCGTGCTGATGAACGCGCTGCCGGCCAAGGTGGCCGGGGTGGGCGAGATCATCATGGTGGTGCCCACGCCGCGCGGCGAGCGCAACCCGCTGGTGCTGGCGGCGGCCGCGGTGTGCGGCGTCGACCGCGTCTTCACGCTGGGCGGCGCCCAGGCCATCGCCGCGCTGGCCTACGGCACCGCCACGGTGCCGGCGGTCGACAAGATCACCGGCCCCGGCAACGCCTACGTGGCCAGCGCCAAGCGGCGCGTGTTCGGCCAGGTGGGCATCGACATGATCGCCGGGCCCAGCGAGATCCTCGTGCTGGCCGACGGCAGCACGCCCGCCGACTGGGTGGCCATGGACCTCTTCAGCCAGGCCGAGCACGACGAGCTGGCGCAGAGCATCCTGCTGTCCCCGGACGCCGGCTACCTGGACCAGGTGCAGGCGGCCATCGACCGCCTGCTGCCCAGCCTGCCGCGTGCCGAGGTGATCCGCGCCTCACTGGAAGGACGGGGCGCCTTGATCCACACCCGCAGCATGGAAGAGGCCTGCGCCCTCAGCAACCGCATCGCGCCCGAGCACCTGGAGGTCAGCGCGCGCGAGCCGCAGCGCTGGGAGCCGCTGCTGCGCCATGCCGGCGCGATCTTCCTCGGCGCCTACACCAGCGAGAGCCTGGGCGACTACTGCGCCGGCCCCAACCACGTGCTGCCCACCTCGCGCACGGCGCGCTTCAGCTCGCCGCTCGGGGTGTACGACTTCCAGAAGCGCAGCAGCCTGATCGAGGTCAGCGCGGCTGGCGCCCGCACGCTCGGCGTGACCGCTGCCGAGCTGGCCTTCGGCGAGGGCCTGCAGGCGCATGCCCACGCGGCGTTGCTGCGCATGAAGGAGGGCACGTGATGACAGCAGCCACCCAGCCCACCACCCAGCCGGCCGACGAGGCCGTGCAGCGCTGCATCCGTCCCGAGGTGCGGGCGATGCAGGCCTACCACGTGCAGTCCGCCGCGGGCCTGGTCAAGCTCGACGCGATGGAGAACCCTTTCCTGCTGCCGCCCGCGATGCAGGACGAACTCGGGCGGCGCCTCGGTCGCGTGGCCCTGAACCGCTACCCCGGCGAGCGCATCGGCGAACTGCGCGAGGCCCTGGCGCGCCACGTCGACCTGCCGGACGGCTGGGGCCTGGTGCTGGGCAACGGCTCGGACGAGCTGATCACGCTGCTGGCCATGGCCTGCGGCCATCCCGGCGCCACCGTGCTCGCGCCGCTGCCCGGCTTCGTGATGTACGAAGTCTCGGCGCGCCTGCAGGGGCTGAACTTCGTGGGCGTGTCCCTGACGCCGGACTTCGAGCTGGACGAGGCGGCCATGCTGGCCGCGATCGCGCAGCACCGCCCGGCCATCGTCTACCTCGCCGGCCCCAACAACCCGACCGCCAACCTGTTCGATGCCGCGATCACCGAGCGCATCGTGCAGGCGGCGCCGGGCCTGGTGGTGATCGACGAGGCCTACCAGCCCTTCGCCGCGCGCGACCACGTCGCGCTGGCGCGCCGCCACCCCCATGTGCTCGTGATGCGCACCCTGAGCAAGTTCGGCCTGGCCGGCGTGCGCCTGGGCTACCTGATGGGGCCGCAGGCCTGGGTGGCGGAGATCGACAAGGTGCGCCCGCCCTACAACGTGAGCGTGCTCAACGCCGAGACGGCCCTGTTCGCCCTCGAGCACGCCGACGAATTCGCGCGCCAGGCCGCGGTGATCCGCGCCGAGCGCGAGCGCCTGCTGCAGGCCCTGCGCACGCTCGGCCTGCAACCCTTCCCCAGCGAGGCCAACATGATCCTCGTGCGCCTGCCCGATGCCGCGGCCACCTTCGCCGGCCTCAAGCAGCGCGGCGTGCTGGTGAAGGACGTCTCGCGCCAGCATCCTTTGCTGGCAAACTGCCTGCGCCTGACGGTGGGAACGCCGCAGGAGAACGACCTCTTGATTTCTGCCCTGAAAGCCTCGCTGTGACCACGCCCGCCCGCCAAGCCGATGTTCGACGCAACACGGCCGAGACCCAGATCCGCGTCAGCCTCAACCTGGACGGCACTGGCCAGGCCCAGCTCCACACCGGCATCGGTTTCTTCGACCACATGCTGGACCAGATCGCCCGCCACGGGCTGATCGACCTCGTCATCGACGCCCATGGCGACCTGCACATCGACGGCCACCACACCGTGGAGGACGTGGGCATCACCTTCGGCCAGGCGGTGGCGCTGGCGGTGGGCGACAAGCGCGGCCTGCGCCGCTACGGCCACGCCTATGTGCCGCTGGACGAGGCGCTGTCGCGCGTGGTGATCGACTTCTCCGGCCGCCCGGGCCTGCAGATGCACGTGGCGTTCAAGAGCAGCATGATCGGCGAGCTGGACACGCAGCTGGTCTACGAGTTCTTCCAGGGCTTCGTGAACCATGCCGGGGTGACCCTGCACATCGACAACCTGCGCGGCCACAACGCGCACCACCAGTGCGAGACGATCTTCAAGGCCTTCGCCCGCGCGTTGCGCATGGCGCTGGAGATCGACCCGCGCGCCGCGCAGCAGATTCCCTCCACCAAGGGGAGCCTGTGAGCACCGCGTCCTCGGCGCCGCAGCGCCGCAGCGTGGCCGTGGTCGACTACGGCATGGGCAACCTGCGCTCCGTGTCGCAGGCGGTGCAGCACGTGGCCGCGGGCAGCGGGCTGGATGTGGTCGTGACCGCGCGGCCCGAGGAGGTGCGCGCGGCCGAGCGGGTGGTGCTGCCGGGGCAGGGGGCCATGCCCGACTGCATGCGCGAGCTGCGCACCTCGGGCCTGCTGGAGGCTGTGCTGGAGGCCGCGCGCAGCAAGCCCCTGATGGGGGTGTGCGTGGGCATGCAGATGATGCTCACGCGCAGCGAGGAAGGGCCCACCGAGGGCCTGGACCTGCTGCCGGGCGAGGTGCTGCGATTCCAGTTGGAGGGACGACGCCAGCCGGACGGCAGCCGTTACAAAGTGCCCCAGATGGGCTGGAACCGCGTGCACCAGGTGCGTGCCCACCCCATGTGGGCCGGGGTGCCGGACGGTTGTTACTTTTATTTCGTCCACAGTTACTACGCGCGGATGGGCGACCCGTGCCACAGTGTGGGTGAAACCGAGTACGGCGAGCGCTTTACCTGCGCGCTGGCACGAGATAACATTTTCGCCACACAGTTCCACCCTGAGAAAAGCGCTGAACACGGCTTGGCCCTGTACCGCAATTTTTTGCACTGGACACCCTGACCTCTTTTGACTGCCCTCCCGCCGCACCCACGCAGCGGCGAGCGTGCACCGACCCAACGCCCTCCTCCAGAGCGCCATTTCCACCACCACGTCCCAGTTCCACGGCCATGCTGCTGATCCCTGCCATTGACCTGAAAGACGGCAAATGCGTCCGCCTCAAACAAGGCGACATGAACGACTCCACCACCTTCGGCGAAGACCCCGCCGCGATGGCCCGAAGATGGGTCGACGCCGGCGCCCGGCGCCTGCACCTGGTGGACCTGAACGGCGCCTTCGCGGGCAAGCCGGTCAACGAGGGGGCGATCAAGGCCATCATCCAGGAGGTGGGGGAGGAGATCCCCGTGCAGCTGGGCGGCGGCATCCGCGACCTCGACACCATCGAGCGCTACCTCGACGACGGGCTGAGCTTCGTGATCATCGGTACCGCGGCGGTCAAGAACCCGGGTTTCCTGCGCGATGCCTGCACGGCGTTCGGCGGGCACATCCTGGTCGGCCTGGACGCCAAGGACGGCAAGGTGGCCACCGACGGCTGGAGCAAGCTCACCGGGCACGAGGTGATCGACCTGGCCAAGA
>CBINPE010000044.1:0-32285 GCA_966252435.1 uncultured Burkholderiales bacterium | reverse complement strand
ATCACCGACCACAACGTGCGCGAGACGCTGGGCATCTGCGACCGCGCCTACATCATCAGCGAGGGCCGGGTGCTGACCGAAGGCACCCCCGAGGACATCGTCGACAACGCCGACGTCCGCAAGGTCTACCTCGGCGAACACTTCCGCATGTGAGGCGGCCGCAGCCATGAAGCCGACCCTCCAGGTCCGCCTGGGCCAGCACCTCGCCCTGACGCCGCAGCTGCAGCAGTCCATCCGGCTGCTGCAGCTGTCGACGCTCGAGCTGCAGCAGGAAATCGACCAGATGCTCGAGCAGAACCCCTTCCTCGAGGCCGAGGAGGAGCGTGAGCCCACGTTCGAGCCCCTGGCCGAGCGGCTCAGCCCGGCCGAGCGGGCGGGCGAGATCGAGGCCGAGCGGGCCGAGACGCGCAGCGACGACGCCGGCGAGGCCGACCTCCCCACGCTGGACCACACCGACTTCGGCACCCTGGAGCGCAGCGACTGGGAGAACGGCACCGAGCACGAGGACTTCGACGGCATCCGCGAAACCCCCGCCAAAGCCGCCAGCAACAACGACGGCGACGCGTTCGAGTCGCAGGAGCGCGACCCCACCGGGATGCGCCTGCAGGACCACCTGCGGCTGCAGGCGCAGGGCATGCGGCTGTCGCCCGAGGACCAGGCGGCGCTGCACGTGCTGATCGAGTCGCTCGACGAGGACGGCTACCTGGCCGACCCGCTGGCCGACATCGCCGCCGGTCTGTCCGAGGGCGAAGAGGAGTACGAGGAGGTGCTGGCGCGGCTGCAGTGCGCGCTGAAGTGGCTGCAGAGCATGGACCCACCCGGCGTGGGCGCCACCGGCCTGGGCGACTGCCTGGTGATCCAGCTGCGCCGCCTGCCGCGCAGCGAGGCCCAGACCATTGCCATCCTGATCTGCAAGCAGCACCTCGAGCTGCTGGCGCGGCGCGACACCAAGAAGCTGATGGCCGCCACCGGCGCCGACGAGGCCCTGCTGCGCGAGGCCCAGGGCCTGATCAAGGTGCTCGAGCCCAAGCCGGCGCGACCCTTCTCCGCGGCCGAGTCCAACATCATCGTGCCGGACGTGATCGTCAAGAAGAGCGGGCGCCAGTGGAAGGTGCTGCTCAACCCCGACGTGATGCCCAAGCTGCGCATCAACGACCTCTACGCCAACGCCTTGCGCCAGCACCGCGGCCAGTCCGCCCAGGGGGCCGGCACGGGCCTCACGGCCAAGCTGCAGGAGGCGCGCTGGTTCGTGAAGAACATCCTGCAGCGCTTCGACACCATCCAGCGCGTCTCGCAGGCCATCGTCGAGCGGCAGAAGAACTTCTTCACCCACGGCGAGATCGCGATGAAGCCGCTGGTGCTGCGCGAGATCGCCGACGAGCTCGGCCTGCACGAGTCCACCATCTCGCGCGTGACCACCGCCAAGTACATGGCCACGCCGATGGGCACCTTCGAGCTGAAGTACTTCTTCGGCTCCTCGCTCAACACCGAGGCCGGCGGCAACGCCTCCAGCACCGCGGTGCGCGCGCTCATCAAGCAGTTCGTCGAGGCCGAGGCCCCCACCAAGCCGCTGTCCGACAGCCAGCTGGCGCAGATGCTGGAGGCCCAGGGCATCCAGGTGGCGCGGCGCACGGTGGCCAAGTACCGCGAAGCCCTGAAAATCCCCCCTGCGAACCTGCGCAAGGCGCTGTGACCCACCCCATCCCCCCACGCCCATGAGCCTTCCGATCTTTCTTCCCTGCGCGGCCGGCGTCGAAGGCCTGCTGGCCGACGAGGTGCGGCGGGTGCTGCCCGAGGCGCGCGTGCAGACCCTGCGCGGCGGCGTGGCGCTCGAAGGTGGCGCCAACGAGGTGATGGTCCTCAACCTCGAGCTACGCCTGGCGCAGCGGGTGCTGGTCGAGGTCGCGCACGGCCCCTACCGCGACGAGCATGACCTCTACCAGCTCGCCCACGCGGTCGACTGGACGCAGTGGATCGGACCCGACCACACCCTGCGCGTCGACACCACGGCCCAGCACAGCCCACTGCGCAGCCTGAACTTCGCCGCCCTGCGCGTGAAGGACGCGGTGTGCGACATGCTGCGCGAGACGCTGGGGCGCCGCCCGAACGTCGACACCCGCGCCCCCGACCTGCCGCTGATGCTGCACCTCGGCCCCGAGCACGCCAGCCTGTACGTGGACACCTCGGGCGAGCCGCTGTTCAAGCGCGGCTGGCGCGAGGACAAGGGCGACGCCCCGCTCAAGGAGACCCTCGCCGCGGCGATGCTGATGGCCGCCGGCTGGCGCGGCACGCCGCAGGCCGGCGGCGCGTTGTACGACCCCTGCTGCGGCTCCGGCACCATCGCCATCGAGGCAGCCCAGATCGCCTGCGACATCGCCCCGGGGCTCAAGCGCCGCTTCGCCTTCGAGCGGCTGCTGCCCTTCTACAGCGCCGAGATGCGCGGGCAGTGGCAGCGCCTGAAGAGCCGCGCGCAATCGCGCATCATGCCGTGCCCCGTGCCCATCTTCGCCAGCGACGTGGCCTTCCGCATGGTCGACTTCGCGCGCCGCAACGCGCAGCGCGCCGGGGTGGAGTCGGCCATCACCTTCCAGGGGGGCGATGCCCTGGAGCGTCCCGCGCCGGCGCTGCCGCCGCAGCTGCAAGGCACGCTGATGCTCAACCCGCCGTATGGCGAGCGCATCGCCCCGCGCGGCCTGGCAGGCGGCGGCGGGCGCGGCATGCTGCGCCCCTCGGCCGAAGACCGCGACACACCCGGTGACTTCTTCGCGCGCCTGGCCGCGCACTGGAAACGCGCCTACACTCAGCACCCCGCCGGCTGGACCGCCTTCATCCTCAGTCCCGACATGAAGCTGCCCTCGGCCATGCGCCTGAAGGAGACCCAGCGCACGCCGATGTGGAACGGCCCGATCGAATGCCGCCTGTTCCGCTTCGACCTGGTCCCCGGCAGCATGCGGGACGATCGCGCAGGCACTTCGCCCCCCCACTCCTCGCATTGAGCCCCAGAGAAAGAGACGACCCTCCCGTGAACGTGAAGAACTTGGTCAAGGCGTGGCCCCAGGTCATCAACGTGGCCGAGATCGCCGCACCCGACTGGACCTTCATCGAGCGCGACTATGCCGGCGAGGGCGTGGCCTGGCGCTACTTCTCGGCGAGCCCGCGCAATGCCCTGGAGCGGCGCATCCAGCGCCCGAAGATCGGCCGCTACCGTGCCTGCTGGCAGGCCACGCGGACCCTGTGTCGCCCGGACGACCTCGTCATCTCGCACCTGCCGCGCACCACGCACTGGCAGAGCGTCTTCATGAACGCGATGGGCCGCACCCAGCGCCACCTGGCCTTCTCCTTCAACTTCACCGAGCTGCCCGAGGGGCGCACGCGGGCGCAGATGACGCGCAGCTTTCAGCGCGTCGAGCGCTTCGTGGTCTACAGCGACTTCGAGCGCCGCCTCTACGCCGACCATTTCCAGCTGCCGATCGAGCGCTTCCAGCGGCTGTACTGGGCGATGGACACCCCCGAGTCCGACCCGGCTTTCCAGCCCCCCTGGCCCACTTACTACTGCGCGGCGGGCGGCGAGGGGCGCGACTACGGCACCTTGCTGCGCGCCTTCGCGCAGATGCCGCAGCGGCATCTGGTCATCGTGACGCGGCCGCAGGCCCTGGCGGGGCTGGAAGTGCCGCCCAACGTGCATGTGTTCTACAACCTGCCTTCCCCGCAGTTCTGGGCGCTGGTGCAGGGCAGCAAGGCCCTGATCGTGCCCTTGCGCGACGACGTCACCCCCTGCGGCCACATCACCCTGGTGGGCGCGATGAAACTGGGGCGGCCGCTCATCAGCACCTTCTCGCACGGGACGGTGGACTACATCCGCCCCGAGGAGAACGCCCTGGTCACCGCGCCGCGCGACCCCGCCGCCCTGGCCGCGGCCGTGGAGCGCCTGGACGGCGACCCCGCGCTGCAGCAACGCCTGGGTGCGACCGGCCATGCCTTCGCGCAGGCGAATTGCTCGCCCCAGGTGTGGGCGGCGTTCATCCGGGAACAGGTGGAGCAGGGCTGGGCTGAGTGAAGGCAAGCACGCCCTTCGCCAGCGCACGCTTCGACGAACGCTCTCAAGACACAGCGCCCAGTGCCATGGGATTGGCACTCGGTACGCAGCAGCCCCTACCCCAGCCCTCCCCCAGTGGGGGAGGGAGTCCACTCCTTCCCCCACTGGGGGAAGGTCGGGATGGGGGCGCAGCCGTTGGAGGTCCGGCCCTGCCTCAGAGAATCCGCCGCGGGTGCGCCAAGGCCTCGTGCGCCGCGTGCAGCCGGCGCACCAGCACCCGGATGAAGGCCTCGTCGAACAGGTGGCGGCAGTTCGGGTTGACCTGCGCCAGCGTCTCCGGCGTGAAGGAGATGGTGGTGACGTTGTTGGTGACGATGACGTCGGTGCTGTGCCGGCGCAGTTCGGGGCTGGGGGCCAGGTAGGCCATCTCGCCCACCGAGGTGCCGGCGCCGAGCTGCGCCACCTTCTTGCCATCGCGGAACACCTCGACGTCGCCCTGCGCGATGATGTGGAAGGTGCGCCCCTCTTCCCCCTTGCGGTACAGCGCATGGCCGAAGCTGAAGCGCTGCCACTTGGCGCGGTGCACCACCTCCCACAGCTCCACGTCGCCGAACTTGGAGAAGAAGTCGAGCTTGCGCAGCAGATTGAAGCGCTCGGAGTCGAGCATCCCCTGCATCGGCCCGCGCGGCACCTGCTGCTTGCTGATGAGCTGCGAGAGGTTGTGCGCGAAGTGCTCCCAGTTGCCGTGGCGGTCGTCCGGCTTCTTGGACAGTGCGCGCTGCACGAACTCATCCACCGCGGGCGCCAGGTTGGAGCGCAGCGAGGTCAGCGGCGTGGGCTGCACGTTGAAGATCTGGTGCATCATCGCCGACTGCACCTGGGCGTCGAAGGGCGGGCGGCCCGCGATCAGGTGGTACATCACCGCGCCCAGCGAGTACATGTCGGCACGGCAGTCCAGCGTGGTGCCGTCCAGCTGCTCGGGCGACATGTAGGCCAGCGAGCCCACGCGGTAGATCTGCGTCACGTCCGAGGCCAGGTTCAGCACGCTGCCGAAGTCGGAGATCTTGATGTCGGTGATGATGCCGTTGTTCAGCACCGTCAGCAGGTTGGCGGGCTTGACATCGCGGTGGATCAGGCCCTGCCGGTACACATAGCCCAGCGCCATCGCGCACTTGAAGGCCAGCTCAATGATCAGCTCCAGCGGCAGCAGCTGGTCAGAGCGGCAGTGCGGGCGCAGCGTCGAGCCGGCCACGTACTCCATCACCAGGTAGGGGGCCACCGGGTCGTCCACCGCGTCGAACAGCTGGACCACGTTGGGATGCTGCAGCCGCCCCACCAGGGCAGCCTCGGCCGCGAAGGAGTGCGCCTGGCCATTGGCCAGGTCGCCGGCCACCGCGGCCTTGACCCGCTTGATCGCCACCGTGCGGCCCTGGAAATCGTCGCGGCAGAGGAAGACCTCGCTCGTCGCCCCGTCGCCGATCTTGTTCAGCACCCGGTACTTGCCGATCTTGTCAGGCATGCCGGCGGGACGCGGCGTGGGGTCCAGGTCCAGGGGCAGGTCCACGCTGTCGATGCGGCTGGCCGGCACGGCGGGACGCGGACTGGTGGCCAGCGGCGTGGTCCGGGGCGGCTTGGTGCCGAAAGGGCGGGTGACGGGAGGGGGCATCTGCGAATTCCCTGCGGTTTCAGTCGGCGAGGCACGCAGCGCGGCCATCCCACCTGGCTGGCTGCCGAGCATCGCCCAGGTCCGCAGTGTCGATCTTCCCTCCCCGTCCGGGTGGGATGAACAGGGCCGTTTTTAAGGCTCAATCCGTTCAACTTCTCACGCTTGCCGGAAACCGCTGAAAAGAGCGATGACTCACTTCTGGAGCGAATGGCTCATTCCAGCCCCGCCTCCCCTTGCGCATCCCCCGGCAGGACCAGGCGCTGCTGCCCGGGGTAGCGAGGCCGGGCCGGGTCCGGGTGGACGGCCCGGATCCAGACCTCGTGGATGCGCTGCGGATGGCTGGCCTGCAGCGCGGCATAGCACTCGGGGTCGCGCTCGCCGTCGTCGCCGACCAGGGTGAAGCGCACGCCCGGGTAGGCGTCCAGGATGGCCTGGATGCGGCCCAGCTTGTAGGCCTGCTGGTCGCGCAGCGGGTCGGCCTGTTCGCTGTACACCTCCTTGAGCTGCAGCACCCCGCGCGGGAAGCCGTTGTGCTGCAGGAAGCGGCGCACGCAGTCGCTCAACTGACGCGGGGTGGCCGAGACGTAGAACACCGGCGTGGCCTGCGGATGGGGGCTGTGGCACTGCAGCCAGCGGGTGAAGAGCGCGGCCATGCCCGCGACCGCCCGGCGCGACTCCGGGGGCAGCAGCAGGCTGTTGCGCAGCAGGCGGCGCCTGCTCAGCACCTGGGTCACGAGCAGCGTGTCGTCGATGTCGGAGATCAGGCCCCAGGTGTTGCGCGGGTCGTGCACCAGCAGGCCGGCGCCGGCGGCGTCGGGACTGGTCTCGGGCCGGGTCTGGATGGCATGCCAGCCCGGGGCCAGTGGCAAGGGCTGGTTGGTGCGCAGCGACCAGTAGCCGCGGTTGTCGGCCCGGGTCTGCCATTGCAGCGGCCCCACCGACCAGTGCACCGCCCCGTCCTCGCCGCGCGTGAACAGCAGCCGTGTCGTGCGGTACAGCGTGCGGGTGGCGCCGCTGCCGGCGCGGGCCGGGCGGCGCAGGTCGGTCAGGCGGCCCGAGAAGTGGCTGCCCTCGGACGTCGCCCAGGCGTCATCGAGGATGACCTGCATGCCTGTCCGGCTGGAGGGTGATGCGGCTCACTCGTCGACCTCGGCCTCTTCCTCGGCGCCGCGCATGGCATGGCGGGGGGCGCTACCCGACAGGCTGGCGATCAGGCTCGCGGCAATGTCGAGGGCCGCGCGCGGGCGGGCGATGCGCAATGCGTTCTCGCGCAAGCGGGCCATGCGCTCGCCGTCGCCCAGCCAGCGCTGCAGCTGCCAGGCGGCGTCGCTCACGTCGTGCAGGCGCACGGCCGCCCCCTCCTCCAGCAGGTAGTCGCTGTTGCGCTGCTCCTGGCCGGGGATCGGTGCCACCAGCACCATCGGCTTGCCCTTGGCCAGGCATTCGGTGGTGGTCAGCCCCCCGGGCTTGGTGACCACCAGATCGGCGGCGTCCATCCACTGGTGGATGTTGTTGACGAAGCCCAGCACCGTGACCGGCACCTTCATCTGCGCAGCCAGGGTGCGGCAGGTGGACTCGAGCTCGGCATTGCGACCGGCCACCACCACCAGGCTCAGGCCATTGTCGGACTGGCCGAACGATTCGAGCATGGCCTGCAGCGGCCCCACGCCGAAGCCGCCCGACAGCAGCAGCACCGTCGGGCGCTCGGGCAGGCCGAGCGCGGCGCGGGCCTGCGCGGGGGTGGTGTGCTGTGCGAACACCGGGTCGACGGGAATCCCGCTCACGCTGATGCGCTCCGGCGCGATGCCCTTGCGCTGCAGCTCGCGTGCGCCCAGCGGCGAGGCCACGTGGTAGCGGTCGATGTGCGGGTAGACCCAGAAGGCGTGCGGGCTGACGTCGGTGATGACGGCATGCACCGGGGTGCTGATCTGGCCGCGGCCCTTGAGGTCGGACAGCAGCTCCAGCGGCAGGAAGTGGGTGCACAGGATGGCCTGCGGCTGGGCCTGTGCCAGCATCTGGCCGAAGCTGCGGCTGTTGACCTTGTCGAAGGCCAGGCGGGCGCGGTTGGTCTTGCTCTGGGCCGGCTTGACCACGTCGGAGCGCTCGTACAGCGCACCCCAGACTTCGGGCGCGCGCTGCACCAGCTCGATGTAGGCCTTGACGTACATGCGGCGGAAGAAGGCACTGGTGCAATCCAGCGAATCGACCACCTGGTGATCGGGGTTGGCCATCTGGGCCAGCGCGGCGGAGACCGCCTGCGCGGCGCGCGTGTGACCGGCACCGGCCGTGGCATGGAGGATCAGCAAAGGGGCACTGCGCACGGACGAGAGGATGTCGGACATGGATGGGTGGCGTGTGGATCGTTCGGGAAAGCCTGCAACGGGACGTCGGGATGAGACGGCCGTCCATGGTGCAGGCAAGCTGCGACTTTGGGCGAGCGACCGCGACAACGACGTGACAACAGACCGTGAAGTATGGCGTGTGTGCGCCCAAGCGTTCGGGAAAGGTGGAGCAGGCCGCTCAGGTGGTGAAAACGCGGCGGATGACGTCGGCCACCTCCGCCGCCAACGCCGCATCCGCCAGCAGCGAGAGTCGCCCTACGTCAACGAATGCTCTTCCCACTTCTTAGCGCATCGAACAGGTTGTGAATGAAAGCATGATCGTCGGCCAAGGAGGGATCGGGTGCCAGGATCTTCGGACTGAAAATCGCGCCAAGCGGCCCTTCTGATCCCTCCTCGATCTGCGCATGTGAGAAATGGAATTCCGACTCCAGGGCAGCACTTATTTTCCAGAGCCCCTCTCCCTCGAGAATCATCTTGGCACGCACAAGTCCACCGGCTGCCAGGTTCTGCGAGACTGCCAGCGCTTCATCGACCTGAACTTCCCCGCCAACAATCACCGAACCACACCAGCGGTAACAGTTGATGCCCCGCGCACGTACATCACCTGCAACAAATAGGGGTGAGAAATCTTCCGTCGCCTCGATGACACCTCCAACGGTCAAATCTCCGACGACGACCAATCGATCATCGAAGTACAGATTTCCGTCGACAACGGTATCCCCATACATCACCTTCGCTTGCTTGAATGGCACCCCAGATCGCAGATCAAGTTCGGCAAACCTTTGGGGTTGAGCCGGTTCAGCAGCCGCAAGGACGTGATGGGCGGCAAGCACTGCGATCAGCATCTCTGGAAGCGTCTCAGGATCGCCATCGAACAGGCAGCCATTGGTAAAGAGTGCCTCGTAAGTGTCGTACTTCGTCCCCGCCTCGACGTATTTCTGAAGCCGTTGACCGATATAGCTCACGTCCTCTGCCGTGAGAAAAGGATGCTTGGCCCCGAGTTCTTCCTTAACCTTTTCAAGTCCGCCGAGAAAGTTGGAAAGTGTGAAAGCACGGACGGAAGCAACTGCTTCCAAGGGAAGCTGTGATCCAGAATTGCTCACGAGAAAGTCCAACGTTGGAGGTCAGCGGCTGACAAATGAAATGGCGAGAAATGGCGAAATGGCACGCTCACGCTTGAGTAACTACGCCTTGCCGTTCTGCATCGCCTCCAGCGTCTCCCAGCGCGCCAGGGCTTCGAGCAGCAGGGTGTCGATCTCGGCATGGCGGGCCTGGGCCTGGGCGGCGCGCTGCGGGTCGGTGGCGTAGAGCCGGCCGTCGCACAGCAGGGTGTTCAGCTCGGCCTGCTCCTTCTCCAAAGCCTCGATGCGATCCGGCAGCTGGGCCAGCTCGCGCTGCTCCTTGAAGCTGAGCTTGAGGCGCACGGGCCGTGCGGCCGGTGCCGGCGCCGCGGCTGGCGCCGGGGGCGGTGAAGCCTTGGCCTGGGCCTGCGCCGCCGCGCTCTCGCGGGCCGCCCGGCCGCGCGCCTGCTGCAGCTTCCAGTCCTGCCAGCCGCCCTCGTACTCGCGCCACAGACCTGGCGACTCGTCCCCCTCCCAGGCGATGGTGCTGGTCACCACGTTGTCCAGGAAGCGCCGGTCGTGGCTGACCAGGAAGACTGTCCCGCTGTAGCGCTGCAGCAGTTCCTCGAGCAGCTCAAGGGTGTCGATGTCGAGGTCGTTGGTGGGCTCGTCCAGCACCAGAACGTTGGCCGGCAGGGCGAACAGGCGCGCCAGCAGCAGCCGGTTGCGCTCGCCGCCGCTCAGGGTACGCACTGGCGCGTTGGCGCGCTCGGGCGAGAAGAGGAAGTCGTTCAGGTAGCTCATCACGTGCTTGCGCTGACCACCGATCTCCACCCACTCGCTGCCCGGGCTGATGGTGTCGGCCAGGGTGGCGTCGAGCTTGAGCGTGCTGCGCATCTGATCGAAGTACGCCACCTCCAGGCGCGTGCCCAGGCGCACGCTGCCGCTGGTGGGCTGCAGCTCACCGAGGATCAGCTTGAGCAGCGTGGTCTTGCCCGCGCCGTTGGGGCCGATCAGGCCGACCTTGTCGCCGCGCAGCAGGGTGGCGTTGAAGTCGCGCACGATGGGCGCGGCGTCGGGCTGCCAGCGCAGGCTCACGTCGCGCAGCTCGGCCACGAGCTTGCCGCTGCGCACGCCGGCATCCACGTCCAGGCGCACCTGGCCCAGTGACTCGCGCCGCGCCGCGCGCTGCGCGCGCAGCACTTCCAGACGCTGGATGCGCGCCACGCTGCGGGTGCGCCGCGCCTCCACGCCCTTGCGGATCCACACCTCCTCCTGCGCCAGCAGCTTGTCGGCGCGTGCGTTGGCCTGAGCCTCGGCCGCCAGCTGGGCCTCCTTGGCCTGCTCGAAAGCGCTGAAGTTGCCGGGGAAGCTGCGCAGCTGGCCGCGGTCCAGCTCGATGATGCGGGTGACCACGTTGTCAAGGAACTCGCGGTCGTGGGTGATGAGCATCACACTGCCCTTGAAGCCGCACAGCAGCGTCTCCAGCCAGGCGATGGCGTCGAGGTCGAGGTGGTTGGTGGGCTCGTCGAGCAGCAGCACGTCGGGCATGGCCACCAGCGCCTGGGCCAGCGCCACACGCTTCTTCAGCCCGCCCGACAGCGTGCCCACCCGCCGATCGCCATCGAGGTGGAGGCGGTCGAGCGTGGTGTCGACGCGCTGCTCCCAGTTCCAGGCATCGAGGGCCTCGATGCGCGTCTGCAGGGCGTCGAGGTCGACGCCCTCCTCGTGGGCCTCGTACTGCGCGCGCAGGGCCTTGGCCTCGGCCACCCCTTCGCTGACGACCTCGAACACGCTGCGCTCGGGGTCAAGCACGGGCTCCTGCGCAACGTAGCGGATGCGCAGGCCCTGGGTGAGCTGGAGCAGGCCGTCGTCGGGCTGCTCGAGGCCGGCGACGATCTTCAGCAGCGAGGACTTGCCGGCGCCGTTGCGGCCGATCAGGCCCAGGCGCTCGCCCGCCTCGAGCGAGAACGCGGCGTGGTCCAGCAGGGCGACGTGGCCGAAGGCGAGTTGGGCATTGGACAGGGACAGGACGGCCATGGCGGATGAGTTTTGGTTTGTAATGCGGGCGTCGATTATGTTGTGGAGCGTGCATGAATCATTTCCCCCGCAGGACAGACGGCGCCTGGCGGGTCGCGGCAGGGGTCGTTGCGCTGGGGCTGGGCCTCGGGCTGGGCGGGTGCGCCAGCCGGCGCGACGGCGGCCCCGCCTCCCCGCCGGCCAACCTGGCCACCACGCCGGACGCCGTGCCGCGCGTCGAGCCGATCCGCCCAGGCGGCCCCAACAAGCCCTACCAGGTGATGGGCCGCAGCTACCAGCCCTTCACCGAGGACCTGCCCTTCAGCGAGCGCGGCATCGCCTCGTGGTACGGCTCGGCCTTCCACGGCAAGCCTACCGCCAATGGCGAGATCTTCGACATGTACGGCATGACCGCCGCCCATCCCACCATCCCCCTGCCCAGCTACGCCCGGGTGCGCAACCCGGCCAATGGCCGCGAGGTGGTGGTGCGCATCAATGACCGCGGCCCCTTCCACCCTGGCCGCATCATCGACCTGAGCTACGCGGCCGCGGTCAAGCTCGACGTGCGGGGCGTGAGCACGGTGGAGCTGCGCCGCCTCACGGCGGACGAGATCCGGCGCGGCAACTGGGACAACCCGGCCCGTGCGGAGCCAGCACCCGCGCCCCAGCCGCCCGTGACCGTGGCGGCTGCGCCGCCCACGGCGAGTACGCCGGTTGCCCCACCCCCTGCCGTCCCCTCGGCCGACTCATCGGGGGGTGAGGATGACGCGGTCCCCTCCCGAGCAGCACCGGCCGAGCCTCAGCCCGGGCCGGCGCGGGAGCGCAGCGGCTTCTGGGTGCAGCTCGGCGCCTTCAGCCAGGGCGAGGCAGCCCAGGGGTTCCTGCAGCGGGTGGCGGCCGACCAGGCCTGGGTGGCTTCAGCACTGGGCGTGTTCAACGAGCGGGGCCTGTACCGCCTGCAGGCCGGCCCCTACGGCAACCGCGCCCAGGCGCAGCAGGCCGCCCAGCGGTTGCAGGCGGCCTTGCAGCTCACGCCGGTGGTGCTGGAGTTGCGCTGAGGCGGGGCCCTACCCGCCCGAGGCCGCCGGCGGGGCACTCCCGGCGCCGGCCTCGTCCGCCTCTTCCTCGTCCACCGGCTGGGCGGCTTCCTCGTCCAGCGCTTCCTGCAGCTTGGCCACGCCTTGCATGTAGTGGTCCAGGTCGCGCGCCGGGGCCAGGCGCAACTCTGGCGGGTAGAGGTGGGTCAGGTACAGGTCCTGGCCCCAACGGTCGTTGGACTGCAGGTTGAGCCACAGATTCAGGCCCAGGCCGACCGCCAGCACCATCCCGGCCAGCACCCGGCGGCGCATCGGGTGCTTGGGCTCCACCTGGCGCAGGTGGAAGGCCACCGCCACCGCCAGCACGAGCTGCGGCAGGACGAAGCCGAAGCTGCTGAGCCACGGCAGCGAGAACATGAAGGCCAGCAGGCTGGGCACGATCCGTGTGAGCTCCCAGGCCAGGCTGGCCAGCAGCGCCACGCGCACGTGCCAGACGAAATGGCTGCGCCGCGTCATGACCTTGGACAGCAGGGCCCAGGCGCCGCACCAGCCCAGCAGGGTGGCCAGCGAGGACACGAGTTCGGTGCCCAGGGTCCCGACCCAATCGCCGGGGTCGTTGGTCAGCCAGGTCTGCCAGCCCACCATCGCCAGGCACAGCAGCGCCGTGGCCAGCAGGAAGGCACGGCCCTGCAGGGGCCGCGGCAGCGCCTCGATGGGCTGCTCGGGCGCCAGGGCCTGGGTCGCCAGGCGCAGGCGCAGCACGGTCTCGCCAGCCTTGAAGGACATCACCGGCGCATTCACCACGGCCTGCGCGCGCGCAGGCCAGAGGCGCTCGCCGATCCACAGGCCGTTGACCGTGTTGCCGATCTCCACGCGCACGCCCGCGCCGGTCTCGTCCGCGCTCAGGGTGAAGTGCCGCTCGGCGGTGTGCGGATCGTCCAGCACCCAGTCGTTGTCGAAGGCTCGGCCCACCCGCAGCGGCCAGCTCTGCACCTTCACCTGCTGGCGCACATGACCGTCACGGTCCAGCACCTCCAGCACGGCCAGCGGCGCGGTCGAGGCAAGGGATGCGCTCATGGCAGCCTCCCGAAGGCGGAGAGGTAGTGCTGCGTCAGTTTCATGGCGTTCTCGAAGCTCAGGCCCTCGCCGTCGAAACGGCCCTGCACGCCCGAAGTCGGCTGGTCCAGCGTGGCCACCAGCACGCTCACGTCGTACAGCTTGGGCAGCCGCTTGTAGGCGCTCAGGCAGACCACCGCCCGCAGCGTCAGGCCACCGCGGTCGAGGAAGTCTTCATGGCATTGCGGCGCCGTCATCTGCGAACCCGGCAGGCGCGAGAAGGTCTCGTTGGCGAAGCTGTTCGAATGCGCCACCGCGAAGCGCCAGCGGCCCAGCCGCGGCGCGTTGTAGCTCTCATGCCGCGTGCCCAGCGAGCCGGTGTTGAAGGGGCCGGCGAAGACCTGGCTGTCCATGGTGCACTCGGAACGCTCGATGTCCAGCCCGCCGCTGCCCGAGGGCTCGTTGGCGCCCCAGCAGCGCATGAAGCGGTCGACCGGCACCGGCACGCTGTAGCGCGGGTGGGTGGCGGTCTTCCAGCCCTGCTCGATGAAGCGCTGCGTCAGCTCCTCCTGGTGCACCAGCAGCTGGCGCGCCATCTCGGGATAGGCGCTGCCCTTCATGGGCGCGGCCTGCTGGCCGCGGGCCAGCAGCTCGCGCGCGAACATCGCCGGCACCAGGAAGCTGACCTGCTCGCCATCGCCGCGGCGCGCCACGTTGATGCCCACCACCCGGCCCTGCTGGTCGAGGGCGGGCCCGCCGCTCATGCCAGCGCTCAGAGAGCCAGCGAAGAAGATCTGCGGATAGAAGCTGCGCTCGACCAGGCCGTTGTACAGCCCCTCGACGATGGCGAAGCCCACGTCCAGCGGGTTGCCCAGCGAGACCATGCGCTCGCCCTGGCGCAGCGGCTCGCTGGCCGGCCGGAAGCTCAGGGCCTCGAACGGCTTGGCGGGCTTGTCGGCGGCCTTGAGCAGCGCCAGGTCGTGGCGCACGTCGATCATCAGCAGCGTCACGCGGGCCTCGCGGCCGTCGGCCGTCACGTACAGCAGGTCGTGGCTCTCGGGGCTCAGCGCGGCTTCGCTGACCACGTGGAAGTTGGTGATGATGTGCCCGGCCGTCGAGACGAAAAAGCCCGAGCCGACCGAGGTCTGGCTGGCCTGGCCCTTGAGCACCGTGCGGATCTGCACCAGCTGCGAGCGGGCGCGCTCGAAGGCGCGGCTGGCGGAGACCGAGACGGCGTCCGAGGCCGAGGTGGCTGCCCCGGCGCCGTTGGGTGCCGCAGGCGAGGAGGCCGCGGGCCCGGCCGAGACCACGGAGGGGGGCGGCGTGGGGGTGGGGGCTGCGCTGGCCCCGGTGGCCCAGGCCTGGCTGGCGACGAGCAGGGAAAGGCCGGCGCGCAGGTGGCGGGCGACAGAGCGGTGAAGGGATCGCATGTGGCTGGGGATTCTACGGGGCCGTGCCGCCGCCGGTGGCCCGGAATCGATGCCAAGAAATGGGGCAATCCCCCGCTTTATCGGACGCTCTTTCCGGGACGGGGCTTTCAGAATCGGGCCGCGTGGCAATGGTGCATTGAAAGAGGAAGAGGCCCCCATGAGGTTTTCCCAATACCCCATCCGATGGCGCGTCGGCGTTGCCGTGGGAGGACTCACGCTGATGTGGACGGGGCTGGCCGCCTGGGAGCTCAGTGCCTGGCTGGAACTGGGCTCGCCCGGGGTGGACCCTGCGCAGCTGGCGCAGCGTGCGCTGGGGGTGCTGGGTGTGGGGGTGCCCCTGCTGCTGCTGATCACGACCTGGGCCGGCTGGCTCCTGGTGCGCTCGATGGTGCGGCCGCTGCGCTATGCGCGGGACTGCACCCTGCGCCTGGCGCGGGGTGACCTGACCCAGCCGGTGGAGCGCCGCGCCCTCACCCCGACCAACGACGAGGGCCAGGAGCTGGTGGGCGCGCTGCAGGCCATGTTTGATGCTTTCGTGCACGTGGTGGGCAAGGTGCGCGACAACGCGCAGGCCGTGGCGCTCAGCGCCGAGGAGATCGCCGCCGGCAACCGCGAGCTGTCGACCCACACCGAGCGGCAGGCCGGCTCCCTGCAGCAGACGGCGCGCTCGATGGACGCGCTGACCAACCATGTGCGCGACAGCGCACACAACGCCGCGCAGGCCAGGACGCTGGCGCACGAGGCCAGCAGCGTGGCCGCGCGCGGCAGCCAGATCACCGACCAGCTGGTCAGCACCATGCAGGACATCGAGTCCAGCGCCGTGCGCATCGCCGACATCACCAAGCTGATCGACACCATCGCCTTCCAGACCAACATGCTCGCGCTCAACGCCGCCGTGGAGGCCTCGCGGGCGGGCGACAAGGGCAAGGGCTTCGCCGTGGTGGCCAGCGAGGTGCGCCAGCTGGCCCAGCGCAGCGCGGACGCCGCGCGCGAGATCAAGGCGCTGGTGGACGAGTCGGTGACGCGGGTGGCCTCGGGCGCCTCGCTGGTCGGCTCGGCGGGGGCCACGATGCAGGAGATCGTGGCATCGACCCACAGTGTCTCGACCCTCATCACCGAACTCACCCAGGCCACGCAGCAACAGCACAGCGACATCCACGAGGTCAGCGACGCCATGGCCTCGATGGACGCCGTCACCCAGCAGCACGCCGACTGGGCGCACAGCAGTGTCCAGACCTCGGAGACACTGCAGCGCAAGGCCGACGACCTGGTGGCCGCAGTGTCGCTGTTCCGGCTGCGGTAGTTCCAGGCGCCCAAAAAAAACCACCCGCGATGCGGGTGGAAGGAAAATGTGGACCGGGCGCCCAACTGCGACAACACCAGACCGGGTCATGCGATGCAGCCGCCTGCTGTGGTGTTCTTTGAGAAACAGGGCGGCACCCCTGATTGCGCCGGGCTCTGATGGCCCATTGAGTCGACCTGTGGCATGGGACCTTGCCCCTGCCGCAGCACTCCCCGTGTGACAGCAATGGAACGAATGTAGACGTCTTCACGGCGCTGCGACATCCCTCCAGTGAGGGACACCCCGTGCGCATGCCGCACAATGCGCGCATGCCTTCCGCCCCGCGCCCTCCCCGTCCTCCGCGTCCCGCCCGCCCTGCTTCGCCGCCGCGCCCCGCCGCGCCAGTCGAGCCGGTCAGCGACGCGCAGCGCGAAGCCTTGCAGGAGGGCTTCGACCAGGTGCCCGCCCCCCTCGAGCCGCTGGACGTGAGCGCCCTGGACGGTTTCCTGTGCGGGGTGCTGCTGCAGCCCCAGCCCGTCGCCGAAGCGCGCTGGCTGGCCCATGTGTTCGACGTCGACGGCCGCCCGTTGCCGTCCGACTGGGCACCGGCCGCGGCGCTGCGCGACATCGTGCGCCGCCGCCACCGCGAGCTCGACCAGGCCATCGAGGCGCGCCAGTGGTTCGACCCCTGGGTCTTCGAGCTGGATGACGACGCGGACGAGGTCGAGGCCGTCTACCCCTGGGTGGCCGGCTTCGCCACCGCGCTGACCCTGTTCCCTGCCCTGTCCGACTTGGCCGAAGAGGGCCCCCAGGCCCAGGCGATGACCGAGGCGCTGGCCCTGGTCTACCGCCACCTCGATCCCGAGGACCTGGAGGACGCCGACACGCTGCTGGCCGAGATCGACACGCTCGAGCCGCCCGCCGACCTGAGCGACGCGGTGGAGGGCCTGGTGCGCGCCACGCTGCTGCTGGCCGACGTCACGCGGCCCGCGCGGGGCCCCGTCAAGGTCCCGCGGCCGCGCCCCGAGGCGCGCGGCCGTCCCCGCCCGCCGCGCCGCTGAGGGCTGCGGCGACCGCGCGTTCGCTGCGCCGGGCGTAGAAGTCCAGGATCACCTGCGCGAAGTCGTTCATCAGCACCTTCGCCACGCCGCTCGCGTAGAAGTTGAACTGCGTGCTCACGCGGTAGCGGATGCGCATGTCCAGCTGCGTGCCGCCTTGCGGCGTTGGCGTGAGCTGGTAGTCGGTGTCGAGGAGGTCGAAGTAGCGACCACCGATCACCACGTGGTCGTCCAGCGAGCCGGGCGGGAAGGAGTCGGGGGCGAAGCGGTAGGTCCAGCCGAGGTGGCGCTCCGGCTCCCAGGTGCGGATCACTTCGTCGAAATGCACCCCCTTGGCCCACACCGAGCGCCGCACCGGGCCCTGCGGCGTGTCCTCGGTCACGCCCGACACGGGCAGTGGCACGCCGATGCGGTAGGCCAAGGCCTGCCCCACCTCGTCGGGCCGGATGTCGCGGGCCTCGTTCAACTGCTGCCACACCACCGCGGGCGGCGCATCGATGTGCCGGCCCTGGGTGATCACGCCCAGGTTGTCGGTGGCGGGGATCTGGCCGCTCAGGATGCTCAATGCCAGCGGCAGCCCGGCCAGGCTGTAGGCCGCGGGCTTGGGCCAGTGGGTGAGCCGGCAGACGATCCCCATCACCAGCCCACCCACCGCGCCCAGGGCGGCGAACATGGGAATGATCACGAGGGCGCAGATCCAGCCCTCGATCATGATGAGCAAGGTGCCCACCACGAACAGCATCGTGGCCAGTGCCGGCGCGCCCAGGTAGTAACCCCAGCTGCGGCGGCGCTGCCGCTCGGCCAGGTACACCGTCACCATGCCCACCACCAGGGGCGCCCCGAAGATGAAGGGTCCCGCCATGGGCGTCAGGAAGTTGTTGGTGGGCAGGCCCGCGGCGATCCGCATCACCACCCCGACCACGGCGCCGATCAGGATCGGATAGCGGCGCAGGAAGGGCAGGATCGGCGGTCGGGTGGAGGACGGCTCCGGCTGGGGCGTGTTGTCGCCCGGCGGGGCGTAGGGGTTGGTGTCCATGGGGCTCCTGGGTTCTCTGGTCAGCCTAGCGGGTTCTTCGTCCGGCCGGGGCAAGTTCATGGATGGGCGGCAGAGCGGCGTGACGGGATCGGCCGCGCACGCGCCAGCCACAGCAGGGTGATCACGCCCAGCACGGGCAGGTTCTTCACCAGCGAGCCGCAGTGGTCGATCACCAGCACCGGCATCGCCAGGGCCGCGCTCAGGCTGTAGCCCAGCACCGCCGCGGTCTGCAGGGCGTAGGTCCAGGGACCGGGGCGGCGCCACACCAGCAGGCCCAGGCTGATGTTGAGCGTGCACGAGAAGGCCAGGGCCCAGGTGTCCCAGGGCGCCGGGAGACCGCAGGCAGCCAACAGGTGCATGACGCCCGAATCCTGGGGCCACAGCAGTGAGATGGACGCGGTGTAGATCCACATGGTGGCCAGCGCAAAGCGCAGCGCAGCCTCGACGGCCGGACTGAGGTCGGCATGCAGCTCGAGCAGGGGCTGCGGCGGGCTGACCTGCAGGCCCTGGGCGAGCGCGGAGGGCGCGCGGCCCAGCAGCGCCGGGGTGGCGTTCACCGCGGGCACGCTGCCGCGTGCGAGCAGGGCGATGGTGTCGCGACACAGCACCCGCTGGGGCAGCCACTCGGCTGCCCCAGCGGCCAGGCGCATCAGCCCCATCGGCAAAGGCAGCCACAGCGCCGGACCGCAACGCAGGGCGTCACGGTAGGCCTGGAGCATCTCGCGGTAGCTCACCGGCGCCGCGCCGCCCATCTCGAAGACCTGCCCGCCCGGGCTCCGGCCCTCGACCAGCCGCGCGATCGCCTCGGCCACCTCGAAGACGTGCACCGGCTGCACGGCCTGCCGCCCCTGCCCCGGCAGGCCGACCACAGGCAGGCCCGCCAGGGTGGCGAACAGGGCCGCGCTCTGGCTGCCTGGCCCGTAGATCAACGCCGGCCGCAGCACCGCCCAGTTCGCCAGCCCCAGCGAGGCCAGGGCGTCGTCGGCCCGCAGCTTGCTGGCCAGGTAGGGCCGCGCCAGGCTGTCCGGCTCGGCCGACACGCCCAGCGCCGACACCTGGACCACGCAGGCCACACCGGCCAGCGCGGCGCCGCGGAACAGCTCGACCGGACCCTCGTCGTGCACGCGTTCGAAGCGCTGCGTGGCGCTGGGCATCAGGATGCCCACGCAATTCACCACGGCCTCGACGCGGCGCTGGCGCAGCCGCTCGGCCCACTCGGCCGGGCTGACCGAGACCATGTAATCCATCTTCAGCGCGAGGGCGGCGTCGCTCGCACCGCGGCTGCCCTCGATCACCTGGTGGCCGCGCGAACGCAGCGCCCGCACCGTGGCCCGCCCGACACACCCGGTGGCCCCGCACACCAGCACTCTCATGACCGTTCTCCCGAAGTGACTGTCGGCGATGCACGTGAAACGGACGCCGCGCCGACATCGCAGTGGCCCTGTTGGCAGGCCTGCATGCGCTGCATCACGCGCCGGGCCCGGCCACGGGCGCGCAAGGCACGCACGCCGAGGATCAGCGGGCCCAGGCCGCGCGAGATCGTCTGGCGGTGGCGGGCGAACAGGCGGTAGCCTTCGTCGAACCAGGGCCGCAGCGGCCCCCAGCCGGTGGGACGCAGCACCCAGCCCAGGCCGGCCGCGTCATAGGCCAGACGCAGCACCTCCACCCCCTTGATCACCGTCCCGTCCGCGCACACACCGTGGATCTCGGCGTTCAGCGCCGCCAGGTCCAGCCCCAGGCGCTGCGCATCGAAACCCGGCGCGGCAATGTCCACGAAGACCAGCCGCCCGTCCACGCTGCGCTCGCGCAGGTGGTCCATCTCCAGCGCACAGACCGGGCAGGCGCCGTCATAGAAGAGCGTGACCGGGTAGGTGATTTGCGGGGTGGTGTTCATTTTCTTCCAGTAATTTCAGTCAACAGAGAAATGATCCAGCAAAAAAAAGCCCGCGGCTAGCGCGCAGGCTCCGCCGGGGCGGGCGCGGGACTGTCACCGCGGCCCAGCAGCTTCTTGACGCGGGCGCCGAGCTTGAGCACTTTGGTCAGGGTGCTGGTGTCCAGGCGCAGCATCTCGTCGCTCCAGGCCGTGAGGGTCTGCAGCAGCTCGAGCGTCTCGCGGATGCGGCGCTTAGCCTCGGCCGGGTCGCGCTGAATGGCCGGGTCGGCCAGCAGCTCGGACAGCACCTGGATGGTGGGCGCCACCTCGCGCCGCTGGCGCTCGCGCACGATGGTGCGCAGCAGCTCCCAGACGTCGACCGAGGTCTCGAAATGGTCGCGCCGGTCGCCGGGCAAGTGCACCAGGCGGGCCAGGTTCCAGCCCTGCAGCTCGCGCAGGCTGTTGCTCACGTTCGAGCGCGCCACCCCGAGGGTGTCCACGATCTCCTCGGCGTGCATGGGGCGGCCCGTGATGTAGAGCAGCGCGTGGATCTGCGCCACCGTGCGGTTGACACCCCAGCGGGTGCCCATCTCGCCCCAGTGCAGGACGAACTTGGAAAGGGTGGGTGAAAGGTCCATGGGCTGAAATCTAGGCGCATCCAAAATTTCTGTCAATACAGAAATTCGCGACAAATTTCATCCCGGGGAGGAACCCGGCCTCAGGCCCATGAAGCGGAAGGCGAGGTCCGGCCGGCGGCCCGACATCAGCTCGGCCAGGGCCCGGCCCGAGCCGGCGCCGTGGGTCCAGCCGAGGGTGCCGTGCCCGGCATTGACCCACAGGTTGCGCAGGCGGCTGCGGCCGATGTAGGGGATGTTGCTGGGCGTGCTGGGACGCAGCCCGGCCCAGAAGTGCGGCTCCTCGGTCTCGGCCACGCCTGGGAACAGCGCCTCGAAGCGGCTCACCAGCGCGGCGCAGCGCACCCGCGCGGTGGGGCTGTCGAGCGAGGTGTCGTAGCCGGCCATCTCGGCCGTGCCGGCGATGCGCATGTGGTTGCCCAGGCGGCTGATGGCGATCTTGCGCTCGTCGTCGATCATGCTCACCACGCTGGCCCGCTCGGGATGGCGCAGGCGCAGCGTGGCCGAGTAGCCCTTGGTGGGGTAGATGTTGAGCCGGATGCCGAGCGGCCGCAGCATCGGGGCGGTGTGGCTGCCCAGGGCGGCGACGAAGGCCTCGCCGCGCACCGAGCGGCGCTGGCCGGTCAGCGGATCGTTCAGGCGCACCGCCACCACCGCATCGCCCGCCACCTCGAGCGAGAGGATGTCGCGCTCGTAGAGGAAGGTCGCCCCGCGGTGTTCGCACAGCCGTGCCAGGGCCTGCGTGAAGACGCGCGCGTCGCCGGACTCGTCGCTCGGGGTGTAGATGCCCCCGGCCAGGCGCTCGGCATGCGCGGCCAGGGCCGGCTCGACCTCGAGCACCTGGGCCGGGGTGAGCACCTGACGCTGCACGCCGTGGCGCGCCATCACCTCGGCGGCGCGGGTGCCGGCCTCCAGCGCCTCGGGGGTGCTGAAGAAATGCAGGATGCCGCGCTCCAGGCGGTCGTAGCGGATGCCGGTCTGCGCCACCAGCTCCTTGAGCGAGGCGTGGCTGTAGCGGCCCAGCGCCACCAGCTGCGCCACGTTGCGCTCGAAGGCGGCCGCGGTGCACTGGCGCAGGAAACTCAGGCCCCACTGCCACTGGTGGCGGTCCCAGTGCGGGCGGAACAGCAGCGGCGCGTCATCGCGCAGCAGCCACTTCAAGACCCTCCAGGGCGCCCCCGCGTTGGCCCAGGGCTCGCAGAAGCTGACGGAGATCTGCGCCCCATTGGCGAAGCTGGTCTCCAGGGCCGCCTCGCGCTGGCGGTCGATCACGGTCACGTCGTGACCCTCGTTCAGCAGGTACCACGCGGTGCTCACGCCGATGATGCCGGCGCCCATCACGATGACCTTCAAGTCGGACTCCTTGGCAGCGGGGCGAAAAGGACGGGAAGGAACAGCAAGGAAGAACGGCTGGCGCCATTGTCAGTCCGCCGCCCGCTCGACCACCGCCAGAATCGGTCCCAGCACCGCATGCTTGTCGTGGCGCTGCAACTGCGGCGCATACAGGCTCGAGATGTTGCCGTCCAGGTAGAGGGCGTCGGGGCACTGCAGGGCGTCGCGGAACAGGCGCGCGAACTCGTGGAAGTTGACCGGCTCGTCGCTGATGGCGAAACGCACCGTGCCGCCCGCCGTCACGCCCACCCCATTGCGCACCAGGCGCGAGGTCGAGGCGGGCAGCAGCGCGGGGTGCAGTTCCCCGTGGTGCACCAGCAGCGGGCCCGACTGCGTCGCCAGCACGACCGGCTGGGTCCAGGCCCGTGCCTCGGCGGTCGACAGCACGAAGGCCCGCGTCTTCGACAGCAGGAACACCCCGTTCGGCAGCAGGAAGAAGTTGCCGGTGCCCGCGTCCGTGTTCAGGGGCGCGACCGTCTCCACGCGACCGAGGGCTCCGGAGACCAGCCAGCCCACCGGGGACATGTCAGGGTGGTACATGCCGCCGTTCATGGCCCAGCGCAGCCGCTGCCCGCGGGCGCCGAGCCACTGCGCCAGGGCCTCGAAGCTCTGGAAGGTCCGGCCCTGCTCGTCGCGCAGGTAGACCTCCAGCGGCTCGGCGCGCGGCCGGTCCCATTCGCAGACCGTGAAGTGCTTGTCCTCGAACACCTGGGCGGCGCAGCGCATGGCCCGGGCCGGCAGGGCCGCGGCCAGCAGGGCGAGGGCCAGGATCGCCCCCGGCAGGGCGCGCATGCGGCGGCGCATGGCAGCCTCAGGCCTGCGCCGCCGCATGCGCCGCGTCCTCGGACGCCTCGAGCTGGTCCAGCACCACCACCGACTGGTGGATCGCCCCGAACACGCTGAGGCCGTCACGGCCCTTCATCTCGATGCGCACGCTGTCGCCGTGGCGCATGAACTCGGTCTTGGGCGCGCCGAGGTCGATGGTCTCCAGGGCGCGCTTCTCGGCAATGCAGCAATAGCCCCGCGCGGGGTCGGCGTTGCTCACGGTGCCGCTGCCGATGATGCTGCCGGCGCGCACGTTGCGGGTCTTGCAGACATGGGCGATGAGCTGGCCGAAGTGGAAGTGCATCTCCGGACCGGCTTCGCACAGCCCGACCCGCTTGCCGTTCCATTCGCAAGCCAGGTCCAGGTGCACGCGGCCGTCCATCCAGGCGGCGCTGAGCTCGTCCGGCGTCACCGCCACCGGGCTGAAGGCGGTGGACGGCTTGCTCTGGAAGAAGCCGAAGCCCTTGGCCAGCTCGGCCGGGATGAGGTGGCGCAGGCTCACGTCGTTGGCCAGCATCACCAGCCGGATGCCGTCCAGGGCTTGCTCGGGGGTGCTGCCCATGGGCACGTCGCCAGTGACCACGGCCAGCTCGGCCTCGAAGTCGATGCCCATCTTCTCGCTGGGCACGCGGATGTCGTCGGTGGGGCCCAGCAGGTCGTCGCTGCCACCCTGGTACATGAGGGGGTCGAGTCGCAGCTCGGGGGGCATCTCGGCGCCGCGCGCGCGGCGCACCAGCGCGACGTGGTTCAGGTAGGCCGAGCCGTCGGCCCACTGGAAGGCGCGCGGCAGCGGCGCCATGCAGCGCCCCGGATCGAAAGGAAAGGCGTGGCGCGCCCGGCCCTGGTTGAGGGTCTGCGAGAGGGTCTCCAGCTGCGGCGCGAGGAAGGCCCAGTCGTCCAGGACCTGCTGCAGGCGCGTGGCGATGCCAGTCGCATAATGAGCCACAGTCAAATCGCGCGAGACCACGACGAGTTGCCCGTCGCGCGAACCATCTTTGTAGCTGGCCAGTTTCATGGGAGTGGAAATTCCTTCTGGATGGGATGAAGAAGATGGCACCAGGACGGATTGTCCGTCCGATGTCCGCCACCGCGTGCGCGGGCGCGTTGAGTCGGCGCTCTTCACACTCCACTCATCACTCATCCACCGCATGAAACCAAGAACAACCAATGACCGGTCGCGCCGGGCCTGCCTGGCGGCCCTGACACTGGGCCTCGCCCTGGGGCCTGTGGGCGCGGCGCTCGCGCAGGACGCCCCCGTCGTGCCGCTGTACCGCACCGACCTGCCCGCCCCCGCCACGCTGCACTACCAGCTGAAGCGTGGCTGGATGTCAGGCAACGGCGAGTTGCGCTGGGCCCCTGCGCAAGGCCGCTACGAACTGTCGCTCCAGGGCGGCGTGGGCAGCTTGCGGCTGCTGTCGCAGACCAGCACCGGCACGCTGGACGCGCATGGCCTGGCGCCCCGCCAGTTCTCCGACCAGCGCGCCCGTGGCGCGGCCCAGGTGGCCAGCTTCCAGCCCGAGCGCGGCGTCATCACCTTCAGCGGCCAGCCCGACGAGGTGGCCTGGGTGCCCGGCACGCAGGACCGCCTGAGCTGGATGGTGCAGCTGCCTGCCGTCGTGCGGGCCGATCCGCAGCGCGAGGCGATGGACAAGACGATCGAGCTGCATGTCGCCGGCGCCCGGGGTGATGCCGACGTCTGGACCTTCCGCTTCGCGGGGCGTGAGGCGGTGCGCAGCGAGGCAGGCGCGGTGACGGCCTCCAAATGGGTGCGCGAGCCGCGCAAGCCGCACGACACCGCGGTCGAGGTCTGGCTGGACCCTGCACGCCAGCACCTGCCGGTTCGAGCCCGGCTGGGCGGCGAGGGCGAGGCACTGGAATTGCTCCTCCAGAAGAGCAACTCGCCCTGACCCCCCAGATTGGGGGGGCTTTCGCGGGAATGCGGCCGGAGGATGCGGCTTTTTTACACCCCCCGGCCCCCGGCTCATCTTGAAAAGGGCGACACTGGATCCAGTTACCCGCCAAGGAGAAGTCTCATGCAGATGCTTTACAACTCTGACAGTTATTCCGTGGTGGAAATCGACATGCCGGCAGCCGAGATCACCCCCTCGGGCGTGCCCGAAGGGGCCGCCCTGCGGCGCGGCGGTTTCGAGATCGTCGACAAGTTCGCGCGCAAGGAAATCTTCATCGAAGGCGCGATGGCTCAGAGCTTCAGGGAAGAGGTCGAAGCGCTGATCGAGCAGCAGCCCTCGGTCGAGGAGTTCGACGATTACCTGGCGCGTTTCTCTCCGTTGATGCAACACGCCCTCGTGCTGCACTGACCCGGGGGCAGAGGGCCTCGCTATGATGCGGCCGATGCGGACGGCCGCCACGACATGATGCCGTGGGGATGGCCTCCGCCAGGAGCCCCCCATGAACACCTCTGCCCATATTGCCCCCTCCTCCGCCCGTCCTGCCGCACTGAGCGGCCTGACCCGCCAGATCGCCGCCGCCTTGCTGCTCGGACTGGTGGTGGTCTACGGCGTCGAGTTCAGCGATGCCTCCGTCGGCCACAACGCGGCGCACGACGTGCGCCACGCCAATGGCCGTCCTTGCCACTGACGGGCGCTCGGCATGCTTTTCCGACGACTGGTTTTCTGCGCCCTGCTGACCGGGCTGTGCGGCGGGCTGGTGCACAGCGTGCTGCAGCGTTGGCAGGTGGTGCCCCTGATCGCCGCCGCCGAAGTGTTCGAAGCGGCCGCGGCACCGCACGAAGAAGAGCCGCATGAGCACCACGACCATGGGCATGACGACAGCCCCGCCTGGGAGCCGCAGGACGGCTGGGAGCGCACCACCTGGACCGTGGTGGCCAACGTCCTCAGCGGCACGGGCTACGCCCTGCTCCTCCTGCCCCTGATGACCGTGTGGGACCACCGCCGCGGCGGTGGAGCGGCCTCCTGGCGCAGCGGCGCATTGTGGGGCGCGGCGGCCTGGGTGGCGCTGTTCGCCTGGCCGGCCCTGGGCCTGCCCCCCGAGCTGCCCGGCACGGCAGCGGCCGACCTGCATGCCCGGCAGACCTGGTGGCTGCTGGCGGCGCTGAGTTGCGCAGGCGCCCTGGCGGTGACGTTGCTCGGTGCCCGGCGTTGGGGCGCGAGGCGCTGGCTCGGGCTGGCGCTGCTGGCCCTGCCCTTCGCCATCGGCGCGCCGCACCACGAGGGCGCGCTGTTCCCTGGCCAGGACGCGGCGGCGGCGGCACAGCTGCAAGCCCTGACGGCCCAGTTCGTGACGGCCACCGCGCTCGCCACCGCCGTGTACTGGCTGGTGCTGGGCGCCGTGGGGGGCGCGGTCGTGGCACGCTGGCTGCGCCCGCTGCTGCCGGGCGCCTTGCCCGCCCTGGCCGCCGCCCGGGCAGGGGCCGAGGGTGCCTGAGCGAGCAAGCGGCTTTTTCGCACTGAATTCATGCTCAACCGGCTCACGGGAGCGCCGATAACCCGTGAATGGACTGGATGAACACGCACCAGGCCGCGAGCACCTGGGTGCTCACCGGCCTGGCTTTCCTGATCGCGACGCTGGGAGCCTGGGTGGCACAGGAAGCCTCCAAGCGGGTGTTCGCCGCCGCCGGACTGGAATCGCTGGGCTGGCACATGGTGCTGGCCCTCGGGCTGGGCACGGGCATGTGGTCCGCGCACGTGATGCGCGTGTCGGGGCAGCCGCTGGTCTTCCCCGTGGGCTACAGCGTGGCAGGCAGCCTGGGCGCCTGGGTCCTGGCCATGGCAGCCACCAGCGCCTCGGCCTGGGCCATCGGCCTGCGGGCCATGACGGGCCTGCGCGTGTTCGCGGCCACCCTGATCCTGGCCGCGGGCATGGTGAGCACCTCGGTGGGGGGCGTGCTGGCGATGGGCCTCAAGCCCGGCGTCTCCTGGGACGCGGTGTGGCTGGGCCTGGCAGCGGGCGTCGCCCTGCTGGGCTGCAGCGCAGGCCTGTGGGTGATCTACATCAACCGGACCCGGCAACTGCGGGGCTGGCGGCCCCAGGCCCTGGCCGCCGGCCTGCTCGGCTTCACCGTGCTGGCGAGCCAGCACTTCGTGATCAAGGCCGTCGACTGGGGCGAGCAGGTGTTTTCCGCCTACGACAGCCAGGTCTCGGCGACCACCCTGGTGGCGCTGGCCTCGGTGGGCTCGCTGGCCCTGCTCGTCACCCTGTGGTTCGGGCTGCTGATCGAGGCCCACCTGAGGGCCTCGCTGCGGCGCGCCCGGGGCGAGCTGCAGCGCAACGCCTACACGGACCTGCTGACCGGCCTGCCCAACCGCCTGGCCTTCGAGACCGACATGGCGCGCGCGGTGCACAAGGCCGACCAGAACAAGACCCACCTGGCGCTGCTGTTCATCGACCTGGACGGCTTCAAGCCCATCAACGAGCTGTTCGGCCACCACGGCGGTGACCGCATGTTGTGTGAGATGGCAGCCCGCCTGCGTTCGCTGACCGGCCCGCACGACCACCTGGCGCGCCTCGGCGCCGACGAGTTCCTGCTGCTGCTCACCGCCAATCCCTCGGCCGACCAGGCGTCGACGCGCGCCAACCAGATCCTGGACCTGCTGGGGCAGCCCTTCCGGGTGGAGGAGCGCGAGGCCTCGGTGGCGTGCTCGATCGGCATCGCCCTGTACCCGGACCATGGGGCGATGTCGACCCTGATCGCCCACGCCGACGCGGCGATGCGGTCCTCCAAGACGGCGGGCGGTGCGGCCTTCTCGTTCTTCGAGCCGCACATGATGAGCGACACCCGCGAGCAGGTCGAGCTGCTGCAGGACCTGCGCAGCGCCCTGGCGCACGGCGAGTTCGAGCTGTTCTACCAGCCCAAGATCCATGCGCCCAGCGGCGAGATCACCGGCGCCGAGGCGCTGCTGCGCTGGCGCCACCCGCAGCGCGGGATGATCAGCCCGATGCTGTTCATCCCGCTGGCGGAGCGTTTCGGGCTCATCAATGCGATCGGCACCTGGGTGATCGACGAGGCCTGCCGGCAGATCCGCGCCTGGCGCGAGGAGGGCCTGCGCATGCGCATCGCCGTCAACCTGTCGGTGCACCAGCTGCGCCAGCCCGACCTGCCCGACCGCATCGCCGCGGCGCTCAAACAGCACCGCGTCAACCCGAGCCTGCTGACCTGCGAGATCACCGAGTCGGTGGCCATGGAGGACGCGCAGACCACGATGAAGCTGTTCGAGCAACTCGCCGCGGTGGGCGTGAACATCTCGATCGACGACTTTGGCACGGGCTACTCGAGCCTGTCCTACCTGCGCAAGCTGCCCGCGGGAGAACTGAAGATCGACCGCAGCTTCGTGCTCGACCTGGAGACCAGCAGCGATGCCCGGGCGGTGGTCGACGCGGTGATCAAGCTGGCCCAGGCGCTGAGCCTGAAAGTGGTTGCCGAGGGGGTGGAGACCGAGGCCCAGCACCAGATCCTGCGCGCCCTGGGCTGCGACGAACTGCAGGGCTACCTGTTCGCCAAGCCGATGACGGCCCAGGCCCTGGCGCTGTGGGCGATGAAGAGCGAAGGGCCGCGCAACATCGAGTTCCGCCACTCGCTGTTCGACGAGACCCTGCCGCACGCCGGGGCGTGAGGCGCACCGCCGCCGCAAGGGGCCCCGGCGCGGGACGTCCCCCTCTAGAATCTCTGCCATGAGCACCCCGATCGCCTACACCCGCGCCCAGGCACTGCCGGCCCTGCTGGCCCAGCGCATCGTCATCCTGGATGGCGCCATGGGCACGATGATCCAGCGCTACAAGCTTGGCGAGGCCGACTACCGCGGCACGCGTTTCGCGGACCATCCCACCGACCTCAAGGGCAACAACGAACTGCTGCAGTTCACCCGGCCCGACGTGATCAGCGAGATCCACGAGCAGTACCTGGCGGCCGGGGCCGACCTGATCGAGACCAACACCTTCGGCGCCACCTCGGTGGCCCAGGAGGACTATGGCCTGGCCCCGCTGGCGCGCGAGATGAACGTGGCCGCCGCCCGCCTGGCGCGCGCCGCCTGCGACAAGTACAGCACCCCCGACAAGCCGCGCTTCGTGGCCGGCGCCCTCGGGCCCACGCCCCGCACCGCCAGCATCAGCCCCGACGTGAACGACCCGGCGGCGCGCAACGTCACCTTCGACGAGCTGCGCGAGGCCTACCACGAGCAGGCCAGCGGGCTGCTGGAGGGCGGGGCCGACCTGTTCCTGGTCGAGACCATCTTCGACACGCTCAACGCCAAGGCCGCCATCTTCGCCCTGGACGAGCTGATGGAGGCCACCGGCGAGCGGCTGCCCGTGATCATCTCGGGCACCGTCACCGACGCCTCGGGGCGCATCCTGTCAGGCCAGACGGTGACGGCGTTCTGGCACAGCGTGCGCCATGCGCGGCCGCTGGCGGTCGGCCTGAACTGCGCGCTCGGCGCGACCCTGATGCGGCCCTACATCGAGGAGCTGTCGAAGGCGGCGGGCGACACCTTCATCAGCTGCTACCCCAACGCCGGCCTGCCCAACCCGATGAGCGACACCGGCTTCGACGAGACGCCCGAGGTGACGGGCCGCCTGGTCGAGGAGTTCGCCAAGTCCGGCTTCCTGAACATCGCCGGCGGCTGCTGCGGCACCACGCCCGCCCACATCGCCGAGATCGCCCGCCGCGTCGGCCACCACCGGCCACGCTGCCTGCACGAGGGCAGGACCGGTTGGCTGTCGGGCTTGGTCGCGGCCGCCTGAAGACGGTTGAGATGCGCTCGGCTGCCACTGCCGCCTGCCTTCATTGAGGATCAGCTCGATTTCCGAGCCGATTCCAAGGGCTTGAGGCGGCCCTTCAGCGCATCTTCAGCATGCGCTCCATGTTCAGCATCACCTTGACCTCGTGCGGCGCCACGCCGCCCTTGGTGGCGAAGGCCGGCAGGCGGGTATCGCGCAGCACCGGTTCGCCCAGGGCCAGGCCGTTGCGGCCGACGATGCTGGCCACGGTGGGTTCGTTGGCGCGCTTGCCACGCTCCAGCACCACGGCCACCTCGCCGTTGCCCAGGCGCACGTAGCTGCCCGGGGGGTACAGCCCCACCGCCTTGATGATCGCGCCGCCCGCCTCGTCGGGCTGGCGCCGCTCGTCGGTGTAGATCGCCTGGGCCGCGGCGGTGGCCGACAGCGCCTTGCGCTTGGCCCGCGCGCTCAGGCGGGCCGCGAAGATGTCGCAGCGCTGGATGAGCCGGGCGAGCTGGTGGGACAGGGGCAGCTCGGACAGCGGCCCCGGCTGGCCGCTGTGGTGATGCTCGACGGCCTCCAGCCAGAGTTCGTCGATCACCCCGAGGCGGCGCAGCAGGGCCACGGTCTCGGCGGGATGGCGGTTGAGCAGCGCGCGCTGCTCGGGCTTGAGCGACTGGGCCTGCTGCGACAGGCGGTCCTGCAGGGTCGTGATGGCCACGTTCATGGACAGCGCGGCGCAGCGCAGCGACTCGCGCAGCTCTTCGGGCCAAGCCGCGATGCAGCGCGCCGCCAGCTCGCACACCACCGTCACCAGCAGAGCGTGGGTGGCGCTGTAGCTGCGCGTCTCGGCGCTGGTGGCCTGGATCAGCAAGAACAGCGCGGCGTCGGCATCGCGCTCGACCTGCTCGAGCAAGTCGGCCTGCAGCCTGAGCAGCCGCGCCAGCCAGTCCTCCCGCAGGGGCTCGCGCAGCAGCGCGCTGGCACGCATCTGCAGCTCGGACCACATCGTCACCGGGTCGGTCGGCTTCTCGGGCACGGGGACGGGCGCGCTGGCCAGGGGCCCGGGCGTGGCGGTGGCCAGCTGCTTGAGGGGGGCGTTCTGGCGCACCAGGTCATCGAGCTTGCCGGCGAGGGCGCGCTGGAACTGCTCGGACTCGGACTCGTCGATGAAACCGCCGCGTTGCAGCAAATGTTGCCGCTGCGCCTCGGACACCACCATGGCCCCCTTGGACAGCAGCAGCCGCCCGACCGCGTCATAGACGGAAAAGGGCAGCGGCGCGCGCAGGCGGATGGCACTGGCCGGCAGGGGGACGAGGTTCATTCGTGCGAGTAGACCCTGAAAGTCCAGGCAAAGGGCTGAACGTAGGAGGGATTCTGTGGCAAGCGCTGCGGCACAACAACAGGAACAGCCCCCCCTGCACTGCCGCCCCTCCTCCTACAATCGGGCACCTCCCCCTGCTGCACCCCGCCCCATGCCTGACACCGTTCCTGCCGAGCCTGCCGTCCCCGTGCCGCCGATGAAGCTCTCCGGCCTGGAGCCGGTCAGCATCGACGAGGGCAGCCTGTTCGTGAACATCGGCGAGCGCACCAACGTGACCGGCTCGCGCGCCTTCGCCCGCATGATCCTCGGCGGGCAGTTCGAGGAAGCGCTGAGCGTGGCGCGCCAGCAGGTGGAGAACGGCGCCCAGGTGATCGACGTCAACATGGACGAGGCCATGCTCGACAGCAAGGCCGCCATGCAGCGCTTCCTGAACCTGATCTCGGGCGAGCCGGAGATCGCGCGGGTGCCGATCATGGTCGACAGCTCCAAGTGGGAGGTGATCGAGGCGGGGCTGAAGTGCATCCAGGGCAAGGGCATCGTCAACTCGATCTCGCTCAAGGAGGGCGAGGCGGCCTTCGTGCACCAGGCCCGGCTGGTCAAGCGCTATGGCGCGGCCGCCGTGGTGATGGCGTTCGACGAGAAGGGCCAGGCCGATACCTTCGCGCGCAAGATCGAGATCTGCGAACGCGCCTACCGCGTGCTGGTCGACCAGGTAGGCTTCCCGCCCGAGGACATCATCTTCGACCCCAACATCTTCGCCATCGCCACCGGCATCGAGGAACACAACAACTACGCGGTCGACTTCATCGAGGCCACGCGCTGGATCAAGCAGCACCTGCCGGGCGCGAAGGTGTCGGGCGGCGTGTCGAACGTGAGCTTCAGCTTCCGCGGCAACGAGCCGGTGCGCGAGGCGATCCACACGGTGTTCCTCTACCACGCCATCCGCGCCGGCATGGACATGGGCATCGTCAACGCCGGGATGGTGGGCGTCTACGACGACCTCGACCCGGTGCTGCGCGAGCGCGTGGAGGACGTGGTGCTCAACCGCCGTCCCGACGCGGGCGAGCGGCTGGTCGAGATCGCCGAGAGCGCCAAGGGCCAGGCCAAGGACGAGAGCGCCAAGCTGGCCTGGCGCGGCACGCCGGAGCAGCCACGCACCGTTGAGGAGCGCCTCAGCCACGCCTTGGTGCATGGCATCACCGACTTCATCACCGAGGACACCGAGGAGGCCTACCAGAAGATCGTGCGCGCCGGCGGGCGGCCGCTGCACGTCATCGAGGGCCCGCTGATGGCGGGCATGAACGTGGTCGGCGACCTGTTCGGCCAGGGCAAGATGTTCCTGCCGCAGGTGGTCAAGAGCGCGCGCGTCATGAAGCAGGCGGTGGCCCACCTGCTGCCCTACATCGAGGCCGAGAAGCAGGCCCTGATCGACGCCGGCGGAGAGGCCCGGGCCAAGGGCAAGATCGTGATCGCCACCGTCAAGGGCGACGTGCACGACATCGGCAAGAACATCGTCACGGTGG
>CBINPE010000043.1:0-33461 GCA_966252435.1 uncultured Burkholderiales bacterium | reverse complement strand
GGGCTGCCTTGGCCAGGCCCTGGATCAGCCTCCAGGGCACGGACGGCTACCGCGACAACTTGATGCGCGTGGCCTCGAGCCGTGTGCCATTGAGCGACAGGCGCGCCTTGACCTCCACCCCGCGGCCGACGGCCAGGTCCGCCGCGCTGCCGCCATCGATGCGTGCGCCCCCGAAGCCGATGGTCTGGCCTTGCACGACCAGGGTCTGGGCCGTCCGGTCCAGGGCGGTGACCACCCCCAGCACGTCGAACTCGCGCAGGTTGTCACGGGGATCGGCCTTGAGCTCGATGCTGCTGGCCTGCACGATGCCGTCCGACAGGCGACCAGCCACCTCCAAGCGCGCGCCGAGCTGCACCCCGCCTTGCGCCGGCAGGGCCGAGGCGTCGACCGGGATGCCGTTGACACTGAAGTGGCGCACGTCAGTGAAGGCCGTCACCAGCCCCTCCAGCTTGATGTCGCGGCCCTGGCGCGCGGCCAGGGCGTCACCGCCCACCGCCACGATCACCCAGCGGCCACTGCCGTCCGGCTGCATGCCCAGCGTGACCCGCAGCACGGCGCCCTCCTGGACCGCCGGCGGCAGCCCTTGGGGCGCCACCAACGTGGCCGCCCCGATGTGCAGCGTGCCGGCGGCGCGGTCCACCTGGCTGACCAGGCCACGCAGCTTGAAGGTGCCGCCATCGCCGGCCGGCTCGACCCGCGTGGCCACCAGGCTGCCGGCCGCCCCGGGCAGGCCATACACCTGCACCACCTGTCCGCCCAGGCCTGCAAGGCCGCCCAGCCGGTCGTCGAACGCGGTTGATCCCGCCACTTGCACCACCTGGCCCAGCACCGTGAATCGCCCGTTGGGCACGTCCACCTGGGTGACGGGCCCCACGATCTCACTGCCAATGCGGATCAGGCTGGCTGCGGCCCGCTGGGCCCCGGCCGCGCCTTCCCAGGGCGCGCTGTCGACGGCCACCGTCACACCCAGGCGCAGCGGATTGCCGCTGCGCGCGAGCGGACGCCCATCCTCGTCCTGCAGCTGGGCCGTGCTGTCATCGAACTCGACGCCGTTGACGAAGATCGACCCGAAGCCGCTGATGGGCCCCACCGTGTAGGCGCCTGTTCCCCCACTGCCCACCCCGGCGACAGTGTCGCCACTGCCCCCGCACGCCGCCAGCAGCAGCGTCAGGCCCAGGCACAGCGCGAGCTGGCGGATCCGGCGCGCGAACGAGAGGTCAAGCAGGGAAGATGGCATGGGCAGGTCCGTGAGTGAATGAGGCGTTCAGTGCTTGCGCCCCCGGCGTGCAGGCGCGGCAGGCTCCGAAGACGGGGGGACGGCGGGTGCCGGCGCCACCGGTGCGGATGTGGGCAGGGGCATGGGCGCGTGGTACTCGTACAGGCCGACGCGCAGGCGCTGGTCCTGCACGCGCCCGGCCTGGGCATCCTCGGCGATCAGGCGTTCCAGGGCGGGCACCAGGCTCTCGGCCAGGGCCTTCCACTGCGCACCGATCAAGGGCCGCAAGGCGGCCAGCGATTGCGCCGACAGCTCGTCCGCGAAGATGGCCTGCTCGAAATGCGGCGGCCGACCGCCCGCCACGTTGGACACCGCCGCGCTGAAGTGGTCCCCCACGTTGTCGGCCAGGAAGCCGAGCATGCGCGCCTGGTCGTCGCGCGGCACGAAGGCGTCGGCCTGCAGCCGCACCGTGTCGGCCTCGGTGTCCCAGCTCACCAGCTTCAGTCGAACCAGCTCCTCCAACAGGCTGCGCGGATGCACGTCACGCGTCAGGCCGCGGGCCAGGGCCTCGAAGCTGGGAGCCGCCCCTTGCCTCGGCAGGGCGGTGTCGCGGCAGGCGGCATCGGCCATCCAGCGGGTGAACAGGTCCACCGCCGTGGAGCGCCGCGGCTGCGCCGCGCGCGGGGCGGCCTGCATGAGCCGGGTGACCTCGCGCCGCTGCAGGCCGGTGGCGGTGCTGATGCGGCTCACCTGCCGGTGCGCCGGCCCCTCGGCCGGCATGGCCGCCGCCGCCTCGACATACGCCTGCTTGAACAGCTCCTGGGCCATCTGGAACGGCACCCCTTTTGCCAAGGCCAGCTCGGCCAGCGGGCGCAGCATGGCCCGCAAGGCCCCGACCAGTGCGGGATCGAGCGGGTCAGCGGCCGCTGCGGCGGCGTCTGGAGGGGAATCGTCCGTCACGCGGTGACACCAGGAAGAAGAAACAACGGAAAGACCGAAGCGGGATGACGGGCGCCGTGCACTGGCGCTCCCGTGCATCCCGCCTAGCGCCCATCAGTCTTCGGGGGTGATGCGCGTGGCCGTGATGGTACCGTTGGCCGCCAGCGAGCCCTTGACCTCCACCTTGAAGCCATTGCGCAGCTGGGCCTCGGTCATGCCCTTGAACTCGGTGGTGGGGCCGTAGGCGACCGTCAGCCCGCGCAGCACGAAGGTCTTGGTGGTGGCGTTGACGGCGCTGATGGCGCCGTGCAGCTCGGGCAGGTGCCGCTCGTCCTGGACATGGCGCTCATCGATCTCCACCTTGGAGGCGACGATCACGCCATCGACCAGGTGACCTTCCACCTCCAGCCGCGCGCCCAGGACCACGCCGGACGTGCCGTCGGGGAAGCTGGCCTTGGTGGCATCCACCTTCAGCCCGTTCAGGCTGAACTGGGTGGGCGAGGTGACGGCGGTGACGAAGCCGTGGATGTCCGCCTCGGCGTGGTCACCGGGCTTCTTCTGGGCTTGCACCGTCAAGGCGGTGGCGGTCCAGACGTTGCCCTGGGCCACGGTGGCCAGCTTCACGCGCACCACCACCCCGACCGCCAGACCGGCGGTGTTGAGATTGCCGTAGGCGATCGTGGCACCGCCGATGCTGAAGGTCTTGTTGACGGTGTCGACGGCCGTCACCACGCCGCGCAGCTTGTAGCTGTCGGCCGCGTCGACCCGCTCCACACGCGTGGCGTAGATCCGGCCGGTCGCGGTCTGGGTGATCCCATGCACTTCCAGGACCTGGCCCTGGGCCACGCTGGCCAGGCCATCAGGCAGGTTGTCGAACACCGTCCCGTCGAAGACTTCCACGGTCTGGCCCAGCACGGTCAGCGTCTTTGCCGTGGCGTTCACTGCGCTGACCGGCCCCTTCAGCTGACTGCCGAAACGCACGCTGTTGGCCACCCCGGTGGTCTTGCCCTGGACCGCCGCACCTTCGACCTCCACCCACATGCCCAGGCGCAGCGAATCGCGCGGATGGGGCACGCCCTCGTCATCCAGCACCTGGGCCGCGCTCTCGTCAAAGCGCACGCCGTTGACGATGATCGAGCCAAAGCCGGTGATGGGGCCTTCACGCAAGCTGCTGCCCTGCGCTGCCGCGCCCGAGTCCGTCGAAGCACTCTCCCCGCCCCCTCCCCCGCAGGCCGACATCAGCAGCAGGGCCGACAGCACGCCCGCCGACAGCGCGCGGGGCCGCAGGTGGGAAAACGCAGGTTGGAAAAGAGAGGTGAGTTGCATGGTCCGCTCCGGGAGAAAGAACCGCACCCAGCCAGGCTGGATGCGGAAGGGTGAGTGAAAGAGAGGGATAGACGGCGGCAGTATAAATGGGCAATTTGCACATTTGCTCAGGCAAATGTATCCATTCGTTCCCGCCCGTGCGGGCGCCCGACCATCCGGGCGGAGCAGGAAAGTAAGCGCCGGCACGAGCCGACCAGGTCGAGCCTCTTCCCGCCAGACAGGCCAGCAAGATTCCGGAAAATTCTTGAAAACAGGCCGTTCGCGCTGAAGCCTGTCGCAGCGCCGCAGGCCGGCCGGCTAAATCATTGCGGCCGGATCAGAGTCCACCTCACCCACCGAGGCCCCGGCCGTGAACCGTGTCACCCGGCGCGGCAGCAGGTGCACCTGGCTGCCGGTGTGCAGGCCCAGCCGCTCGCGCAGCGCGCTGTACTCGCTGCGCGGCATCTCGACGTCGACATAGCTGCCGTCGTCCAGGCGCTTGAACTCGATGCGCGTGCGGGGGCCGACCGTGAGCGCCTGCGACAGCGTCACCGGCAAGGTCCCCTCCTGCGCCTGCGCCACGATGTCCAGCTCGTGCGGTCGCACGTAGCTGACCTCGTGCGCATCCCCCGAGCCACCCGGCGGATGGCCGAAGCGGCCATGGAACAGGTTCACGTCGCCCAGGAACTGCAGGACGAACGGGGTGGCGGGATGGTCGTACACCTGGTCGGGGGTGCCGTCCTGCTCGATGCGGCCCTGGTTCATCACCACCACCCGGTCCGCCACCTCCATGGCCTCGTCCTGGTCGTGGGTGACGAACACGCTGGTGACGTGCATCTCGTCGTGCAGGCGGCGCAGCCAGCGGCGCAGCTCCTTGCGGACCTTGGCGTCAAGGGCACCGAAGGGCTCGTCCAGCAACAGGACCTTGGGCTCCACCGCCAGGGCGCGCGCCAGGGCGATGCGCTGGCGCTGCCCGCCTGACAGCTGGTGCGGGTAGCGGTCGGCCAGCCAGTCCAGCTGCACCAGCTTGAGCAGGCTCATCACCTTCTCGCGGATCTGCGCCTCGGCGGGCCGCGTCGCCTTGGGCCGCACCCGCAGGCCGAAGGCCACGTTCTCGAAGATGCTCATGTGCCCGAACAGGGCGTAGTGCTGGAACACGAAGCCCACGTTGCGCTGGCGCACGTCGTCGTAGGTGGCATCGGCCCCGTGGAAATGCACAGTGCCCGCATCAGGGACTTCCAGCCCGGCGATGATGCGCAGCAACGAGGTCTTGCCCGACCCCGAAGGCCCGAGCAGCGCCACCAGCTCGCCGGAGGGGATGTCCAGGTTGAGGTTGTCGCACACGACGGTCTTGCCGAAGCGCTTCTGCAGGTTGCGGATCTCGATGCTCATGGTCTTCTCGTCTGTTCCTTCGTCACTCGCCCTGCCCCTGGTGGGCGCTGCGCAGCGCCAGCTTCACCCGCTGCTCGACCAGGTACTTCAGCACCAGGCTCACCAGGGCCAGCCCGGCCAGCAGCGAGGCCACCGCGAAGGCCGCCGCGAATTGATACTCGTTGTAGAGGATCTCGATGTGCAGCGGCAGCGTGTTGGTGATGCCGCGCACGTGTCCCGAGACCACGCTGACGGCCCCGAACTCGCCCATCGCCCGGGCGTTGCACAGGATCACGCCATACAGCAGCGCCCACTTCACGTTCGGCAGCGTGATGCGCCGGAAGATGGTCCAACCCGAGGCCCCGAGCACGCGCGCCGCCTCCTCCTGCTCGACCCCCTGCGCCTGCATCAGCGGGATCAGCTCGCGCGCCACGAAGGGGAAGGTCACGAACACCGTGGCCAGCACGATGCCGGGCACGGCGAACACGACCTTCAGGTCATGGTCGCGCAGCCACTCGCCGAACCAGCCCTGCAAGCCGAAGATCAGCATGTAGATCAGCCCGGCGATCACCGGCGACACCGAGAACGGCAGGTCGATCAAGGTCAGCAGCACGTTCTTGCCGCGGAAGTCGAACTTGGCGATGCACCAGGCCGCGGCCACGCCGAACACCAGGTTCAGCGGCACCGAGATGGCGGCCGCCAGCAAGGTCAGGCGCAGGGCCGCCAGGGCATCGGGCTCGACGATGGCCACGACGTAGGTCTCCCAGCCCTTCTTCAAGGCCTCGAAGAACACCGCCGCCAGAGGCACGAACAGGAACAGGATGAGGAACAGCAGGGCCACCGAGATCAGCGCCCAGCGCATCCACCAGGGCTCGTCGTTCGTGGCGTTGACCCGGCAGGGGCGGGCCATCAGCAGGGTCAGCAGCAGGAAGCCGGGCACCCCGGCCACGCTCCAGTGAAGCGGTGCCACCAGCGACAGGATGCTCAGCAGGAGCAAGGCCAGGAGCAGGTAGCGAGGAAGCCGGGAAGGAAGCATGCGACGTTCTTCTTCTATGTCCTAAACAAACAATCCGTTCGGCCGGCCGTCACCGGCCTTGCCGGCGGCGCGTCCAGGCCTGCAGCAGGTTGATGGCCAGCAGCAGGGCGAACGCCGCCACCAGCATGACCACCGCGATCGCCGTAGCCCCCGCATAGTCGTACTGCTCGAGCTTGGTGATGATCAGCAGCGGCGTGATCTCCGAGACCAGCGGCATGTTGCCGGCGATGAAGATCACCGAGCCGTACTCCCCCAGCGCCCGCGCGAACGACAGCGCGAAGCCGGTCAGCAGGGCCGGCGTGAGGATCGGGAAGATCACCCGCGTGAAGGTCTGCCAGCGGCTGGCGCCCAGGGTCGCGGCGGCCTCCTCCAGCTCGCGCTGCATGTCCTCGAGCACGGGCTGCACGGTGCGCACCACGAAGGGCAGCCCGATGAACGTCATCGCCACCAGGACCCCGAGCGGCGTGAAGGCCACCTTGATGCCCGCCTTGGCCAGGAACTGGCCGATCCAGCCGTTGGTCGCGTACAGGCCCGTCAGCGCGATGCCGGCCACCGCCGTGGGCAGGGCGAAGGGCAGGTCCACCAGGGCGTCGATGACGCGCTTGCCGAAGAACTCGTAGCGCACCAGCATCCAGGCCACCAACAGGCCGAAGACCGCGTTCAAGGCCGCGGCCAGCAGCGAGGCGCCGAAGGTCAGTTTGTAGGAGGCCACCACGCGCGGCGTGCTCACTGCCTCCCAGAAGGCCGGCCAGCTCAGAGTGAAGGTCTTCAGGAACGCCGCCGACAGCGGGATCAGCACGATGAGCGCCAGGTACATCAAGGTGAGGCCAAGCGCCAGGTCGAAACCTGGTAACACGCTGTGGCGCCTCAGGAGCACGCGGGAGAACAACATGCGCGGACGTCCTTTCTTCTTCAGCGCCGGGGAAGGATGAGCTGGTCGTACAGGGCACCGTCGTCGAAGTGGTCCTTCTGCGCCTTCTTCCAGCCCCCGAAGACCTCGTCGACGGTGAACAGGTTGATCTTGGGGAACTGCCGCGCATACTTCGCCAGCACCTTGGCCGAGCGGGGCCGCAGGTTGTGCCGGGCCGCCAGTTCCTGGGCCTCGTCGGACCACAGGTAGCGAAGGTAGGCCTCGGCCAGGACCCGGGTGCCGCGCTTGTCGACCACCTTGTCGACCACGCTCACCGGGTTCTCGGCCAGCACGCTCCAGCCGGGGTAGACCGTCTCGAACTGGTCGCCGAACTCGCGCAGGATCAGCGGCACCTCGTTCTCGAAGGTGACCAGGGCGTCGCCCAGGGCGCGCTGCGCGAACGTCGTGGTGGCGGCACGCCCCCCGCCGTCGAGCACCGGCACGTTGGCGAAGATGCGCTGGACCAGCGCCTGCGCCGCCCCCGCGTTGACGCCCTTCTTGAGCGCCGCCCCCCAGGCCGCCAGGTAGGTGTAGCGCCCGTTGCCCGAGGTCTTGGGGTTGGGAATGATCACCGAGACGCCGGGGCGGCCCAGGTCGTCCCAGTCGCGGATGGCCTTGGGATTGCCCTTGCGCACCAGGATCACCGAGATGGAGGTGGTGGGCGCGCTGTTGTCCGGCAGGCGCTTGGCCCAGTCGGCCGGGATCAGCTTGCCGCGATCGTGCAGCAGGTCGATGTCGTTGGCCTGGTTCATGGTGACGACATCCGCCTCCAGGCCGTCCACCACGCTGCGCGCCTGCTTGCTTGAACCCCCATGGGACTGGGTGATCACGACCCCCTGCTGCTGGGTCTGCTTCCAGTGGGCGGCGAACAGGGCGTTGTAGTCCTTGTAGAACTCCCGCGAGACGTCGTAGCTGACGTTGAGCAGCGTGGTCTCCGCCGCCGCCGCCTCGTGCCACACGCCACACAGCGTCGTGCCCGCAGCCGCCAGGACGCCCAGGGCGCGACGACGGCTCAGGTGGAGGGAAGGAACGGGAGTGGACATGAGGACAGGCACCCTTTCAAGGAGACCAAGCTAAGCCTAAGCCGCCGGGCGGACAAAACCCCGGATGGTAGGACCTGGCCCTTCATCCAGAAACAACTTAATTCTTTGTTGCTTATGCAAAAAGCTCTGGACAGCCTTCCTGGCGAGGACCAAGTCAGACCTTATCGCCGGGTGTAGATCTGATCGAAGACGCCGCCGTCCCCAAAGTGTGTCTTCTGGGCCTGCGACCAGCCGCCGAACATCTCATCAACTGTGAAGAGGCTGAGCTTGGGGAACACACTGTCGAACTGCTTGGCCACCTGGGGATCGCTGGGCCGGTAGTGGTTCTCCGCCACGATGCGCTGCCCCGTGGGGGAATACAGGTATTGGAGGTAGGCGGTGGCAACCTCGCGCGTGCCGCGCTTGTCGACCACCTTGTCCACCAGCGCCACCGGCGGCTCGGCCAGGATGCTGACCGACGGCACGACGATCTCGAACTTGTCCTTGCCCAGCTCCTTCACCGCCAGGAAGGCCTCGTTCTCCCAGACCACGGCCACGTCCCCGAGCCCGCGCTCGGAGAAGGTGGTCAGCGCGCCACGCGCCCCCGAGTCCAGCACCGGCACGTTCTTGTAGAGCTGGCCCACGAAAGCCTGGGCCTTGTCGGCCGTGCCCAGCTTCTTGAGGGCATAGCCCCAGGCCGCAAGGTAGTTCCAGCGAGCCCCGCCCGAGGTCTTGGGATTGGGCGTGATCACCGCCACGCCGGGCTTGACCAGGTCATCCCAGTCCTTGATGCCCCGGGGGTTGCCCTTGCGGACCAGGAACACGATGGTCGAGGTGTAGGGTGCGCTGTTGTGCGGCAGGCGCTTTTGCCAGTCGGCAGGCAGGAGCTGCGCCCGGCGGGCCACCTCGTCCACATCGTAGGCCAGGGCCAGCGTGACGACATCCGCGTCCAGCCCATCGATCACCGAGCGCGCCTGCTTGCCCGAACCGCCGTGCGACTGCCGGATCTGGACCGTGTCGCCGGTCTTGGCCTTCCACTCGGCCGCGAAGGATTTGTTCACGGCCTGGTACAGCTCACGCGTCGGGTCGTAGCTGACGTTCAGCAGCTGGATGTCCTTGGCGTGTCCCAGGCAGGGGGAGGCCAGGCCAGCCAAGGCAGCCAGCACCAGCACGAGGCGGCGGGACCGGTGAAGAAACTTCATGAGGGCATCCAGGCAGGAAGAGGAACGGACCAGGATGCTAGGAATCACCCTCCCGTCAGAGAACGAATCAAAACGGCCATGTTTATTCGTTTTTCAAATATATCTCATTGCGGCTGGGGCGTCAGGCGCAGATAGGGCGTGACGGCCCGGTAGCCTTGCGGGAACCGGGCCTGGAGCACGTCCGGGTCCTGGATGGAGGGCAGGATGACCACATCCTCGCCCTGCCGCCAGTTCGCGGGGGTGGCCACGCTGTGGCGATCGGTGAGCTGAAGCGAATCGATGACGCGCAGGATCTCGTCGAAGTTGCGGCCCGTGCTGGCGGGGTAGGTGATGATCAGGCGCACTTTCTTGGCCGGGTCGATCACGAACAGCGAGCGCACGGTGGCCGTGCTGCTGGCCTGGGGGTGAATCAGGTCGTAGAGCGTGCTGACCTTGCGGTCCGCATCGGCCAGGATGGGAAAGTCGACGTGGGTGTCCTGCGTCCGGTCGATGTCTTCGATCCAGCGGCCGTGCGACTCGACCGGGTCCACCGACAGCGCGATCACCTTGACGCGACGCTTCTCGAATTCATGCCGGAGCTGGGCGGTCTTGCCCAGTTCGGTGGTGCACACGGGCGTGAAATCAGCGGGATGCGAAAACAGCACGCCCCAGTGGTTGCCGAGCCATTCGTGAAAACGGATGGGCCCCCGGCTGGAGGCTTGCTCAAAATCAGGGGCGGTATCGCCCAAGCGCAGGCTGGACATCAGGAAAATTCCTTTCTTTGTTGGAAGGCAGACGAGGCAGATGGAACAAGACCCTCACCTTAGCCACCCCTGCCCCTGAGTCCAACGAAGCATTGCGAGGGTCCTAGCACGCCTGCCGCATGAGCGAAGCAATCCCTTCAGCGCAGCGGCAAGGGTGTCAGGTCGTTGGGGCGCAGCGGACCGCAAGGCGCCTTCCCCTCGGGCGCCGCACCACCGGCCAGGACCGAGGCTTCGACCCATCCCCACAAGAGCTGCAAGGCGTCATGGGACGGGGTTTGCAGGCCGTGGTCCGCGCCGGCCACCACCGCCACGCAGAGCAGGCGATTCCGGTCCTGGGCCTGGGCCACGAAATCGGCCAATCCCGCCAAGGGAACCTGGGCGTCATGCTCCCCGAACCCGATCCAGATCTGCCGGTGCTGGTTGAGCAGCGGCTGCGAAAGCGGCCAGTTCGCCAGGCTGCGCCAATAGGCCATGGAGCGTCCGGCCAGCAGCTGCTCATCGGGCACGCGGGGATCGCGCACCTGATCCAGCATCCGGGCAACGAAGTCCGGTGCGCCGAGACGCCCCGCCTGCAGGCGCAAGGCATCCAGGGGATCCAGCCCCGTGCTGCCGATCAGCACGAGCTGGGTCGCCTGCGGCACGGCCTGGGCAAGCGAAGGCAGCAGCTCGGCACCTTCGGAGATGCCCACCAGGATCACCGGCGCCCCGGCTGGCAGCGGGTGCGTGCGCAGGTGCCAGGTCATGAAGGCCTGGGCTTCCTGCGCCCAGGTGCCGAGCTGGTCATGCGAGATGAACGCCCTGCCGCAGTCCCGCGGGCCGGGCCACAGCGCAGGGTCCACATGGCGCTTGTGCAGCACCACCACCTCGGCCTGGCGCAGTCCCCTGAAGTACGCTGCCATCACCGGCGCCATGCCCCGGCATCCCGATCCCGGGATCACATAGGCCCGGTAGCGCGCGGAGGCCTCGTCAGCGACGGGACGCGTCACATAGGCCAGCCGCCCACCGTCCGGCAGCTCGAAGAATGGCGAGGCCAGTGCCGGTTGCGGCGCGTCGGCACATGCGCTCAAAAAGAAAAAGCCCGCGGCGCCCAGCCCTGCGGCCAGACATCGCGGGCGCCACCACGCCAGAGGCATTCGGCGAGGTGAGCCTGATGACTACTTGAACACCATCGTGGGAGATTCCGTCGGCTGCTTCGCCTCGGGGACCGGCGGGCCGCCCGGGGTGCTGCCATTCTGCTTGTAGCCCACCGGCATGCCCGTGGTCACGCCGAGCTGCTCGAGCAGCTGGGTGTAGGCGCTTTCGGCCAGGCTCTGCGAGGTCTCGCGGATCACCTTGCCGCGGTTCGGCACCACCACGTCGCCGCGCCGGCTGATCAGCTTCACGTCCTGCCCGCTGCCCTGGGCACTGAAGGACGCCTTGATCTCGTAGGTGCGGGTGCTGATCAGGCTGAAGTCGCTCACCAGGTCCAGGCTGTACAGGTACGACGCGTTGCTCGTGCCCTGGATGGGCGAGAGCTCGTCACGGAACTGGATGCTCGACAGAGAGCCGAACAGCACGTAGTCGGCCCCGGCGAACTCGCCCTTCTTGATGCGCGCGATGATGTCGTTCACATCGGGCTGGCGCACCGGCTTGGCCGGCGCCTTGCCTGTCTGCATCTGGTGCAGCACCTGCTCGGCCTTGCTGGGCTGCGGCGCGCCCGCGTCGAAGCCACGGCTCTGGATCAGCTTGACCCCGCCGCCCTTGAGCAGGGCACCCTTGAGGTCGGCCGTGAAGTTGCGCAGCTCGGTCTGCTCGACGTAGGAGTAGGTGCCCCCGACGTACTGCCCTTCGGTCTGCTGGGACGCACTCATGCCGTAGTAGTTCGCGTTGACCGCCGTGCGCTGCTTGATGCGGGCGACCTCGAAATACTCCTGCACGCGCTCCTGGTAGGCCAGGTCGGTGACGGCCACCGTCGGCATGGCGCGCGGCTGCGCCGAGGCCACACCGGCGATGCCGGCCAGGCACAAGGCCGCCATGCTTCGATAAAAGTTAGGTTTCATGCTGAAAGCTCCCAAAGGAAAAGACCCTCGCGCCGCGCTGCTCAGCGCTTGCTGGTCTTGCGGATTTCTTTCTCTTCCTGCCACTCGATGGTGCCCTCTTCCACGTCATAGAGCTTCAGGGTGAACTTGTAGAAGACGTCCTTGGTGTCGGAGGTCTGCTTGACGATGGAGGTCAGCTCGCCTTCGACGCTGTATTTCGCGCCCTTGAGCTGGCCCACCTTGGCAGTGGAGTTCTGCTTGTACAGGCCGCTCTGGTTCTGGCGCTGCAACTCGTCCACGCCGGCCTGCATCTCGTCGATGCTGCGGGTGAAGCGCACCTTGCCGCTCTTCACCAGGGCGGTCTGGATCGAGTTCATGATGTTCTTGGTGTCGATGTACTCGCTGGTCTTGTTGCGCACCGTCGAGATCGTGACGGTGGGGCGGCCCGTCAGCACCGGGCTCTCGAGCATGGAGCCGGTCATCTTCTCGGCGATCATCTGCAGGTCGGTGGAGCCGAACTCGTTGGTCACCGTCTCGACGGCCTTGGAGTCGCCATAGGAGGTCTGGCGATCGAACTTCACCACCGGCGAGGAAACGGTTTCGCAGGCGGTCAGGGCACCGGTCAGGACAAACAGGCCCAGCAGCGCACCGCGGGAAATCAGGGTGTTCTTCATAAAAATTCGGGATTGAAAAGGGAGTTGAAGAAGAAGATCACACGCGGATCAGAGCTTCTCGGTGTTCATTTCCAGGCGGAAATCCACCACCTTGCCGCTGGGGGCCGTGCCCCGCACGAATTGCGACTGCTGACCGTACATCAGCAGCGGCTTCCAGGCATCGCCGTCGCCCACCTGGAAGCCGGACTCGTCCAGCCAACGGTAGCGCCAGTACACCTGGCGGTCGCCCTTCTCGGTGTTGAGCAGTTCTGTCTGCACCACCAGGACGTCATTGACCTTCTTGGCCCGCATGTCGACCACCTGCACCCCGTAGGGCTTGCCGCGCAGCATCAGCTTGCTGGCGGCGCTGTTGGGCTCAGGCGGCTGGGTCTGCGCCTGGGCGGCGAAACCCGCCATGGCCAGCACGACGCCGACCAGGGTGAATTGCAATCTCATGGGGGTCCCTTCAAAAAATTGGACGGCGGGGAATCGACTGAACGGGAAGCGAACAGCCGATCCGCCCAGCCGTTAACGGTTGAGCATCGATTTGGTTTACTTGGCGGTCGCGGCAGGCTTGGCCGGCTTGCTGCCGGACCTCGCGGGCTTGGCGGCAGGCGCGGCTGCAGGTGCAGGCGCGGCTTCTGCCGCCGCCGCAGGCGTCGGGGTGGCGGCCAGGCTGCCGAAGCTCGCCACGTCGCCCACCAGGACCTTGTTGGCATAGACCCGCAGCGGCACCACGGCGTACTGGCCGTCCACCTTGATGGTGCCCGCGTCACGGTTTTCCACCATCAGGTGATGCTCGCCCGGCGGCAGGTAGGTGCGCACCACGTAGACCCGCTCGGGCAGCATGCGCCACATGCGGTCGTCCGCCTGCTCGGTGACGATGGAGGCCGCCGCGGTGGCGATGCCACCCAGGAGGCCCAGCTTCTTCTGCGCCTGGTCCTGCACCACGCCCTTGGCGATGGCCCGGGTGGCGCCGCGCAGCATCATCCCCGGCATCTCGTCCTTGAGGGCACGGCGCGCCATCACGTTGAAGTCAACCACCGCCTCGGGCTTCAGGCTGTTGGCGCCGGCCTGGATGGTGCTGATGTAGGGCGTGTTCGAGGGGGTGATCACCGGATAGGAGATCGAAGCCGTCACCATGCCACGGTGGGTCGGCACCGGCAGGGTGAACGAGGTCGGCTTGCGGGCGGGGGCGGACCCCGCCTCCACCAGGAACAGCACGTCCGTCATGCGCTGACGCCGGCGGTGCGTGAAGCTGGTGCGCTGGTCCAGGCCGCGCAGGCCTTCTTCCAGCACGGGGGAATTGGGCTTGAGCTCGATCGCCTTGCGGTAGCCGGGCGCGGCCAGGCCGGGTTCGTTCAGGACTTCGTACAGGAAGCCGGAAAGGTAGTGGCTCAGGGCATTCTGGTAGCCGTTCTTGAGCTGCAGCACCGCCGGGTCATTCAGGCTCTCGACCGGGTAGCCATTGAGCTCCTTGCCCGACGGTTGGACGCCATTGGACTTGGCCTCTTCCTCGGCCTTGACCACTTCCTTGGCCCGCAGCTCGGCGATCACGGCCTCCCGCTCGTGGGTGCGCTTGATGTCGACGCGGGCGTTGTCCCAGTCACCCACCGCGACGCGGTTGAGCGCCAAGCGGGTGGTCAGCATGACCTTCTCATAGTCCTGCCCTTCATAGGGCTTGAGGCGCTCGCTGATCAGGGCGGCCCCCACGGTCCCGAGCAGCTTGTCGGGGTTGGTCTTGGCGGTCTCTTCCCATTGCTTGACCACCTCGTCGGCCTGCATCAGGGCCTGGGTGCTCTCGGCGTACTGCCGGTTCATGCGCAGCAACTCGCCTCGCTCCATGTTGTAGAGCAGTTCTTTCTTGCTCTCGGGCGTGGTGGCGGTGGCGTCCAGCTGGCTGATCGCGGAATCGATGTTGCCAGTCTCCGTGGTCGCTTGAACGCTGGCCACTTTCTTGTCGTGGCTCTGCATGGTGGCGCAGCCGCTGATCAGGACGCCCACACCCACGGCAACCCAGGTCCATTTGTGGTTCACGAGAACTCTCCAAAAAAAAGAACAAAACTCATCCATTGTGCCCGGGTTCAGCCCCGCCACCCTCTTGTCACGGGCCCTGTTGGCGGCGGCGCACACAATACACCGAGGCGGCCCTCCGCAGGGGCCCCGACACCCCCCTCCAAAGGGCGGATCCCACCTTCTTCACACACTTCTCCGCATCAGAGAAAGGTTCACAGCTCATGAATTCCACTCCCATCGCGTTCATCGGCGGCGGCAACATGGCCCGCGCCATCCTGGCGGGCCTGGTCCGCGCGGGCCATGCTCCGGCCGCGCTGCATGTCGTCGAGCCATTGGCTGCCCAGCGCGAGGCCCTGCAGACCGAATGGGGCGTCACCTGCGCCGCCGAGGCCGATGACCGGCTGGCCCAGGCCCATACCGTGGTCTGGGCCGTCAAGCCCCAGGCGTTCCGCGAGGCCGCCGAAACCTGCCGGCCGCACGTCCAGCATGCCCTGCAGCTCAGCGTGATGGCCGGCCTGCGCAGCGACAACCTGGCCCGCGCGCTGGGCGCCTCGCGCGTGGTGCGCGCCATGCCCAACACCCCCGCCCTGATCGGGCAAGGGATGTCCGGCCTCTTCGCCCGCGAGAGCGTCAGCACCGAGGAGCGTGCCCACGCCGAGGCCCTGCTGGCCAGCACAGGGAAAACCCTATGGGTGCAGCACGAGGACGACCTGGACGCCGTGACGGCCGTGTCAGGCTCCGGGCCTGCGTACGTCTTCTACGTGATCGAGGCGCTGATCGAAGCCGCGCAGGCGATGGGCTTGAGCGCCGCCCAGGGCCGGGAACTGGCGCTGGGCACTTTCCAGGGCGCCACGGCGCTGGCCCTCAGCAGCTCCGAATCTCCGGCGGAGCTGCGCCAGCGCGTGACCTCGAAAGGCGGCACGACCCATGCGGCCATCAGCCATCTCGAACAGCAGGATGTGAAGAAAACTTTTGTGCAGGCCCTGCAGGCCGCCCAGCGCAGAGCCCGTGAAATGGGTGACGAATTTGGCGGTTGAGCCAGGCACGGAACATGCCCATACGCCCCTTGAGCGTAAACATGCAAACACTGCATAGCGAAGAACGCGCACGCTCACCGAACCAGGCCTACAGTGCTGCCCCACGTGGCCGGCGTGTTGACGCAGGGCGATGGGTTGCTCCACAGCGCCCGCCGGCATCACCCCATTTTTTATCTTGTGATGACCTTCGGAGACTTTGGAATGAGCATTTTGTCGTACGTCAGCCAGGACGCTAACAGCCCCTGGCAAACCTATCTGTCCCAGGTGGACCGTGTGCTGCCCTACCTGGGTTCGCTGGCCCGCTGGGGCGAGACCCTGAAGCGTCCGAAGCGCACCCTGATCGTGGACGTACCCATCGAGATGGACGACGGCAGCGTGCGCCACTTCGAGGGCTTCCGCGTGCAGCACAACCTCTCGCGCGGTCCCGGCAAGGGCGGTGTGCGCTACCACCCCGACGTCACGCTGGAAGAGGTGATGGCACTGAGCGCGTGGATGACGATCAAGTGCGCCGGCGTGGGCCTGCCGTATGGCGGCGCCAAGGGCGGCATCCGCGTCGATCCCAAACAGCTCTCCCGCAAGGAGCTGGAGCGCATGACGCGCCGCTACACCAGCGAGATCGGCATCATCATCGGCCCCACCCGTGACATCCCCGCGCCGGACGTCAACACCAATGGCCAGATCATGGCCTGGATGATGGACACCTACTCCATGAACACCGGCAGCACCGCCACCGGCGTGGTGACGGGCAAACCCATCCACCTGGGCGGCTCGCTGGGCCGCGTCAAGGCGACGGGTCGCGGCGTGTTCGTCACGGGCCGTGAAGCGGCCCGCCGCATCGGCCTGAGCCTGGACGGCGCCCGCGTGGCGGTCCAGGGCATGGGCAATGTGGGCAGCGCAGCCGCCGAGCTGTTCGTGCAGGCCGGCGCCAAGCTGGTCGCCGTGCAGGACCATACCGGCACCCTGGTCAACCCGCGCGGGTTCGACATGGCCGACACCGCGGCCGTGCTCAAGCGCGACGGCGGCATCGCCAACTACAAGGATGCCGAGCGCATCGACAACGAGTCGTTCTGGGACGTGGACTGCGACATCCTGATCCCGGCAGCCCTGGAAGGCCAGATCACGCCGGCGCGCGCCAACCGCATCAAGGCCAAGCTGGTGCTGGAAGGCGCCAACGGCCCCACCCTGCCCGAAGCCGACGACGTGCTGCGCGACCGCGGCGTCCTGGTCGTTCCCGACGTGATCTGCAACGCCGGCGGCGTGACGGTGAGCTACTTCGAGTGGGTGCAGGACTTCTCGAGCTTCTTCTGGACCGAAGACGAGATCAACCTGCGCCTCGACAAGATCATGGTCGATGCCCTGCGTCACATCTGGGACACCGCCGATCGCCACAAGATCACGCTGCGCACGGCCACTTTCGCGGTGGCTTGCGAGCGCATCCTGATCGCACGCGAGGAACGCGGCCTGTACCCCTGATCCTGGCCTGGGAGGCGGCGGCCAGCCCGCCCTTCCCTCTTGCCTTGTTCTCCCTGGGGGAGCCTGCCTCAGGCTCCCCGCACAGCCAGGCTGGCCATGACGCCGATCCAGACGACCAGGCCCAGCCAGTGGTTGCGTGTGAAGGCCTTGAAACAGCCTTCACGCGACCGATCTCGGATCAACATGTAGTGGTAGACGGCCAGCAGTGCCGCCACGCCGAGGCCGATGGCAAACGGCCATCCCAACCCCATCGACCGCCCCGCCAACCCCCACAAGATCAAACAGGCGGCGTAGAACACCATCACCCCCGCCACGTCGAACCTCCCCAGCGTGATGGCGGACGTGCGGATGCCGATGCGCAGGTCGTCATCGCGGTCGACCATGGCGTACTCGGTGTCGTAGGCCAGCACCCAGCACAGATTGCCCAGCCACCACAACCAGGCTTCTTCAGGGAGCCGCCCCTGAACGGCCACGAATGCCATGGGAATGCCCATGCTGAAAGCCACGCCCAGCACGGCCTGCGGCATGGCGAGAAAGCGCTTGGTCAGCGGATAGATCACCGTGACCGCCAAGGCCCCCACGCTCCACAGCACGGTCGGCAGGCCCGTGGTGCAGACCAGGGCAAACGCCAGCAGCGCCAGCACGGCCCCCACACCCAGCGCCTCTTTCGGCCCCACCAGTCCCTGCGTCACGGGGCGCTGGGCCGTGCGCTTGACGTGGCGATCGAAGTCCCGGTCCGCCACGTCGTTGACCGCGCAGCCGGCGCTGCGCATGAGGAAGCTGCCCAGCGCAAACACGGTCAACAGGTGCCAGCCTGGAAAACCGCCCGCAGCCAGCCACAGCGCCGTCAACGTCGGCCACAGCAGCAGGTAGGTTCCGGCGGGCCGGCTCCAGCGGATCAGTTGCAGGTAGAGCGTCAGACGGTTCATAGAGGCTGGACGGAAGAGAGTAGGAGGAGAGGAAGGACGCAACGCCATAGTTTCGGTCATGCGGGGCCCTCGGACCGTGAGAGGCGATATCCTCCCCCCAGCACGCGGGGGAGGACACCCGCTGCCAGGTCCAGAAGGAACCCGCCGTGAGCCGAGCTGTTCTCTTTTCCTTTGCCGTCAGCCTCACCCTGCTCCTTGCCCTGAACGGCGAGCGCACGTGGGCGTACCCCGACAAGCCCATCACCGTGGTGGTTCCCTATGCGGCGGGCGGCCCCACCGACAAGGTCGCGCGCGACGTGGCTGACGGGTTGCGTCGGCAATGGCCAAGCGCCACCCTCGTCATCGAGCACACGCCCGGGGCTGGTGGCACCACGGGCGCCAGCAAAGTGGCCCGCGCACCCGCCGACGGCCACACATTGCTGCTGGCCCATATCGGCATTTCCACCTCTCCCTGGCTCTACAAGAGCCTGAAGTACACGGCGCGCGAGGACTTCGAGTACCTGGGCCTCATCAACGAGGTCCCCATGACGCTGATCGGCCGCCCCGGCCTGCCAGTGAGCAGTTTTCCCGAACTCGTGCGCTGGGTCCGCGCCAACCGGGACAAGGTCAACCTGGCCCATGCCGGCGCTGGCTCGGCCTCCCACTTGTGCGGGCTGTTGCTCCAGCAGGGACTCAAGCTCGAACTCACCACCATCCCCTTCAGTGGCACGGGCCCGGCCATGGCCGCCATGCTGAGCGACCAGGTGGACCTGATGTGCGACCAGGCCACCAACACCACCAGCCAGATCGAAAGCGGCGCCGTCAAGGCCTTTGGTGTCACCTCCGGGCAGCGCCTGGCCAGCCCGCCGGTCCTGGCCCGGCTGCCCACGCTGAACGAAGGGGGGCTGCCGGGGTTCAAGGTCACCATCTGGCATGGCCTGTATGCCCCCCGAGGCACACCAAAGGCCGTGGTCGACAAACTCAACGCCGCCCTGCGGGCCGTCCTGGCCGACCCTGTCTTCATCAAGAGTCAGCAGTCTGTCGGGGCCGTGATCGTGACGGACCAGCGCACCACCGTCGAGGGTCACCGGCAATTCGTGGCGGCAGAAACGGCCCGCTGGGGGACCGTGATCAAGGCCTCGGGCCAGGAATACATCGACTGAGCATCGCGGCCTGATCCTGAGGCCCCCATCCTCAGGTCAGTGTCACCCGAACGAAATTCCGCTTGCCGACCTGGAGCACGTGGGTGCCTGCCGCCAGGCGCAGCCCCTTGTCGCTGACCACATTCCCGTCGATGCGCACCCCCTTGCCCTCGATCAGGCGCAAGGCCTGGCCGGTGGAGGGCGCCAGGCCGACCTGCTTGAGCAACTGCCCGATGCCCCAGGGCGCACCTGGCAAGGTGACCTCGGTGATCTCGTCGGGGATGCCGCCCCGAGCCCGCAGCTCGAAGTCTTGCTCGGCCGCGTCCGCCGCCGCCGCGCTGTGGAAGCGCGTGGTGATCTCCTTGGCCAGCAGGACCTTGACCTCCTTGGGGTTGCGCCCCTCGGCAGTCTCAGCCCGCAGGCGTTCGATCTCCTGCTCGGAGCGGAAGCTCAGCAAGGTGAAGTAGCGCCACATCAGCTCGTCGCTGATGGACAGCAGCTTGGAGAACATCTCATTCGGCGGCGCCGTGATGCCGATGTAGTTGCCCTTGCTCTTGGACATCTTCTCCACCCCGTCCAGCCCTTCCAGCAGGGGCATGGTGAGGATGCACTGGGGCTCCTGCCCGTATTCGCTCTGCAAGGCGCGGCCCACCAGCAGGTTGAACTTCTGGTCCGTACCGCCGAGCTCCAGGTCGCTGCGCAAGGCGACGGAGTCATAGCCCTGCATCAGGGGGTACAGGAACTCGTGCACCGAGATGGGTGTGCCGGCCTTGAAACGCTTGGTGAAGTCGTCGCGCTCCATCATGCGGGCCACCGTGTAGCGCGCCGCCAGCTCGATCATGCCGCGCGCGCCCAGGGGGTCGCTCCACTCAGAGTTGTAGCGGATCTCGGTGCGTGACGGATCCAGCACCAGGCTGGCCTGCTGGTAATAGGTCTGCGCGTTTTCGGCGATCTGCTCGCGTGTCAGGGGCGGCCGGGTGGTGTTGCGCCCCGAGGGGTCGCCGATCATGGAGGTGAAGTCGCCAATCAGGAAGATCACCGTGTGCCCCAGATCCTGCAACTGGCGCAGCTTGTTCAGCACCACGGTGTGCCCCAGGTGGATGTCAGGCGCCGTCGGGTCCAGGCCCAGCTTGATGCGCAGGGGGGTACCCGTGGTTTCCGCACGGGTCAGCTTGGCGGCCCACTCCGCCTCAGGCAGCAATTCATGGCAGCCGCGCCGGGTCACGGCCAGGGCATGGCGGACACCATCAGACAGCGGAGGGGAGGAAGGTTGCACGGAAGACATGGGCAGACGAAAGCGGCAAAAGAGGGGTCAGACCAGGTAGAAACCCCAGGGTCCCTTCGGCGATCCGTGAAAAGAGACCGCTATACTGGGGGCTTGTTCGTGAAATATGGCGCGACAGGTGGGAGTTTCGCTTGCGGGTCCCTCGTGTGTGTCGGCTGGCGTTGCGTCCGCAATTCTAGGACAGCCACCCTGCCCGGCCAGTGTGATTGATTCCTTTGCGTTTATCGACTGAACGGGTCCCGGCCCGGTAGTACTTTGAATTCACTGCACCCCCTTCACAGTCTTCTGTCTGATGCGGCTTTGCGAGCCGGTCGCGCGGTCTCCCGCCATCCCCGCGTGGTCACGAGCGGCCTCATGGCCGGCATGCTGGGCTTTGGCGCCACGGCGTTCGGCCTGGCCCCGCTCAGCGCGCCTGTGCACGACCTGCCCCAGCACCTGATCACCGAGCGCATCGCCACCCAGAAAACCACCCGGGAGCAGTTGGACCAGCTGGCCGAGTACGACCTGCAGATGCTGCGCAACGATGTCACGCGCACCAGCGACACGGCCGACAGCCTGCTGACCCGCCTCAACGTGACCGACAGCGAAGCCGCCAACTTCCTGCGCACCGACATGGTCGCCCGCAAGGTGCTGAGCGGCCACGCCGGCAAGATGATCCAGGTGCGCACCAATGCGGCGGGCACGCTGCAGGAGCTGATTGCCCGTTACCCGACCGACAACCCGCTGCAGGCACACACCCACTTCAACCGGCTGCGCATTGCGCGCGACGCGCTGGGCTTCACGACCCAGCTGCAGACGGCCCCCCTGGTTCCCCAGATCAGACTCGGCACTGCCACCGTGCAGCATTCGCTCTTCAGCGCCACCGACGAAGCCAACATCCCCGACGCCGTGGCACGCCAAGTGGCCGAGATCTTTGCCAACGACATCGATTTCCGCCAGGACGTCCCGCGCGGCGCCAAGGTCAGCGTGGTGTATGAGACCCTTACCGCCGACGACGAACCGGTCGCCTGGCGCCAGGTCGGCCGCGTGCTGGCGGCCCAGTTCACCCACCAGGGCGAGACCTACTCGGCCCTGTGGTTCAAGGACAGCAGCGGCAAGGGCGGCTACTTCGACCTCACCGGCCAGAGCAAGCGTCGTGCATTCCTGAGCAGCCCGTTGGAAGTGTCCCGCGTCACCTCGGGCTTTGCCGTTCGCTTCCACCCGATCCTGCGCACCTGGGCCCAGCACAAAGGCATCGACTACGCCGCACCGACGGGCACGCCCGTGCGCAGCGTGGCGGACGGCGCGGTCGAGTTTTCCGGCTGGCAGAACGGCTACGGCAACGTGATCATGCTCGACCACGGCAACGGCCGCTCGACCGTCTATGCCCACCTGAGCCGCATCGACGTGCAAGTGGGCCAGAAGGTGCCGCAAGGGTATGAACTCGGCGCCGTGGGCGCCACAGGCTGGGCCACCGGCCCGCACCTGCACTTCGAACTCAAGGTGGATGGCGTCCAGCAGGACCCGCAAAGCATCGCCAGCGCCTCGGAAACCGTGGTGCTGGACCCGACCTCCAAGCCGCAGTTCGACCAGGCCGTGCGGGCTGCCAAGGCGCAGCTGTCAATTGCCCAGACCGTCGCCATCGCCCGCTTCAACGAGTAGCGAGCCGGCAGGCCACTGCCCCGACGGCCATTTGAGGAGCCGGAAGACATGATGAAGCCCTATTTCATCGGCCTGATGTCGGGCACCTCACTGGATGGGACGGATGGCGTCCTGGCCAGCTTCGCCCCGAACGGCGACGGCCTCAAGATCCACGCCCATGCCCATCGCCCCTACCCGGCTGCCCTTCAGAGAGAACTCCTGAGCCTGAACCAGACCGGCCCCGACGAGTTGCACCGTGCGGCCTTGAGCGCCAATGCCCTGAGTGCACTTTACGCGGACGTGGTCGAGGCCTTGCTGGAGACCGCTGGCGTGGGCAAGGAGCAGATCCAGGCCATTGGCTGCCATGGCCAGACGGTGCGCCACCGACCCCGCGAATTCGACGGGGTCGGCTACACCCTGCAACTGAACAACCCTGCCCGCCTGGCCGAGTTGTGCGGCATCGATGTCGTGGCCGACTTTCGCAGCCGCGACGTGGCTGCAGGGGGACAAGGTGCCCCCTTGGTTCCAGCCTTCCACCGGGCCGTGTTCGGCCAACAGGGACAGTGCGTCACGGTGGTGAACATCGGCGGCATGAGCAACCTGACCGTGATCGACGGCGAGGGCCACACCAGCGGCTTTGATTGCGGCCCAGGCAACGTGCTGCTCGACCATTGGTGCCGGCGCCATACCGGCCATGCCTTCGATCGGGAAGGCCGTTGGGCGGCCAGCGGCCAACCTATTCCCACACTGCTGCAACGCATGCTGGGAGAGCCCTTTTTCCAGCTCCCCCCACCCAAGAGCACGGGACGCGACCTCTTCAACACAGAATGGCTCGACGCCCATCTCACCGCACACGGCAACGCCGCCCCGCAGGATGTACAGGCCACGCTGGCCGAGCTGACGGCGGCCTGCTGCGTGGAGGCCATCACGCGCCATACCCCGGCCGGACGCCAGGTCCTGGTTTGCGGAGGGGGGGCGTTCAACGGCGACCTGCTGGCGCGCATGTCACGCCGGCTGGGAGCCCCTGTGTCTTCGACGGATCAGATGGGCCTGCCAGCGCAACAGGTGGAAAGCGCGGCTTTTGCATGGCTGGCCCAGGCCTGCGTGCTGCGCCAGACGGCCAACCTCATCAGTGCCACGGGTGCACGCGGCCCGCGGGTGCTGGGCGCGATCTACCCCGCCTGAGTCTCAAACGGAGAAGCTGGAGCCGCAGCCGCAGGTGGTGGTGGCGTTGGGGTTCTTGATGACGAACTGGGCGCCTTGGAGGTCGTCCTTGTAGTCAATCTCCGCGCCAATCAGGTATTGCAAGCTCATGGCATCAATCAGCAGGGTGACACCGTTCTTCGCCATCTGGGTGTCGTCCTCATTGACGATCTCGTCAAAAGTGAAGCCGTACTGGAATCCCGAACATCCCCCGCCCTGGACGAAGACACGAAGCTTCAGGTCGGGATTGCCTTCCTCGTCGACCAGTTCCCGCACCTTGGCGGCGGCACTGTCGGTGAAGATCAGCGGAGCGGGCGGTACTTCGCCGGGAACACTGCTGGCAGTGGAAACGGTTGCGCTGGACATGGCAACTCCTCAAAAAAACGTGGTTGACTAGATTATGGGGAATTCGCCAAAACCGGCGTGCTCAAAGGGCTCTCTGCCGCCAGGGCGTGGATGGGGTTCAGCTCACCCTTGATCGTGGCCCCCTGCTGCATCTCAAGGGCCTGGTACTTCACGTCGCCCACGATGGCAGCCCGCGACTTGAGCTCCAGCAGGCCTTCCGCATGGACCGGACCGGTCACGCGGCCGTGGATGATGACGTGCGTGGCGTGCAGTTTTCCCGTGATGCTCGCTTTCTCACCCACCTGGACCAGGCTGGGGCGCTCACCGGTGCTCAACACGTCACCCTGCACCTCGCCATCGATCTGCACCAGCCCACCGGGAAAACACAGACTTCCCTGGAACGAGGCGCCTTCACCAATCAGGGTGTGCAGGGCAGGCTGTTTCTTGCTTTCGAACACGCGCTTCTCCAGTGAAAAGAAAACAGGGCCGCGACAAGCGGCCCCATTTTGACGCGTTTTGAAAGAAAAACGTCGGCGTCGATCGATCAGCGCTTGCTGAACTGCTTGCGGCGGCGAGCGCCGTGCAAACCGACTTTCTTGCGTTCCACTTCACGAGCATCACGCGTCACGAAGCCAGCGCGCTTGAGCTCAGTCTTCAGCGCCGCGTCGTAATCGATCAGTGCCCGGGTGATGCCCAGACGCACCGCACCCGCCTGACCCGATTCGCCACCGCCATGGACGTTGACCTTGATGTCGAACGCGGCGTCATTGGCCGTCAGCACCAGAGGCTGCTTGACCACCATGATGGAGGTCTGGCGGCCGAAATACTCCTCGACCACCTTACCGTTCACCACGATCTGGCCCGTGCCCTTCTTGATGAAGACGCGTGCCACGGACGACTTGCGACGACCCGTGCCGTAATTCCAGTTTCCAATCATCAGGGGCTCCTTAGATCTCTAGCGCTTTGGGCTGCTGGGCGGCATGGGGATGAGCCCCACCTGCGTACACCTTCAGCTTTTTGGCCATGGCGTAGCCCAAAGGCCCCTTGGGCAGCATGCCCTTGACCGCCTTCTCCAGCGCACGACCCGGATGCCGGGCTTGCATGTCGCGGAAGTTGACCGCACGGATGCCGCCCGGGAAACCGGAGTGGCGGTAGTACATCTTGTCGGTGGACTTGTTGCCCGTGACGCGCAGCTTGTCGACATTGACGACGACGATGAAGTCGCCGGTGTCCACGTGAGGCGTGTAGATGGCCTTGTGTTTGCCGCGCAGACGGAGGGCGACTTCACTGGCCACCCTGCCGAGAACCTTATCGGTTGCGTCAATCACAAACCACTCATGCGTCACTTCCGCCGGCTTGGCGCTGAAAGTTTTCATGGTGAATTTGAGGAAAAAAGGATTCCCGGGAACATCCGCCTGCCGAGGTGTGGTCGGCGCCACTTGTGGGGCGTGGCCTCTTAGACACTGGAAGACGGCGTCAAACTTTTCCCGCCGGAATCGAAAGCGGGAAAGTCCGCGAGTATAGCCCAGGAACCTGCGGGTCAACCGCCTCTTGACAGCCCCGGATTCGAGGCCCCTGGGTTTGGCACTCGATCAACGAGAGTGCTAATATGGTCGCAGGAGGTTCTTGCAATGACTTTACCTGTCGGCTCTACCCAGGGCGCCTTGACCCTCAGTCAGCCAGATCCCTGGGCCCTGGTGCCCTCCCTGGGCAACCTGGAGGCCTACATTTCGGCCGCCAATCGCCTGCCCATGCTGTCGGCGGAGGATGAGTTGCGCTTGGCTCGGCAGCTTAGAGAAAAGGGCGACCTGCAGGCCGCCGGGCAACTGGTGTTGTCCCATCTGCGCCTGGTCATCTCGATCGCCCGCCAGTACCTGGGCTACGGCCTGCCCCACGGCGACCTGATTCAGGAAGGCAACGTCGGGCTCATGAAGGCCGTCAAGCGTTTCGACCCTGACCAGGGCGTTCGGCTGGTCAGCTATGCCATCCACTGGATCAAGGCTGAAATCCATGAGTACATCCTGAAGAACTGGCGCATGGTCAAGGTGGCCACGACCAAGGCCCAGCGCAAGCTGTTCTTCAATCTGCGCTCCATGAAGCAGAGCCTCAAGGATGCCTCCCTCAACGGGGAAGCACATCGCAGCACGTTGACGGAAGACGAGATCCAGACGGTCGCGGGACAGCTGAATGTCAAGCCCGAAGAAGTGCACGAGATGGAGATGCGCATGTCGGGCGGCGATGTAGCCCTCGAGCCGCAGAGCGACGACGGCGAGGAGTCCTTTGCCCCAATCGCTTACCTGGCCGACGAGCACAGCGAGCCCAGCCGTGTCCTGGAAGCCCAGCATCGCGATTGGTTGTCGGGGGACGGGATCACCTTGGCGCTGTCGTCCCTGGACGAGCGCAGCCGCCGCATCGTGGAGCAGCGCTGGCTGAAGGTGAACGACGACAATTCGGGCGGCATGACGCTGCATGACCTGGCCGCCGAGTACGGCGTCAGCGCGGAACGGATCCGTCAGATCGAAGTCGCTGCCATGAAGAAGATGCGCAAGGCCTTGAGCTGAGCAAGCTGCCAGGCCACCTCGGCCTGGCTGTCTTTCTCCGCCCTCATCCCCTCTTCTTTTTCTCCGCTCAAGCCTGCGCCAGCAGGGCCCGGATGTCAGCGGTCCAAGCAGGCACCCCCGCGCCGTTGCGCACCAACAGGCGCACCTTGCCCCGTGTGTCGAAGACATAGCTGGCTGACGAGTGGTCCATGGTGTAGCTGGTGGGCGTCTTGCCGGGAACCTTGGCGAAATAGACCTTGAATTCCTTCGCCACCGCCGTTGTTTCCTCCAGCGACCCCCGCAAGGCAATGAAGCCAGGGTCGAAACTGGTGACGTAGGTCTGGAGCACTTCCGGCGTGTCACGCTCGGGGTCGATGGTGATGAACAAGGGCTGGATGCGGTTGCCGTCCGGGCCCAGCTCGCGCTTGACGGCCGCCAGCTCGGCCAGGGTCGTCGGGCAGACGTCAGGACACTGCGTATAGCCGAAGAAGACGATCACCACCTTGCCCTTGAAGTCACCCAGGCTGCGCCGCTGGCCGGTGGTATCCGGCAGGTTGACCGTCTGAGCGTAGGGAATGCCCGTGATGTCCGTGTTCTTGAATGTGACGGCGGGGCGCTCGCACCCTGTCAGGCCCAAGAGGCCCGCGCCGGCCGCCACGCCGGTCAAGGCGAGGTGTTGCAGGGTGCGGCGCCGGGTGATCAATGTGCGGTTCATGTCAGGGCACTCCCATAGTGGTCCAGCAGCATCGCTGCGAACAGCAGGGAGAGATGCCAGATGGAGAAGCGGAAGGTGGCACGCGCGAGGGCGTCCGTGTAGTGACGCCACAGGCGCCAGGCATAGGCGATGAACCCCAGGCCCAGCAGGGTCGCACAGCCCAGGTAGATCAGCCCGCTCATGCCGTAGAGGTAAGGCAGCAGGGTGGCAGCGAACAGGACCAGGGTGTAGAGCAGGACCTGCAGCCGGGTGAATTCGGAACCGTGCGTGATCGGCAGCATCGGCAGGCCCGAGCGGCGGTAGTCCTCGGCGCGGTACAGGGCCAGGGCCCAGAAATGCGGCGGGGTCCACAGGAAAATGATGAGGCACATGATGAGCGACTCGGGGCCCACCTCGCCGCGCATGGCCGCCCAGCCCAGCACTGGCGGCATGGCCCCCGACGCCCCACCGATCACGATGTTCTGCGGCGTGGCAGGCTTGAGCAACAGGGTGTAGACCACGGCATAGCCCACGAAAGTGGCCAGGGTCAGCCACAAGGTCAGTGCATTGACGTATACCAGCAGGATGACACCACCGGCCGCGCACAGCAGCGTCGAGAACAGGAGGGTCTGGGTGGGGGTCAGCTCGCCTTTGGCGGTGGGCCGCCAGGCGGTGCGCGCCATCTTGGCATCGATCTTCTGCTCGACCAGGCAGTTGAAGGCCGCTGCTGCCGCCGCCACCAGCCAGATGCCTGCCGTGGCCGCGAGCAGCAGCCCCCAGTCTGGCCAACCGGGCTGTGCCAGCAGCATGCCGATCAAAGCGCAGAACACGATGAGTTGCACCACACGCGGCTTGGTCAGCACATAAAACTGCCTCAGCCGCGAAGGTTTGGGCGCAGAAACGGCAGTGGCAAGAGCGTCAACCATGAGGGGTGGGATTGTAGGCGTAGGGGCTGTCCGGCAGGACGAGGACCGGCCGCACCCGGCCCTGGGTGGAACGGCACCAGAGCACCGTCAGCAGGACGAGCAGGGCAGCCGCACCGGCCGTGTGGGCCAGGGCAGCCACCAGGGGCCAGCCAAGGACGACATTGCTCAGGCCGCTGAGCAACTGCCAGACCGCCACGGCGCCCAGCCCGCCCGCCCAGGCACGGCCCTCGGGGTCGCCCCGACGCCACAACGCCCAGGCCAGCAGGCACAGCGCCCCCAAGACCACGAAGGCCCCCATGCGATGCACCATGTGGATCGCCGTGAGGGCGGGCACGGAGAGATAGCCACCGTCCGCGCTGCGCCCCAGTTCACGCCACGGCGTGAAGCCGTTGGCGAAATCCATGGCAGGCCACCAGCTGCCCTGGCAGGTGGGGAACTCGGTGCAGGCCAGCACGGCATAGTTGGTGCTGACCCAGCCGCCCAGGGTGATCTGCAACAGGCTCAGCAGGAACACCACGGCCACGCCGGCCCGCAGCGCAGGCCCCAGCCGCAGCACGCGGCCGGACTGGACCTCGGCCTGGGCAGCCAGCAGCACCAGCAAGGCCAGTCCGCCCAACAGGTGACCTGTGACCACGGCAGGGTAGAGCTTCCAGGTGACGGTGAAGGCACCAAAGGCGCCCTGGAGGCATACCGCCAGCCAGGTGAGCGTGGCCCACCAGGGAGACACGCGCAGCGTGCCGCGGAAAGCCAGCCACCAGCTCCATACCGCCATCACCGTGATCAGCACGCCGACCGCCGCCGCCAGGTAGCGGTGGGTCATCTCGATCCAGGCCTTGCGGTGAGTCACTGGCCCGTCCGGCAGGGCTGTCTGCGCGGCGTGGATGTCCGCCGCGGCCCCGAGGGGGCTGGCATTGCCGTAGCAGCCTGGCCAGTCGGGACAGCCCAGCCCCGAATCGGTGAGGCGGGTGAAAGCGCCGAAGGCGACCAAGTCAAAGGTGAGGAACAGCGTCAGCAGGGTCAGCGCGCGCAAGCGCGCGCCCGGCGGGCGGCGGTGGTTGCGCAGCCACACCCAAACCAGGGGAACCAGGGCCAGCAGGACCGCCACCAGGCCCATCCGGACGACAGGGCTCAGGTTGTAGAGTGAGGCGTTCATCGCGTCGCGGCAGTCTCAGGACGGCCCGGCTGGTCCCAGGCGGCAGAGGCGCGCAGCAGGCGCTCGATGTCCTTTTTGAAGCGGGTCAGGGGCGTCGGGTTGACTTCCGGTGACGGCAGCACGGGGGCACGCATCATCCACTGCCCCATCGGATCGACGACGTAGAGGTGCTGGGCCAGGGTGTGGCCAGGCGCGGGTTGCAGCCACTGCGCCAGGTCATCCCGGGGGACGCGCAGGATCTCGGGGGGTTCGCCCGCCTGGATGGCCTTCAAGGTGGCAGACGAGGGCTCTGCCTCGTCGGTGACGAACCACACGCGGTCGACCCGGTCCTTGTCTCGCCCCAGGGATTCACGCAGTTGCCGCTGCACCAGCAGGTTGTTCTCGCACACGGCGTCGCAAGCACCGTCGGCCACCACCACGAGGAGCCACTGGCCCTTGAGCGCCGAGGCGGGAAGGGTCTCGCCGGTCAGCCGGGTCAGGGGCAACTGCTCAGGGATGGGGCGGGCCGTGATGAGGTCGCTGAAGTTGGTGCGGCCCTCCGGACGGATCAGGAAGTAGGCGATGTAGGAGGCCACGACCGGGGCCGCGCAGCAGGCCAGCACCAGCAGCATCTGCAGGCGGCCCATCGTGCGGCGGCCTTCGGCAGCACGCGACACGGCCATGTCATGCACGGTGAGGCTCACCGGCGAGCGCAGAGCCTCATCGAGGTGCGGGGCGTCGGCGGGGACGGATGAGTTGGAACCAGACATACAAGCCCACCACGAGGGTGCTCATTGCGAACCATTGAAAGGCGTAGCCGTAGTGCCTCTGCACATTGACCACGGGACTCGGCCAGTCGCGCCGCAGACCCTCTTCCGGCGGAGCCTGTTGCAAGACGGTCAGCGGCAGCAAGCGCAGGCCTGTCTCGACGCTGTAGGCGTCGAGCCTGAGATTCTGCCGGATGCGGCCAGGAACCTCGTCATCGCCATGGCCAAGCTCAAGCAGCGCACCGGGCGGGGATGCGAGCCGTCCTTCGACCTCGACCTCCCCTTCGGGCGTCGGCACGGAGACCAGGTGGGTGCGGTCGCTGACATCTCGCGGGATCCAGCCGCGCTGCACGGCGATAGCGTCCTCGCGACCCTGGAGCTTCAGGGGTGTGACAACGATGAATCCGGCCTGACCCGCCATCGGGCGGTTGTCCAGGTAGACCGTGGCCGCCGCCTGCCAGCGCCCGCGCAGCACGACGCGCTGATGCAGTTGGGCCTCGGCAGCCGCGCCAACGGCCAGGCCCGTGTTGGACAGCACCGGCCATTGGGCACGGGCCTCGATGGCCTGTTGCAGGGCCTCTTTCTCGGCCGCGCGGTGGAGTTGCCAGAAACCCAGGCGCATCAGGCCCGCGGCCGCCAGCAGGCTGACCACGAGCATGAACACGACGGCAGCACGCGTCGGCCGGGAGGGGCTGTCGAGTGGGGGCATCAGCATGCGATCGGCCTGGTGGGCACCAGAGCCTCGATAATCACCGGCATGACATACGTGATCGCCCTGGCCTTCCTGGCCATCCTGAGCGCCTTGCTGTGGGCGGGTGTCGCCATGGTCCGCAAGCAACCCGACGGGAAGCAGAAGTCACCCACGATGATGCGCGCGCTCGCGCTGCGGGTGGCTTTGTCGATTGCACTGTTTGCCTGCATCTGGATTGCCTACCATCTGGGTTGGATTCAACCAACCGGACTGCGCACCCACTGAGACGCGAGAGGCGGGCCGGCCCGCTTGGAGTCCCCACGCGCCGGGGGGTTCACACCTTCTGATCGAGTGCGCTTGCTCAGAGTCCCGCGCTTCATGCAAAAGGCCGCTCGACGCGGCCTTTTGTTGAGATGCGGCCAAGGCCGGCAGGGCTCAGGTCCAGTAGACCACCACGTACAAGCCCAGCCAGACCACGTCCACGAAGTGCCAGTACCAGGCCGCCCCCTCGAAGCCGAAGTGGCGGTCCTTGGTGAAGTGGCCCTTGTGCAGGCGCAAGGTGATGAACAGCAGCATCAGCATGCCGACGAACACGTGGAAACCGTGGAAGCCCGTCAGCATGAAGAAGGTGGAGCCGAAGATGCCCGAGCTGAGCTTGAGGTTGAGCTCGTGGTAGGCATGGACGTATTCGCTCGCCTGCACGCCCAGGAAGGTGGCGCCCAGCAGCACCGTCAGCCACATGAAAGCGATGGTGCGTGCACGCTGGCCGGCGATCAGGGCATGGTGGGCGATGGTCAGCGTGACGCCCGAGGTCAGCAGCAGCGCGGTGTTGATGGTGGGCAATGGCCAGGGGCCGATGGTGTGGAAGGGCTCGATCGTGCCGGCGGGCGAGGCCGTGGCCCCCGCCTGGACACTGGGCCAGACGGCATGGAAGTCAGGCCACAGGAGGGCGTTGTCGATGCTTCCCAGGTTGGGCAGCGCATGAAGGCGCGCCCAGAACAGCGCGCCGAAGAACGCGCCGAAGAACATCACTTCGGAGAAGATGAACCAGCTCATGCTCCAGCGGAAGGAGACGTCGATGCGCTGGCTGTACAGGCCGCTCTCGCTCTCGCCGATGGCCGTGCCAAACCAGCCGAACATCACCAGGGCCCAGATGACCAGCCCGGCCGCCAGGGAGTAGGCGCCCCAGCCATGGCCGTTGACCCACTGGCCGGCGCCCAGGATGACGAAGAACAGGCCCAATGAGGCCAGGGCCGGATAGGCCGAGGGCGAGGGAACGAAGTAGTAAGGGGTGTGCCCCTTGGGGATGGCAGCCGACATGTTTTCTCTCCTGAAACCTGTATCCGATGACTCGTTTGCTCGTTGACCCGCTTCACTCACTCATCATTCATTCACTCGCCGGACGGGCGCCCCGCGCCGAAGGGAACGCTAGCCCCGCGCCACCCCGCTGTCCAGAATCCAATTCACCAGCACGATCAATCCCCCCACGAACACCACCGCCGCCAGCACGCCGGCGATGATCACATGCACAGGGTTGAGCTGGGAGATGTCCTTCTCGTACTCGGCCGACTTGCGCACCCCGAAGAAGGACCAGGCCACAGCCCGCAAGGTCTGCAGGAAAGACCCCCGGCGCTGCACCGCCGCGCGCAGGTCGGCGCCAGCTTCCTCGTGCCCGTCCTGGCCACTCATGAGCGCCCTCCCCCGCCTGGCGCCGCCGGCACCTTGCCCCCCACCTCGAAGAAGGTGTAGGACAGGGTGATGGTCTTCACGTCCCGCGGCAGCTTGGGATCGACCACGAACACCACGGGCCACTGCTTCGACTCCCCGGGCTGCAGGGTGTGCTCGTTGAAGCAGAAGCATTCCAGCTTGTTGAAGTGCGGCGAGGCCTGGATCGGGGCGTAACTGGGAATGGCCTGGGCCACCATGGCCCGGTTCTGCGAATTGCGGAACTCGTACATCACGGTGGCGATCTCGCCGGGATGGACCTGGACGCTGCGCTGCGCGGGCTGGAACTCCCACACGCCCCGGGCATTGGCGTCGAACTCAACCGTGATGGTCCGGCTGAGGTCGACCTGGGTGTTGTGTGCGGCAATCCCCTTGTCGAGGCCGGTGCGCTGCTCGGAAAGGGACAGGACGTTGATGCCCAGGGCGTCGCAAATGGACCGGTAGATGGGCACCAGCGCATAGCCGAACGCGAACATCACCGCCACCACCACCAGCAGCTTGCCGACCATGCGCAGGTTGTCGCTACGCAGTCCCAGCGGGGCGAGAAGAGGCCGCACCATGGCCGCTCAACCCCTGGGCAGCACTTGGCTGTGCTTCTTGATCGACACCCCGAAGAAATAGCCGTGCGCGATGAAGCCGAGGAAGAACACGGCCGCCACGCTGGCCAGGATGAGGGCCAGCCGCAGGTTCTGTTTCTTCTTCGCGTCGGTCGTCGTGGCCATGGCCGGGTCCTCGTCGTGGATCAGCCGATGATGCGGGTGGCCGAGGCGTTCAGCTTGGGTGGCTCTTCGAAGGTGTGGAACGGCGCGGGCGACGGGACTTCCCACTCCAGGCCCTCGGCACCTTCCCAGGGATTCTGCGGGGCCGGCTTGCCCGAGCCACGCATCAGCGGCAGGGCCACGAAGACGAAGAAGTAGACCTGCATCAGGCCGAAGCCGAAGGCACCCACCGAGGCGATGGCGTTGAAATCGGCGAACTGCATGGGATAGTCGACATAGCGGCGGGGCATGCCGGCCAGGCCCAGGAAGTGCATCGGGAAGAAGGTGATGTTGAAGAAGATCAGCGAGCCCCAGAAGTGGATCTTGCCGCGGGTCTCGCTGATCATCACGCCGGCCCACTTGGGACCCCAGTAGTACACGCCGGCGAACAGCGCGAACAGGGAGCCCGCCACCAGCACGTAGTGGAAGTGCGCCACCACGTAGTAGGTGTCCTGGACCTGGATGTCGATGGGCGCCACTGACAGGATCAGGCCCGTGAAGCCGCCCATGGTGAAGACGAAGATGAAGCCGACCGCCCACAGCATGGGCGTCTCGAAGGTCATCGAGCCGCGCCACATGGTGGCGATCCAGTTGAAGACCTTCACGCCCGTGGGCACGGCGATCAGCATGGTCGCGTACATGAAGAACAGCTGGCCCGTCACCGGCATGCCGGTGGTGAACATGTGGTGCGCCCAGACGATGAAGCTCAGGATGGCGATCGAGGCGGTGGCGTACACCATCGAGGTGTAGCCGAACAGGCGCTTGCGGGCGAAGGCCGGGATGA
>CBINPE010000042.1:0-33841 GCA_966252435.1 uncultured Burkholderiales bacterium | reverse complement strand
AGGCGAAGCCCCTTGGCTGCGCCAAGGGGTGCGTTGCGGTGCTCGCGGACCGGGGCCCGGGCCACAACTCGCCCTGCGGGCTCAGACAAGTGTCCCGGACGGGCTCAAAGCAACCCCCGGCCCGCTGCGCTCCTCACCTTCGCCTACGGGGAAACCGTCACGGCTCGCTTCGCATCGCCTCGAAGGGCTGGCTTCGCTTCGCTTTGCTTTGGCCTGTCTTGCCTTGCCTTGGGCGACTCACGACGCTGGTTTATTCCCGGCAGGCTTGTCAGGCATGTCCCGCGCTGGCACCAGGAAGTCAACCACCGCGGCCCGGACGCCGGGGTCCGTGAGGACTCGGCGGTGGCCCAGGCCCTGGGTGGCCAGAAGACGGGCGTCGGGCAACTGCTCGACCAGCGACAGGGCGCTGGCGCAAGGAACGACACGGTCGTTCTCGTCATGGACCACCAGCACCGGCAGGGTCACGGCTGAGGCGTTGTGCTGCAGGCTCAGCTGCGCCATCCGGCAGTTCTCGCGTCGCTCGAAATGGTCGATCATGCCGCGGCGGGTGGCCTCGCTCAGGCAGAAGGCCTGGGTATAGTCCTGGGTTGCGCGCTCCAGCGCCAGCAACGACGACATCAGCACCAGGCGACGCACCGCAAGACCACGCGCGGCCGCCAGGCACAGGGCGCCGCCCCCCAGGGAATGACCCACCGCGGCCCGCACACGCGGCAGCTGGCCCGCCACGAAGGTCAGCGCCCGTACGAACTGAGTGGGCAGGCTGCCACGCCCGCCACTGCGGCCGTGGCCAGGCATGTCGATGAGCACCGGCGCCCAGCCGGCCCGGCTCAGGCTGTCCGCCAGGGCCGACATCTGCAGGCCCCAGCCCGCCCAGCCATGGACCAGCATCACCTGGGGGGCATCTGCAGAGGCAGGCCAGTGGTACAGCATGAGCGCGTGCTTCTCGAAACGCAGCGTCTGTAGCCGCACCCCCGGGGGCGGGGTGACCGGTCCGCCAGGCCTTCGCGTGAACAGCGACGCGCAGAACACCTGCGCGGCCAGCCACGGCGTCCAGGCCGGCGCCAGCTTATCGAGGACGCGCAGGCCCGTGCGCAGCAGGATGAATCTCGGATGGCCCGCAAAGGCCAGGGCCCCGGGCGGCAGGGGCGTGGAGCGGCTGGGTGCGGGCATCGGTTCAGGCCAGCAGGGCGTCCACCTGCCGGGTGGCGAAAACGTAGCCTTGGCGGATGGAGCTGGAGATGCTGGCGGGCTCCTTGGCATGGGCCGCGGCCGCGCCGATCACGGTGTGGGCCAGGCCGGCCTGTGTCAACTGCCGGCACAGGTCGCCGTGCCGGGGCTGCTGGCCGGTGGCCATCACCAGCGTTCGTGCAAAGACGGTGCGGGGCTCCCCCGCCACGCGCAGGTGGACACCCTCCCGGCTGACGCCTTCAAGCTGCGCGCTGCGCCACATCTGCACGCCGTGGTCCTCCAGCTCGCTCATGGTGATCCAGCGGGTCGTGCGGCCAAGCTTGTGGCCGATCTTCCGGCTCGAGCGCTGCGCGATGAGAATGCGCTGGTCCTTCGCGGGCAGCGAGGGCAGGGGACCCACCAGGTCCTCGGCCCGGTGAGCCTGCAGGTAGCTTTCCGACGCCGCCACGCGTGAAGGCCGGCCCAGGAAGAACTTGGCCAGGTCGCAGGCCACGCCCCCGCCGCCATAGATCACCACCGGGTGCGCGACAGGCAGCTCGTGGCGCAGGACGTCGTGCCATCCCAGCACCCGCACGCCGCCGGGTTCGTCGCCACTGTCGGCTGGCAGGGCGGCGGCGGGCAGGAGTGGATCGGAGAGCGCAGAGAAGTTCGGGGCCGTGCCGGTGGCGACCACGACGTGGTCCCAGTGCCGGGAACGCATGTCCGTCAAGGTGAAGGTCCTCCCCAGCAGGACGTGAGCCCCGCTGCGCCGCAGGCGGCCCTCCAGGGTGCGGATGGTGCCCAGGAACTCGGCCTTGCCCGGGATGCGCGCCGCCAGGCGCATCTGGCCGCCCAGCTGGTCGGCCTGCTCGAAGAGGGTGACTTCGGCACCCCGGCGGCTCAGGTGCCAGGCGGCGGACATGCCGGCCAGCCCACCCCCCACCACGGCGATGCGCACGCCGGGGCGCAAGGGCCGCGGGGCCTCGCCATCCTCGGGCTGGCCGCACGCCGGGTTGACGCTGCAGCCGATGTCCTGGCCGAGGAACATGTGGTCGAGGCAATCCTGGTTGCAGCCGATGCAGGCGTTGACCTCGTCGAAGCGGTTGGCTTGCGAGCGGGCGACGATGGCGCGGTCGGCCAGGAACGGGCGGGCCATGGCCACCACGTCGGCCACGCCCGACAGCAGCAGCTCCTCCGCCACGCGCAGGTCGTTGATGCGGTTGCTGGCACAGGTCAGCAAGCCCGGGAAGCGCTGCTTGACCCGCAGGGCCGCGGCCGCGAAGCCGGCCGGAGGAACAACGTGGGCCAGCGTGGGCACCTTGGACTCGTGCCAGCCAATGCTGATGTTCAGAAGGTCGACCTGGAAGGGAAGGAGCGCCTCGATGAGCGCCATGGCGTCGTCGAAGCCCAGCCCCTCGGGCAGCAGGTCCAGGCAGGGCACGCGGTGGATGACGGGGAAGTCCGGCCCCACGGCCTCGCGCACAGCGCCGGCCACCTGCAGGGCGAAGGACATGCGCGCCACCAGGCTGCCGCCCCATGCGTCCGCACGCTGGTTGGTGTGGGCGGAGAGGAACTGGTGAATGAGGAAGCCTTGGGAGAACAGCAGCTCGATCGCGTCATAGCCCGCTTCGACGGCACGCCGCGCGGCGGCGCCGTAGTGCGCGACGGTCTGCAGGATGTCCTCGGCCGCGAGCGCCCGGGGCGTGTACAGGTTGGCGGGCAGGCGCACGGGGGAGGGAGCGACCAGGTGGCCGTGCTGCGCCTCGCGGCCGAAGTGGAGCAGCTGCAGGGCGATGCGCGACTCGCCCGCCGCGTGGACCGCGCGCGTGATCAGGCGGTGCTTGTCGATCAGTTCGTCGCGGTCGAGGGCGAAGCCGTCCAGCGTGGCGCGGCCCGCCGCCGTCGGGCTGCAGCCCGCGGTCACCATGAGGCCGGGCCCCTGGTGGGACCGCAGCGCATAGAAGCGCGCCAAGCGTTCAAACATGTCCTCGCCCTCGAAGCCGAGGTGCATGGAGCTCATCAGCACCCGGTTGTGGATCTCCAGGCCGTTGAGCCGCCAGGGAGAGAAGACGGTCTTCAACAGCGTGGGCCCGGTGGCCGTCCCCACCATGGGAAGGTGCGGCGTCACAGGCACAGCCCCCCATCGATCTCCACCACCTGGCCGGTGATGTAGCCGGCCTCCGGCGAGGCCAGGAACTGCACCAGCGCCGCCACCTCGTCGGGTTGGCCGATGCGCTGCAGGGGCATGCGCTCGGTGACGGCCTTGTCCAGCCAGCTGCTGCCGGCGGCCTGCGTGCGGAGCTTGTCGAGCATGTCGGTCTCGATGAGACCGGGTGCCACGCAGTTGACCCGGATGCCGTAGCGGCCCAGCTCCTTGGCCAGCGACTTCGTCATGCCGACCAGGCCGGCCTTGGCCGAGGCATAGTTGACCTGGCCGAACTGGCCGTGCGTGCCGGCCACGGAGGAGATGTTGACGATGACGCCACAACGGCGCGACATCTGGGTGGGCACGACGGCCTTGACGCAGCGGAACGCACCGCCGAGGTTGGTCTCGATCACGGCCTGCCAGTCTTCCGGGCTCATCAGGGCGACGATCTGGTCGCGCGCCAGGCCGGCGTTGTTGACCAGGGTGTGGACCCAGAATCCGGCGCCGCGGATGGTGGCAAACATCGCCGCCAGGGCCTCGGGGTGGCGCAGGTCGGCGGCCAGGGCCAGGCCCCGCCCGCCGGCGCGTTCGACCTCCGCCAGCACCCGCCGGGCGGCCTCGGGGTCGTTCCTGCTGTGCACGATCACCGGCATCGTGCGTCCGAGCCGCAGGGCGATGCTTCTGCCAATGCCACGGCTCGAGCCCGTGACCAACGCTGCTTTTTCCATGGGGGATGTCTGCTCGCTTGAATCGAGGTGAAGTGAAGAGGAGGGAAATGAAATGGACAGGCGGGCCGGCTCAGGCCGCTTCCATCGACAGCAGGGCGTAGGCGCCGCTGGATGCCCAGGTGCTGATGAGGGCTTGCGTGGCCGTGGGATGGCGCCGAGGCGGGGTGCCTGGGGCGCCCACCGCCTCGCCGGGCGCGGCGGTGGTGCGCAGGAGCTGGGCCGCCAGCGCCGCCTGGTAGAGCGCCGTGACGGCACCTGCCGCGCCGAAATCGGCGCGGACGTCGATCACGTGCCGGCACTGGTGCCGGGCCGCTGCGGCCTCGCTGAGGGCTTGCTCGGGCTGCGCCAGGGGGCCGGGCTGCGCGGCGCGCAGCAGCACGGGGATGGCCGGAGAGCCGGCCGGCCAGGAGGCACGGCGGCTGTGCCGGTCGAGCACCGGTTCCCAGGGGGTGGCCTCGCTCAGGCGATAGCCCTGCGTGACGTGGGACAGGCAGGCGTAGGGCACACGGCCGCGTGCCGCCGCATGCTCGGCCGATTCGAGCACCAGGAAGCAGGCGCCTTCCACCGGCACGTGGTGGTTGCCAGCACACCGGGCGACCGTCTCCTGCAGACCGTGTTTCCTCCAGCGGCCCTTCAGCTGGTGCAGGGACAGCGAGGACAGGGTCTCGTAGGCGCCCACCACCACGACCTCGGCACGCCCCAGCGTGATCAGCTCGGCCGCGCGAGCCAGGGCCTGCGCCCCCGACGCGTCGCCCGCGGCGATCATGGTGCTCCAGCCGCGCAGCCCGAACCGCAGGGCCAGGTGGCCGCAGGCGATGTTGCGCGCGATCATCGGGAAATGCGCCGGGTTGAACGAGCCCGAGCCCGGCTTGAACAAGGGCATGCCGAAGCGGAACAGCGAAGGGATTTCCCCCTGTGAGGAAGCCAGCACGGTGGCCACCTCGTCGGCGTCGGTGTCGACGACCTCGCCTCCGGCCAGGATCCCGGCGTCTTCCATGGCCAGGGCCGCAGCCACGCCGGCCATCGCCATCGCACGGTCCATGAGGCGGGACTGGCGCTCGTCGAAGTGGCGGGCCTTCGGGATGTCCCGCAGCAGGCCCAGCCGCGCCGTGTCGAAGGGACGGCCCAGCGCGGCGTCCCACGGCTCGTAGACCGGGGGTGCCCGGTCGATCTGGGCGAAGGTCTCGGACCAGCCTGTGGCGAAGGGCGTGAGGGTGCCGATGCCGGTGAGGCACACCCGTCTCGGGTCGGCGGCCATGGCGTTTGTCGTCGTGCGGTCAGTGCTCATGCGGCGGCCTTCTCGATCCAGGCGGACGCCGAGGCGCCGGCGTCCGGCGGCGGGGCGCCGAACAGCACGGCCGAGGAAGCCCCTCCGAAGCCGAACGACTGCGACAGGGCGCAGCGCAGCGGCCGCCGCTGGTTGGCCAGGGCGACCTGGACCAGCGGGTCGAGGTCGCCGCGGGAATGCAGGGTGGGCGGGATGCAGCCCTGTTCGATGGCCTTGACGGTGGCCACGGCCTCCAGCGCCCCGGAGGCGCCCATGCAGTGGCCGATCTGGGCCTTGATGGATGTGACGGTGATCTGGTGCAGGCTGCTCCCGAAGACCCGGCGCAGGGCGAGGGCCTCGGTGGCGTCGTTGTGTGGCGTGGCGGTGCCGTGGGCATTGACATGATCGACCGCGTCCGGGGGGATGCCGGCATCCTCCAGGCAGCGCAGGATGGCCAGCGATTCGCCCAGGCCATCCTTGGAGGTGGCCGTCAAATGGTGCGCGGCGTTGCTCAGGCCATGGCCGAGCACCTCGGCATAGATGCGTGCGCCGCGCTGGCGGGCATGCGCCATGTCTTCCAGCACCAGCATTCCGGCGCCCTCGCCGATGAAGAAGCCGGTGCGCCGGCTGTCGAAGGGACGCGCGACGTCCTGGGTCAGTGAGAACACCGTGTTGAACCCGGCGTGCGCCAGCTCGGCCAGGATGTCGCCGCCGCCGGCGAGCATGGCGGTGGCAGCACCGCTGCGAACCATGTCGGTGGCGCAGCCGATGGCATCCGTCGAGGAGGAACAGGCGGTGGAGACGAGGGTGGACGGCCCCTCCAGGCCGAAGTGGTGCACCAGGTGCTCGAGCTGGTAGCTCGCCACGCAGGCCTCGACGTCGGGGTATTGGCTGTCGTCGGTCTGGCCGCGGACGAACTGCACGCAGTAGTCCTCGAAGAGCCGGGCACTGGCGCACAAGGTCCCGACGACGCAGCCGAAGTCGCTCTTGGGTGCCTCGTGCAGTCCGGCGTCCTTCAGGGCTTCGCAGGCCGCCAGCGTGGCGAGCAGGGTGGCGTCTTCCAGGGGATGGCCGGAGGCCGCTTGCAGGTCTTCGCGCTGCAACAGCGCCTCGGGGATCTCGGCCGCCAGCCCGGCGCGGTATTTCGTGGCATCGAAGCGGCGGATGGGCGCGCTGGCGCATTGGGACGCGGTCAGCGCTGCCCAGAAGCGGGCCACGCCCAGCCCGAAGGCGGAGACGGCGCCGAGCCCCGTCACCGCGACCCGGCGGCGGCGCGCGCGGGTGGCCATGGATGTCATGGATGTTGACATGGGTTGATTCCTCCCTGTGGATGTGAATGTGATTTGAAAGTGTTGGCTGCGGTGGTGAGGGGCCACCTCAGGTGCGCGGTGGCGGCGTGGCCAGGGCCACGCGGATCTCGCACTGGCACACGCGCCGCCCCGCCTCGTCCTGCCCCTCGGCCGAGAGCCAGGCCATGCCGTCCATCGACTGCCCCAGCTCGACGCTGAAATCGACGGCTTCTTCCGGCAGGACGGGCCGGTGGAAGCTGGCGCGACGGATGCCTGTGAGCATGCCGATCTGCGGGTGCGCGGCCGGGCGCGCCCGGCTGGCCAGCAGCACGGCCGCCAGTTGTGCCGCAGCCTCGACCAGCAGCACGCCGGGGACGATCTGCACGGCAGGGAAGTGCCCCTGCAGCAGGGGGTTGTCCCGCGGCCACTGGCAAATGCCCCGGACGGCGCGGCCATCGCGCAGCTCGGCCGACTCGACGAAGAGGAAGGGCGGGCGGTGTGGAATCAGCGCCTGGACCTGGCTGCGGTCCAGCGACACCAGGCCTGGCGCCAGGGCCTCGCTCACAGGAGGGAGCCGTCGTCTTGCAGGCTCGCCAGGTGCGCCTCCACATCCACGGCGAGGAACGCCGCCACGGTGGCGGGCTCACAGGTGTCGACCACGTAGGCGGCGATGCCATCAATGGTGGACAGGGACTTCGGGTTCAGTTGGTCGGGGATCTTGATGCCCAGGATGTCGTGCAGGCTGGCCATGGCCTCGAAGGCCTCCAGCGAGTCGAGCCCGATCTCGTTCACCAGATCCGCATCACCCTCGAGGGTGATGTCCTCTTTCAAATTCAAGGTGCAGCGGATCACCTTGCTCACCTGCGACGACACCTGCTCGATCGACACCATGCTTCGTTCCTCCTTGAAGGCCTGCGCGGCCGGATGGATCGTTCGGCGGGCAGGCGGTTTGTTGAGATGAGCGAAAAGAATAGCCAGGGGAGGTGCGCAGATGAACCCTCGAAAGAGTGGTTCGGCAGCAGGTAGTTGAAACCATTCGTTGGCGGGGGCCGCGCGCAGGCGCAGGGTTGCTGCGGATTGGACTTTGCTGCTGGAAATACAGCACCGCGAGGGGGTGGCTTCCCTCAGACGCAGGTGTCAACGCAGGTGCGAACGCTGGCGCACTTGTTGCTCGAGCTCCCCTCACTTTCAACCCTTTGCGTCTTGTCGCAGACCCTGGCCATGAGCACTTCTTCTGTTTCTTCTTCTGCCGCGACTGCGGCGCCCGCCTCGCCCGCTGTTTCCCTGCTGCCCACGCGCGCTTCCTCCGCGCCACTGCCTGGCGTCGCACCGCTGGCGCGTGTGCGGGCCCGTGTGTGGGATTCGCCTTTGCGCGTCTTCCACTGGGGTCTCGTGGTGGCCGTGGCCATCGCCGTGGCGACGGGCAAGGCGGGGGGCGAGTGGATGCCCACGCATGGCCGCGCGGCGCTCGCCATCATCGGCCTGCTGGTGTTCCGCGTGATGTGGGGGCTGGTCGGGCCCACGACGGCGCGCTTCGGCCATTTCCTGCCCACGCCGGCGCGCTGGCGTGCCTACCGGGCCGGCCGCTGGCACGGTGTGGGGCACAACCCGTTGGGGGCCGTGTCCGTGGTCGTCCTGCTCGGCCTGCTGGCGTGGCAGGCTGGCAGCGGCCTGTTCAGCGACGACGACATCGCCTTCACGGGGCCTTGGGCCGCGTGGGTCTCGGGGGATCTCTCACACTGGTTCACCGGTTGGCACCGGCGGCTGGCCAACGCGGTGCTCTACTGGGTCGGGCTGCATGTGGCCGCGATCGCGTTTCACACCTGGGTCAAGAAGGATGCCCTGCTGCCACCGATGGTGACCGGTTGGAAGGTGATCGATGCGGCGCACGTTCCGCCTGCGCGAGGGGGTGGCCTGCCGGCCCTGGTCGCGTCGATCGGGGTGGCGCTGGGGGCCGTCATGGCGGTGTTGGTGGTGGGGCAGGGCGCATCACCGGCCGCGGTATCCGCCCCTGCGCCTGCGCAGACGGCCTCGGCGCCGGCTTGGTGACGGCGCAGACAACGGGGTTGTTTCTTTTTCGATGATGGACGCTCACTCAGTGCGCAGCAGCCCCCCACCCCCGCCCTCCCCCAGGGGGGGAGGGAGTCCGCTCTTGCCGCCGTCAAGCGTCAGTCCTTTGCCCGGAAGTCGTCATGGCAGCCCTTGCAGCTGCCCTGCAGCTTGCCGAACTGCGCCTTCACGGCGGCCTGGTCGCCGGTGGCCGCCACCTGGACCAGCGCATTGGCCTCCTTGCCGAAGCTGGCCGCCGCCTCGCCGGCACGTTTGTCGGTGAACAGCTCCGGCTTGGCCGCGGTGTCATGCCAGCCCTTGCCCTGCTCGGTGCCAGACGGAAAGAGGCTGCCCAGGCCGGCGTTCGCCAGGGCCGCGATCACGGCCGCCGAGCGGACCACTTCCTCCTTGTTGTACGTGCCGTCCACCGAGGCCTTGATGCGCGCCGCGTTCCAGGCAATCACCTGGTAGCTCGACTGGCGCCACTTGATCAACTGCTCGGGCTTGGGCGCGGGCTGGCCATGGGCGGTGAAGGAACAGGTGGCACCCAGCAAGGCGAGAACGCCAAAGACACGAAGCGGGTACCGCAGGCGGTGATTCATGGGGAAATGCAAGGTTTTCTTCATTGGAGAGGTGGAAGACAGAGAAAGGAAGGGAGGAAACGGGGAAGCTGCTCAGCCGCGCCCCCGCAGGTGCCGGTTGAAGAACGCGAGCGTGCGTTCCCAGGCCAGCTTGGCGGCTGCCGCGTCGTAGCGGGGCGTGGTGTCGTTGTTGAAGCCGTGCTGCACGCCGGGGTAGACGTAGACCTCGTAAGGGACCTTGGCGGCCTTCAAGGCTTCTTCGTACTTGGGCCAGCCGGCATTGATGCGTTCGTCCTCGCCGGCGTAGTGCAGCTGCAGCGGCGCCTTGATGCGCGCCGCATCCTCGGGCGCGGGCTGGCCGCCGTAGAAGGGCACGGCGGCATCGAGGTCGGGCAGCCTGGTGGCCAGCTCGTTGGCGATGCCCCCGCCGTAGCAGAAGCCCACCACCCCGACCTTGCCGTTGCCGCCCTGCACGGTCTTCAGGGCCTTGGCCGCGGCCACGAAGTCGGCCTTGGTCTTGGCCTGGTCCAGCTGGGGAAACAAAGCACGCGCCTTGTCCTCGTCGCCGGGATAGCCGCCCAGCGGTGCCAGCGCATCGGGTGCGAAGGCGATGAAGCCGTCGACCGCCAGGCGGCGCGCGATGTCCTCGATGTGCGGGTTCAGGCCCCGGTTCTCGTGCACCACCAGCACGGCGGGCAGGGGTCCCTTGGCGTTGGCCGGGCGGGCCAGCAGGCCGCTGACCGTGCCGTTGCCTTGCGGCGAGGGCCAACGCTGCGTGCTGACCTGGATGCGGGGATCGCCGGGCGCCACCTGCTGGGCCTGGGCGAAGTTCGGGCTGAGCTGGGCCAGCAGCAGCTCGGCGCCCACCACACCGGCGGTGTACTGGCTGGCGGATTGCAGGAAACCCCTGCGGGTGAGTGCGCCGTGCACATAGCGGTCGAACAGCTTCAGAACCTGCGGATGGAAGTCGGCGGCGGTGAGTCTGGGCATGGTGGTCCTCAGGGCTGTGAAGGGATGAGGTAAGTGAATGACTGACTGTCCGCTATTTCGCCCGCCCCTGGAAGCCGGGGGTCAGGACCGCGATGCGGTAGGCCGAGCCGCGGCCCACCACGTACAAGGTCTTCTTGTCCGGTCCCGCGAAGGCCAGGTTCTGCGGCGCCTTGGGCAAGGGGATCACGCCCAGCGCCTGGCCCTGCGCGGAGAACACCTGGATGCCGGCCGTCGAGGCCACGTAGAGCCGGCCCTGGGCGTCCACGGCCAGGCCATCGGCGCCGCTGCTGGGGCCGTTCTCCGTCTGGCGCCAGCCCACCAGCCGGGCGAACTGGCGCCGCGGACCCAGGGTGCCGTCAGCGCCGATGTCGTAGGCCAGCACGTGTTCGCCCGCGGTGTTGGCCACGTAGAGGGTCTTCTCGTCCGGGCTGAGCTGGATGCCGTTGGGGCGCTCGATGTCGTGCACCAGGCGCTGCAGCGCGCCCTGCGCGGTGATGCGGTAGACCGCGGGCGGCGCAGGCGCGGGCTGGCCCGGCTTGGCCGCGGCACCCGAGTCGGTGAAGTAGATGTTGCCCTGCCGGTCGGTGACGAGGTCGTTGGGCCGGCCGAAGGGCGCGCCTTCAAACTGGTCGGCCAGGACCTTGCGGTGCTCGGGTGGGTGAACGATGCCCACGCGCGGCTGCAGCACCTGCACCGCCACGAGGTCGCCATTGCGCTGGAAGGCCAGCCCGTTCGAACCATTGCTGTCTTCCAGGAAGGCGCTCACGCTGCCGTCGGGCTTGACTTGCGTGATGCGGTTGGCCGGCGTCTCGGTGAACAGCAACTGGCCGTCGGGCAGTCCGATCGGGCCCTCGGTGCCCGTGAAGCCGTCCCGGATCAGCTCGATGCGCGTCTCGGCGGCGACCACGCCGGCAATCGCGGGCGTGGTGGTGGGGACGGAGGCGGTGGGGGCGGAGGCGCCCGCGGCCGGGCCGGGCGGGGGTGTCTGCGCCGAGGCGCCTGCCGCGCCCAGGCTCAGGGCCAGCCAGGCCAGGGCCAGCGTGCCCAGGGGGCGCACCTGCCGGTGCAACACGGCCGGCGGTGTAACGGGGGGCGGATCCTGGCGCCGGCTGGCGGCAGGGGCCGGGGCGGCCCGTCGGTGGGCGGGCGTCGGGACGGTGATCGTGTTCGCCATTGTGTCGGGGTGCGGGTGGGGCTCGGGAATGGAGGGAGGGCTCATCGCTTGGCGGCCCGCTGGCCGGCGAGTTGCTGCACGGCGGACAGCGCCTGCTCGACGTTGTCCAGCGGCGCGAGGTCACCCAGCGTGGCGTGGATGTGGCCGTCCGGGGCCACGACGAAGGTGGTGCGCTCGGCCAGACCGTGGTCGATCTCGGCCCCGCGCGAGTCCTGCCGGCCGACCGGGGCCTCGCGCACCGCGATGCCATAGGCCTTGGCGATGCGGCCGTCGGCGTCGGAGGCCACGGGCACCTTGCCGGCGCAGGACTCGGGGTCGGCCGAGAAGGCGTTCAGGCGCTCGATGCTGTCCAGCGACACGCCGATGATGGTCGCACCCGCCGCGGCGAACTTGTCCAGGTTGACCGCAAAGGCGTGGGCCTGCAGGCTGCAGCCGCCTGTGAACGCCGAGGGGTAGAAGTACACCACCACCGGGCCCTGGCGCAGCGCGTCTTGCAGCGCGTAGCCGAAGGGCTTGCCGGCCAGCGAGGCCTGGGCGGTGAAGGCGGGCGCGGTCTCGCCGGCCTGCCGTGCCGCCAGGGCACCCTGGCAGGCCAGCGCGCAGGCGGCGGTACTTGCCAGGGCGGCCAGGCGGCGCCGGCCCGCGGCAGAGGAGGAAAAAGCAAAACGCACTGACGAGGTCATCGGGGCAGGTCCTTTCAGGATTTCTTGTAGAAGCTGTGGCAGGTCTTGCAGGTGCGCGAGAGCTGGGTCGCGGTGTCGGTGGCAGCCTCGAAGTCCGGCGCGGCGAGCTGCGCCTGGATCCGCTGTGCCAGCGCACGGCTCTTGCGGGCCAGCTCGACGGCATCGGGCGCGTCGCCCTTGCGCTGGTAGAAATCTTCCACGTGGCCGAACATCTCGTTCAGCGCATGGGCATCGGCGACGGCCGGCGGTCCGGCCTTGACGGCGATGTTCGAGGCCAGGCTCCGGTTGGTGTCTTCGATGGACTGCATCAGGTCGATGTCCAGTTCGTCCTCGGCGGGCAGGGCGACGGTGGCCAGGGTCAGCAGGGCGGTGGCGATGAGAAGGCGCATGGTGTCAGGCCAGGATCTCCTGGATCACCTTCCCGTAGACCACCGTCGGGCGCTCCGAGCGGCCGTTGTTCAGGAAGGTCGTCTTCAGGTGGTCCAGGCCGAGCAGCTGGAGCACGGTGGCGTGCAGGTCGTAGGTGTCCACGGCCTTGTCCTTGTCGGCCACCTGCAGGCCGATCTCGTCGGTCTCGCCGTAAGTGAAGCCGGCCTTCAGCCCGCCGCCGGCGAGCCACTGCGTGTAGCCCCAGGGGTTGTGGTCGCGCCCGTTGCCGCTCTGTCCGTAGGAGGTGCGGCCGAATTCCGAGGTCCACACCACCAGGGTCGAGTCGAGCAGCCCCAGGCCCTTGAGGTCGGCCAGCAGGCCGGCGATGGGCTTGTCGACCATGCGGGCCATCAGGCCGTGGTTCTTCTGCAGGTCGTCGTGGGCGTCCCAGCTGGTGATTTCGGTCTCGCCCTCCGGTGCGCCCGAGACGACCTGGATGAAGCGCACCCCGCGCTCCACCAGGCGCCGCGCCCGCAGCAGGGTGCTGCCGTAGCTGGCGCTGGTCGGGTCGTCCAGGCCATACAGCGCCTTGGTGGCCTCGCTTTCCTGGGTCAGGTCGACGGCCGAAGGGGCGGCCACCTGCATGCGGTCGGCCAGCTCGTAGGAGCGCACCCGGGCCTGCAGCTCGGTGTCGCGCGGGAAGCGCTGCGCGCCCTGCAGGTTGAGCCGCTTGAGCAGATCCAGCGAGGCACGCTGCTGCTCGGCCGCGCGCAGCTCGGGACGCTCGAGGTACAGGATCGGCGAGGCCCCGGGGCGAAACGCCGTGCCCTGGTACACCGCTGGCAGGAAGCCTGCGCTCCAGTTCACCGAGCCGGCCGAGGGCTCGCTCTTGCCGTTGTACAGCACCACGTAGGGTGGCAGGTCGGGGTTGGCGCTGCCCAGCGCGTAGGTGACCCAGGCGCCCAGCGAGGGCCTGCCCGGGTTCAGGTCGCCGGTGTTGAGCTTGAGGATGGAGATGTCGTGCGTGGCGCCCACCGTCACGCTCGACTTGATGAAGGTCAGCTTGTCGGCGTGCTGCGCTATGTTGGGGACCAGGTCGGAGAACCAGGCGCCGCTGTCGCCGTGCTGCTGCCAGGTGCGGTTGGAGGCGAACAGCTTGCCCACGCCGCCCTGCGTGCTGGTCTTGATGCCCTTGAGGAAAGAGGCCGGTACCTCCTGGCCCGCCAGCCTCACCAGTTCGGGCTTGTGGTCGAACAGGTCGAGCGTGCTGGGCGCGCCGTTCATGTGCAGCCAGATGACCGACTTCACCTTGGCCGGGAAGTGGCCGGCCTTGGGCGCCAGGGGGTCGACCACGTTGGCCAGATCGGCCGCATGCGCGGCCTGGAAGCTGCCCAGGCCGGGGATCAGGCCGCCCAGGGCCGCACCGCCCAGGCCCTGGCCGGTGCGCAGGAGAAAGTCACGACGTGAATGGAAGCTCATGGTGGTCCTTGGGTAGAAAAGGGAAGGGGAGGGAAAGGTGGGTGGGGAAGGCAGGGTTCAGAAGCGGTAGGCGAAGTCGTTCGAGTTGGCCACCGTGTGCACCAGGTCGACGAAGGCGGCGGCGCGCACCGGGTTCAGTCGCGCGGCGGTGCTGGCCTGCAGCCCGGTCGGCACGGCGACCTCGAACTTGCCGCTCGCCGACTTGGCCTGGATCACTTTCTCCTGCTGGTTCAGGAAGTCCTTCAGCGAGGCCCGCTCGGCCGTGCTCGGGTCGCGCGAGAACAGCACCTGGTACAGCCGGTTGAGCTGGGCCGTCTCGTCGGGCCCGGCCTCGCGGATCACGCGCCCGGCCAGCGCCTGTGACCAGCCGAACACGATGTCGCTGTTGAACAGCGTCAGCGCCTGCAGCGGCGTGGTCGTCACCTTGCGCTGGTGGTGCGGCGCGGAAGGGTCGGCAGGGTCGAAGTTCTGCGTCAGGGGGTAGGGCACGCTGCGGCGCACGAAGGTGTAGATGCTGCGCCGGCGGTGATCCTCTTCCAGGGCAGGGGGCTGCCACAGGTTGCCCGCGTTGAAGTTGCCGGGCACGGGCGGGAAGACCGCCGGGCCGCCCACCTTGTCGGCCAGTTGTCCGGTGGCGTACAGCAGCGCGTCGCGCAGCTCCTCGGCCTCCAGCCGCTTGCGCGGGAAGACGGCGAGCAGCTTGTTGTCCGGGTCGGCCTGGGCCACGTCCTCGCGGTGCGTGGAGGCCTGCCGGTAGACGCTGGACAGCAGGATCTGGCGGTGCAGCGCCTTGACATGCCAGCCCTTGTTCGCGAACTCCCCGGCCAGGTGGTCGAGCAGCTCGGGGTGGGTGGGTTTCTGCCCGGCGCGGCCGAAGTCGGCCACCGTGGCGACGATCCCTTTGTCGAAGTACTGTGACCAGACCCGGTTCACGTACACCCGCGCGGTCAGCGGGTTGGCGGGGCTGGCGATCCAGCGGGCCAGCGCGGTGCGCCGGCCGGACGAGGTGGCGGTGGGCTGGATGTCCACCTTCTGGCCCGCCGCCCACAGCGCGGGCAGGCCCGGCTGCACCTCGTCGGTGGGCTTCTCGTGGACCCCGCCGAAGCGCACGAAGGTGGGCGGTGCGTCCGCGTGGCCCAGCTCGGTGGCGGTGGTGAGGGTGCTGGAGCCGCCCGCGGGCTTGAGCTTGTCGAACTTCTTCAGCTCGGCCGTCAGCCGCTCGTATTCCTTCCACTTGTCGACGCTGGCGGGGTCGTACTCGGGGCTGTCCTTGTCCTGGGCCGACAGCTTCAGGTAGCTGGCGATGTCCTGCTCGGTCGACACCGCTTTCAGCCGCCAGTTGACCCAGCGGTCCTGCGCGTTCCAGTCCTTCTCGGGCTTGAAGATGGCCTCGCGGCTGTCGGTGAGGTAGCGCTCCTTGTGGTACCGCTCGCCCTTCGCGCGCACCGTGTCGAGGATCTCCTTCTGGCGCGCGCGGATGTCTTTTGTCGCCTCCCGGTAGGCGGCCTGTGCGCGCTCGAAAGCCAGGTCGAACTCGCTCTTGTCCTGTACCGGCCGGCGTTCGTCGAAGGCGGTGTTGGCGAAGAAGGCCTGCAGCTGGAAGTATTCCTTCTGGCTGACGCGGTCGGCCTTGTGGTTGTGGCAGCGGGCGCAGCCGATGGTGGCTGACAGGAATGTCTCGCCCACCAGGTCGGTCATGTCGGTCTCGATCTGGTACTTGCGCTGCACCAGGTCGCGCGAGTTGGCGTTGTCGGGGTAGCCGGCCAGGAAGCCGGTGGCGACCAGGCTTTCCTGCTGATCGGGCCACAGCTCGTCGCCGGCCAGTTGCTCGAGGATGAAGCGGTCGAAGGGTTTGTCCTGGTTGAAGGCGTGGATGACGTAGTCGCGGTAGCGCCAGTTGTTGGGCCGCGTGTTGTCGTTCTGGAAGCCGCTGCTGTCTGCATAGCGCGCCAGGTCCAGCCAGCGGCGCCCCTGGCGCTCGCCGAAGTGGTGCGAGGCCAGCAGCCGGTCGACCAGCCGCTCGTAGGCGTCGGGCGACTTGTCGTTGACGAAGTCCCGCACTTCCTCTGGCGTGGGCAGCAGGCCCCAGGTGTCGAGCGTGGCGCGGCGGATGAAGGTGGCGCGGTCGGCATCGGGCGAGGGCTTGAGGCCCTTGGCCTCGAGCTGGGCCAGCACGAAGCTGTCGATCGGCTGGCGCACCCAGGCGCGCTGTTTCACGGCCGGCACCTCGGGCGGCTGTACCGGCTGGTAGGGCGACCAGGCCTTGGCGGGCGCGGTGGCGGAGGGCTCGGGACCGACTGCTGTCGCCGGCGCGCTCAGGGCCGCGAGTCCCAGCGCCAGGGCCAGAGACAGAGGCAGGGTTTTCATCTTCATGGGATTGCTGCGGGGCATTCGCGGGCTCCAGGGCAGGATGGGTGAATGGGTGGCCGCAAGGGATTGATCAGGAATCAACACCCGGGCTGGACATGCCTGCTTTGTGCAAGGAGTGGGCCAATGGGCGGTATGTGCCGCGCGGGCGGTGGGGCCGCCGGGCCAAGTACTTGATGGCGTTGAAGTTTTCGGCGCGAGGCCGTGTGGGCGTCGCCATGGAGGGGCTGTTGCGAAGGCAACAAGGCAGGGACGCGCATGTGCTGGTGATTCAGCAGGGGTGGGCCTGCGCTGTCGTGCGCCCACATTCCTTGGCCTAGCAACTCCCCGTTCGGACTGACCCGTTTGCCCCCGCCTCTCCGCATATGCAACTGCAAAAACAATCCTTGGTGCAGCGCAGCAGACGACGTACTTTCGGACGCTTCCCAACTGCCTTCGAAGTGACCCGACGTGGCCAAGATCCTGACCCTTCCGGAATCGTCATCGGCGCCGTTGTCGATCCGCGCCAAAGCCCTGGTGTTCAACGACCCGGCGTCGCAAGCCCTGCTGACGCATGTCGAGCGCCTGGCCTGTCGCGACGTGACGGTGCTGATCACCGGCGAGACGGGAACGGGCAAGGAGCTGATCGCGCGCCACATCCATGCGGTGAGCGAGCGCACGGGGCCGTTCGTGGCGGTGAACTGCGGCGCGTTCAGCGAGACCCTGATCGACGCCGAGTTGTTCGGCCACGAGTCGGGTGCCTTCACAGGCGCCGCGCAGGCGCGTGCCGGGTGGTTCGAGGCAGCCAACGGCGGCACGCTGTTCCTTGACGAGATCGGCGACCTGCCGCTGTCACTGCAGGTCAAGCTGTTGCGCGTGCTGCAGGAGCGCCAGGTGGTGCGCCTGGGCTCGCGCCGCCCGGTGGCGCTCAACGTGCGCCTCGTGGCGGCGACCAACATCGACCTGGCGCGCGCGGTGGAGGCCCAGCACTTCCGGGCCGACCTGTACTACCGCCTCAGCGTGGCCACGGTGCGCCTGCCGTCCCTGTGCGAGCGCCAGGCCGACATCCTGCCACTGGCGGAACATTTCGTGAGCGTGTACAGCCAGCGCCTGAACCTGGCGCATGTGACCCTGAGCCCTGCGGCGCGCGAGGCCCTGCAAAGCTACGGCTGGCCGGGCAACATCCGCGAGCTGGAGAACGTGATCCATTACGCCTTGATCGTCTGCCGCGACGGATGGGTGCGGCGCGATGACCTGAAGCTGGTGCCTCTGCTGGCGCGCGCAGCCGCGGCCTCGTCGGCCCGGCCGCCCGACACAGGTGGGCTTGGGGCAGGCGGCTGGGGAAGTCTGGGCCGGGACGATGAGGCAGGCCTGGGGCAGGCGCCCCTGTCGCACAAGGCGGCGGCCCCGCCGGCGCGCGAGGCCGCGGCGCCGTCAACGGCCGTCGAGCGCCTGTCGACGCTGTTCCAGGACCTGCTGGCCCGGGGCGAGGCGAACCTGCACGAGCAGGTCGAGGAGGCCCTGATCCGCACGGCCTTCGCGCATTGCCGTCAGAACCAGGTCCGCACCGCCAAGGCCCTGGGCCTCACGCGCAACATGTTGCGCACGCACCTGAAGCGGCGTGGCCTGCTGGGCGAGGGGACCGCGGAGCCTGCGGACGATGCGGCGCGGGCCGGCGACGTGGAGGAGATCGACGACCTGGCCGCTTCGCTGCTCGATTGAGCGGGGCGGGATCACCCCGCCCCACTCCCCCATCTCAATCAGGCTTGACGTTCAGCGCCATGACGCGCACGTCGATGCGGCGGCGGGTGTCGGGCGGAACGCCCTGGATGACCAGGTCAGGCATGGCCAAGGCGGCCGCCCCCGCGGCATTGACCTTGAAGGGAATCCCTTCGCCCGTCATGAGCTGGACCTGGCTGGGGATGGTTTGCGTGGCCGACCATCCCTGGCCGGGCTGGTAGGTGCTGAACTGGAAATCCACCGTGCTGCAGCCGGCTTCGAACCGGCATTGGATCCGGGACCACAAGGCGTAGGCCTGGCCCGCCTGGGTCGTCCGCGTCTGCAGGTTGTTCGCATAGGAAATCCACGGCGTCACTTCAGCCGGTCCGGACAGCCGGGGTCCTGCCTGGGGTGATTCCTTCAAGAGACCGTCCCTGCTCAGGGTGACGAAGTGCAAGTTGTCACCATTCGTGGAAAGGTCGTCGTTGCTGGCCCAGGTCAGCAGCCCGCCCTCCGCCCCGAGGTTCAGGCTGATGCCGCTGGCGATGGACGAGAACTGCTGGACGACCTGCGTGCGCTCGACTTGCCGGGTCTTGGCCGACCACTTGCTCAGGCGCAATCCGTAGCTCTGGTCGAACAGGGCCGAGAAGACGTTGCCTTCTTCGTCCACGGCAAAGGGCTTTTCGACGACGGAGCCGAAGTAGTAGAAGCCTTCAGGACGGGGTGCTGCGGTGATGACGCTCCAGGCCTCGCGCATCCCATCGACATACAAGGTGGTGGGGCGGGTGCCGCCCACCTGGACCACGCCCGTGCCGGACCGGTTGAAGCTGGCGTAGACCTGCCAGTTGGTGCGGGGAAGGTCGGCGGGCTTGGCCAGGGCACCGATGTCCTGGGGCTCGCTCCAGCTGTCATCGGAAGCCGAGTAGAAGCGCGCGTAGAACCCGCCTGACCGCGTCTGCCACAGCATCAGGAGCCGGCCCTCCCCGGCGGGGAGGACTTCCCAGCCGTTGGCGAAGCTGTAGATGGCATAGTCGCCCGGGATGAGGCGGGGCGGGGACCAGCGGTTCTGCGCGGCCGAGTAGCGGCTGGCGTAGACCTGGGGCGGCTTGTTGAAGGTGTTGGGGTCGTACGGCGGAATGTCCACCACATCCCAGAGGACCACCATGTCGCCTTGCGGCAGGGCGAGTGTCTTCTGGTTGTAGACGAAGCCGCCTCCCGCCTCGGGGAACGGGACGTTCGCGATCGTTGCGCGGCGCCAGGTGTCGCTGCCGGCAGCATGCTGGATCACGTTGACATCGGTGCCGCTCACGACACCTTCCGCTGTCTTGTGGGTGGCGTGCCAGGTCAGGAACGCGTCCCCTTTGCTGCTGACTTCCAGTTGACGGGGGCTCAGCGCCAGGAAGGGTGCCTCGTCGTGGTACACGAACTCAGGCGTCGCAGGCCATGACGGGAGTGCGGCGCTCGCCGCCGCGGTCTCGGCCTGGGCGCTGAAATTCCGGGCCACGGCGGCCTTTGATTCCTGCGACGAAGGGCTGTCAGCTTCTCCGCCTCCACCGCCGCCGCAGGCGGTCAGGGCCGCGGCTGCGACAGCCCCGATCAGAAGATGCGGCAAGTGTTGAAAGAAATTGTTTGCACGGCCATGCAGCATGGGCTTCTCCTTGGTTGTTTTCGTGGAGCCGGCACTGTAGCCGCCTGTGCGCGCAGGTCAGTTTCAAACGCTTCCAAGTCCGCCCACGTCGTGCGCAGCGGGCGGTGAGCCGCTGTGACGCACCTGAGAAGTGGCGCACTACCCGGGTGCATACAGGCCCCATTGAACGGCTGTTTGCACTGCGGGGCGGCGGTGCCGCCCCATCCTGCGCAAGCCGGGCGGACACGTCCATGTGTCCCTTGGAATTGGCGGTCCGAAGCCTGCCTTTTCCGGCGTTTTGGCCCCCGTCCTGATCGCAGACTTCACTCGACAGTTCTCTTGAAGTTCGTCGGCCGGCCTCACGCCCTGTGAGGTTTGTCCCATCCGGCCGCCTCCTCAATTCATCCGCAAGCGGCGGGACACCTTTCAAAACTGAAGTGGTTGTTGTTGGCGGGAGCACCCGTCTTTTCCGGGCATGCAGCGGCCAAGCCGCCCTGCGTGCGCGCCCCACCGCCTCCGGCTGGTCGGGCTTGTGGCCAGGCAGCCAGTGTCGGACGTGGTTCTCCTGCGTTGGCATGGCTTTTGTTTCAAGGGCAGCACATCATGATGACCTCGCAGCACACGCAGTCGACGTCGCAGTCCCTCCGGCCCGCTGTCTCGCGGTGCCACCTGGCCCTGGCCAGCCTCGTCCTCCTCCTGAACGCCTGCGGCGGCGGGTCAGACACCGGGACCAACGCCTCCTCATCACCGCCCCCCTCGTCCACGCCAGCGCAGGGCGGCGGCGTGCAGGCGATGCGCATGGCGGCACTGACACCCATCGCCGCGCCCGGCGTGGGCCAGTGGTCCCCGCTGGTGCCGCTGTCGATCGTGCCGGTGGCGGCTGCCAACCTGCCCAACGGCAAGATCCTGATGTGGTCCTCCAGCACGCGGCTGGATGTGGGCCCGGGCGGCTCCACCTTCACCACGCAGTGGGACCCGGTCTCCGGCACCGTTGTCGAAAACCGCGTGGACCAGACCGGGCATGACATGTTCTGCCCCGGCACCGCCAACCTGCCTGATGGCTCGATCCTCGTCAGCGGCGGCAACAACAGCGACAAGTCCACCCTCTACAACGCGCTGAGCGACCAGTGGTCCGCCGCCGGTGTGCTCAACATCCCACGCGGCTACCACGCCAGCACCGTGCTGCCCAGCGGCGAGGTCTTCACCCTGGGTGGCTCGTGGAGCGGCGGGCAGGGCAACAAGCATGGCGAGGTGTGGAGCGCCGGCACCGGCTGGCGGCGCCTGAGCGGCGTGCCGGTCGACTTGGCCCTGGCCCCCGACTACTACGGCGGCCCGTTCCGCTCCGACAACCACATGTGGCTGCTGTCGGCGCCCAACGGCAAGGTGCTGCACGCCGGCCCCAGCCCCTACATGAACTGGATCGACACACGCGGCAGCGGCACCATCACCCCGGCCGGCCTGCGCGGCGACGACGACTACTCGCAGAACGGCAACGTGGCGATGTACGACATCGGCAAGATCCTCAAGGTCGGCGGCGCGCCGGCGTATGACTACACGGGCTCCAGCTCCTCGGCCTACGTGATCGACATCAACGCGGGCGTGTCGGTGCGCAAGATCGCGCCGATGGCCTACTCGCGCATGTTCAGCACCTCGGTGGTGCTGCCCAACGGCGAGGTGATGGTGACCGGTGGCCAGACCATCGGCAAGAGCTACTCCGACGACTTCTCGGTGCTGTCGCCCGAGCTGTGGAACCCCGTCACCGAGCAGTTCACCACCTTGCCGCCGATGGCGGTGGGCCGCAACTACCACAGCGTCTCGTTGCTGCTGCCCGATGGGCGCGTCATGTCGGGCGGCAGCGGGCTGTGCGGCGACGGCTGTCCCGCCAACCACACCAACGTCCAGATCTATTCCCCGCACTACCTGTTCAATGACGACGGCTCGCCCGCCGTGCGGCCCGTCATCCTGAACGCCCCGACCCAGGCCGTGCACGGCACGACGATCAACGTGCGCACCGACACCCCGGTGGGCTCGTTCGCGCTGATGCGCCTGGCCTCGACCACCCACACCGTCAACAACGACCAGCGCCGCGTGCCGCTGCAGTTCACGCTGCGCCCCGACGCCAGCTATGACCTGGCCATCCCGGGCAACCCGGGCGTGGTGCTGCCGGGCTACTACATGCTGTTCGCGCTCGACGACCGCGGTGTGCCTTCGGTGTCGAAGACGATCCAGATCGTCAACACCGGCGCGCCCGTCCTGCCCGCCATCGACAACCAGACCAGCTCGGTCGGCAGCGCCGCCAGCCTGCCGGTCGTGGCCACCGGCGCGGTGAGCTACAGCGCGCAAGGGCTACCCCCCGGGTTGTCCATCCATCCCGGCACCGGCGTGGTCAGCGGCTCGCCCACGCAGGCCGGCCAGTACGCCGTGACCATCGCCGTGACCAACGACGTGGCCACCAGCAGCACCCGGCTGCTGTGGACGGTGGAGCCCGGCGCGGGCACCGAGGTCAGCCACGTGCGGCTGGTGGCCTTGTCCGACGTGGTGGACAGCCCCTGGGCCTCGATGGCCGAATTCAACCTGCTCGACGGCAACGGCGACGTGATGTCGCGCACCGGCTGGACGGCCGAGGCCAGCAGCTTCGAGAACCTGGACTACAGCCCGCCGGCCTACGCCATCGACGGCAACCCCGCCACGCGCTGGCACACCCCCTACAACGGCGGCTCGCCCCCGCACCCGCACACCTTCATCGTGCACCTCGGCGGGCCGAAGGTGGTGACCGGCTTCAAGTACCTGCCGCGCACCGATGCCCCGTACGGCGTGGTCGCCAAGTGGCGCTTCGACACCAGCCGCGACGGCGCGAACTGGACCACCGTGGCCGAGGGTGACCTGAAGGATTTCGGCGCCATCACCGGCGAGAAGGTCGTGTACTTCAACAACCTGGCCCAGGGCCGGCCGGCCACGCAGTCCTCCACCGCGGGCGGTGACGCCTCCCGTGCCGTCGACGGCAACATCAACGGCGACCTGGCTGGCGGCGCGTCCGTGAGCCAGACCCTGGCCCAGCCCAACAGCTGGTGGCAGGTCGACCTGGGCAGCGTGCAGCCCCTGAGCGCGGTGCGCATCTGGAACCGCACCGACTGCTGTGCCGCCAACCTGAAGAACTTCGTGGTCCTGGTCTCGGCAACCAACGACATGTCGGGCCAGAGCCTGAGCTCGCTGATGACGAACCCGGCCGTCAAGCACACCACGGTGCCCGTGGAAGCCGGCCTGCAGACCACCTTGCGCATGCCCGTCACGGGCCGCTACGTGCGGGTGCAGATGCAGGGCTCGGACGCGCTGGCGCTGGCCGAGGTGCAGGTGTTCGGCGCCTCGGGCAACCATGCCCCGGTGTTCGCGCCTGTTTCCCCGCCCACGAGCGTGGCCGGGCAGGCGCTGTCGCTGGCGTTCAGCGCCACCGACACCGATGGCGACGCCGTCACCTTCGCCGCCAGCGGCCTGCCGCCGGGCCTGACGCTCAACACGGTCTCGGGCCTGGTGAGCGGGCGGCCCAGCGCGCTGGGGGCCTACAACGTGAACATCGTGGCCACCGACAGCCAGGGCGCGGCCAGCACCCTCAGCCTGGTGTGGACCATCGTGCCCGCGCCCGTGACCTACGACCCCGTCCCCAACCCGCCCACCCTGGCTGGCGGCACCGTCACGCTGAACGCCGGCGCGGCCGCGCAAGGCAGCGGCATCAGCTACCAGTGGACGTTCGGTGACGGCACCAGCGGCACCTCCACGCAGCCCAGCATCGACCACGTCTACAGCGCCCCGGGCCTGTACGCCGTGCAGGTCTCGGTGATGTCGGGCGGCCAGGTGATCGGCAGCCGCGGCTTCACGCAGGCGGTCTATGCGCCGACCACGGCCACGCGCCCGGGGCGGTCCTCCAACCTGGCCTGGGAGAACGGCCCCGGCGGGGCAGGGCGGCTGTGGATGGTCAACCCTGACAACGACAGCGTCAGCGTCTTCGACGCCACCGCCCGCACGCGCCTGGCCGAGATTCCCACCGGTGCCTCGCCGCGCAGCGTGGCCATCGCCCCCGACGGCCGCGTGTGGGTGAGCAACATGGCCGCGGCCACGCTCAGCGTGATCGACCCGTCCTCGCTGCAGGTGGTGCAGACCGTCCCGATGCCGCGCGCCAGCCGGCCGCAGGGCCTGGTCTTCGCGCCCGATGGCGGTGCCGCCTACGTGGCGCTGGAAGCCACCGGGCAGGTGCTGCGGCTGAACCCCGGCTCGGGCCTCGCACTGGCCAGCGTCGCGGTGGGCCCGAACCCCCGCCAGCTGGCCGTGACGGCCGACAGCGCCCGCCTGCTGGTGTCGCGCTTCATCACGCCGCCGCTGCCAGGTGAAGGCACGGCCAACGTGCAGACCCAGTCGGGCGGCGCGCCGCGCGGCGGCGAGGTGGTGGTGCTGTCGACGGCCTCGGGCGGCCTGGGGGTGGAGCGCACCGTGGTGCTCCAGCACAGCGACAAGAGCGATGCCTCCACGCAGGGGCGCGGCGTGCCCAACTACCTGGGGGCTGCCGTGATCTCGCCGGACGGCCGCAGCGCCTGGGTGCCGTCCAAGCAGGACAACATCCTGCGCGGCACCCTGCGCGACGGGCAGAACCTCGACTTCCAGAACACCGTGCGCGCCATCAGCTCGCGCATCGACCTGGCGGGCTGGTCGGAGGACCTGCCGGCGCGCGTCGACCACGACAACGCCAGCCTGGCCTCGGCCGCGGTGTTCCACCCGACGGGGGCCTACCTCTTCGTGGCCCTGCAGACCAGCCGCCAGATCGCGGTGCTCGACGCGGCCCGCCACGTGGAGCTGATGCGGGTCGACGCGGGCCGTGCCCCTGACGGCCTGGCGGTGTCGGACGACGGGCTGCGCCTGTACGTCAACAACTTCATGGACCGCCGCCTGGGCATCTACGACCTCAGCCGCCTGGTCACCTACGGCGAGCTGAGCCTGCCCCTGCAGGCCAGCGTGCCCTCGGTGGCGGCGGACAAGCTGTCGCCCGCGGTGCTGCTGGGCAAGCAGCTGTTCTACGACGCCCGCGACCCCCGCCTGGCGCGCGACAGCTACATGAGCTGCGCCAGCTGCCACAACGATGGCGGCCACGACGGACGCACCTGGGACATGACGGGCCTGGGCGAGGGCCTGCGCAACACCATCTCGCTGCGCGGGCGTGCAGGCACGGGCCAGGGCCCGCTGCACTGGAGCGGCAACTTCGACGAGGTGCAGGACTTCGAGGCCCAGATCCGCACCCTGTCCGGCGGCACCGGCCTGATGAGCGATGCCCAGTTCAACGCCGGCACGCGCAGCCAGCCGCTGGGCGACCGCAAGGCTGGCCTGAGCGCAGACCTGGACGCCCTGGCGGCCTACGTCACCTCGCTCGACCGGGCCGACGCCAGTCCCTACCGCGCGCCCGACGGCAGCCTGACGCCGCAGGCGCAGGCGGGACGGCAGGTGTTCTCGGCGCAATGCGCGAGCTGCCACGGGGGCAACACCTTCACCGACAGCACGCTCGGCATCCTGCGTGACATCGGCACCCTGAAGCCGAGCAGCGGCAAACGGCTGGGCGGCCCGCTCACCGGGCTGGACACGCCAACCCTGCGTGATGCCTGGGCCACCGCGCCGTACCTGCACGACGGCTCAGCCGCCACCGTGGACGCTGCCATCGGCGCGCACGCCAACCTCAGCCTGACGCCGGACAGCCTGGCGGCCGTGGTGGCCTATGTGCGCCAGATCGGCAGCGAGGAGGATTCCGCGCTGCCGGCCAGCGGCATCGGCCTGTCGGCCTTCTACTTCGGCAACACGTCCCTGCAGGGCCAGCCGCTGCTCAGCCGCAACGAGGCCGTCGACTTCGACTGGGGCTATGCCGCCCCCGCGGCCGGCGTGCCGGCGGACGGCTTCTCGGTGCGCTGGAGCGGCGTGATCGAGGCCCCGGTCAGCGGCACCTACCGGCTGCAGACCCTGTCGGACGATGGTGTGCGGGTGTGGGTGGACGGCCAGCTGCTGATCGACAACTGGACCGGCCATGCCGTCCGGGCCGACACCAGCATGCCGCTGCGCTGGCTGGCCGGTCAACGGCGTGCCATCACGGTCGAGTACCAGGAGCTCGGCGGCCTGGGCGTGGCCCGGCTGCAGTGGCAGCTGCCCGGCGCGTCCGGCTTCGTCTCGGTGCCGATCGAGCGGCTGTACCCGGCGGTCAGCGGCAACGGGCTGTCGGGCGCCTACTTCGGCAACGCCAGCCTGCAGGGCTCGCCGGTGCTGATCCGTTCCGAGCCGGTGTCCTTCGCCTGGAGCGGCGCGCCGGACGGCGTGGCCGTGCCGGCCGATGGCTTCTCGGTGCGCTGGAGCGGCCTGGTCGAGGTGCCCTCCACCGGGGCGTACCGGCTGCAGACCCTGTCTGACGACGGTGTGCGGGTGTGGGTGGACGGCCAGCTGCTGATCGACAACTGGACCGGCCATGCGCCGCTCTACGACACCACGGCCCCGCTGAACTGGAGCGTCGGACAACGGCACACCCTCGTCATGGAGTACCAGGAGATCGGTGGACCCGGCACGGCCCAGCTGCTGTGGCAGACGCCCGGCGCGGCGGGTTTCGAGACCATCCCCTCCGAGCGCCTGTACCCGGCCGCCACGGGGCAGGGGCTGACGGGTGCCTACTTCGGCAACCCCAACGTCCAGGGGACGGCCGCCCTCACGCGCATCGAGCCCATCTACTTCTTCTGGTGGGCGCAGCCCGCCCCGGGGCTGCCGGCGGACGGCTTCTCGGCGCGCTGGAGCGGCGTGATCGAGGCAGCCGCCACCGGCCCGCACACCCTGCAGACCTTCTCCGACGATGGCGTGCGGGTGTGGGTGGACGGCCTGCTCGTGATCGACAACTGGACGCCCCATGCCCCGACCTACAACACCGCCGCGGCGATGAACTGGGTGGCGGGCGAGCGGCACGCGATCATCGTGCAGTACCAGGAACTCGGTGGCCCCGGCACGGCCCAGCTGCTGTGGCGCACCCCGGATGCGGCCGACTTCGCGCCCGTGCCGATCGAGCGCCTGTATGCCGACGCGGGGCCGCCACGATGAGGAGGCAGGCGCCGGCGCCACGCCGGTTGCCGCGCAACCGCAGCCGTCTCGTCGCCGTGCTGGGGGTTGTGTTGAGCTTCGCGCTGTCGATGGGGGGGGAGGACGGCCTGGCGGCTCCCGCCGTTCCGAAGCGGACGGCATCGGCACCGGCGCCGGCACGGTCCGCCGAGGCGGACCGGGGTGAGCGGCTCTTCAAGGGCGAGGTGCCGCTGCCGGGGCGCATTTGGGGGCATGAGAGTGACCTCCCGACCCAGGCCAGCCGCTGCACCAACTGCCATGCGCTGGCCGCCGGCCCGGCACCCGCGGCCAGCGGGCCCGCCACGCCGCTGGGGCCGACTTTGTCGGCCGCCTCCCTCACCACGCTGCAGCGCCGGCGCGGCGGGCCGCCTTCGCGCTTCGACGAGGACGCGTTCTGCCGGCTGCTGCGCACGGGCGTGGACCCGGCGGAGATCGTCTTGCCGCGTGTCATGCCGCGCTATATGCTGAGCCCCGCCCAGTGCCACGAGCTGTGGCAGTACCTGTCGAACGTCCACCCATGACCCTGCAGCTCCCCGAGTCCGCCATGGCCCCAGCGCTTCCCGCTGCCGCCTTGCCCTGCGCCGGGCGCCGCCGCCTGCTGCAGGCCGGGGCGGCCTGGCTGGCGCTGCCGGCCGTCGCCGCGCGGGCCCAGGCCCAGGCACCCGCCAAGGCCCATGCCCCGCCGGGGCCGGTGCAGCCGGCCCTGGCGGCACCGGCCTTGCGCCTGACCCCCAGCAGCGGCCCGGCCGAGACGCTGCCTGCGCTGCTGAAGGGCAGGGTCACGGCCCTGCAGCTGATGTTCACCGGCTGCAGCGCCACCTGCCCGATCCAGGGGGCGATGTTCGCCGAGGTGCAGCGTCAACTGGCGGCCGTCCAGGCCCCCGCCGACTGGCGGCTGCTGTCGGTCTCGATCGACCCGCTCAGCGATGGTGTGCCCCAGCTCAAGGCCTGGCTCGAGCGTTTTGGCGCCCAGCCGGCCCGGTGGCGTGCTGCGGCCCCGGACGTCAAGGAGGTCGACACGCTGTTCAACTTCCTGCAAGGCGAGACCGATGGCGTGGACCGCCATTCCTCCCAGGTTTTCGTGTTCGACCGCCAGGCCGCGCTGGCCTGGCGCACCCTCGACCTGCCGTCCCTGAAGCAGGTGATGACGGCGCTGCAGAACGTGGCGTCGCGCTGAGCGCCACGGCGTCGACCGCCGGGTTCCTGTCCCGTCGGAAGCAGGCCGTTTCCTGACACCTCCCCCCGGTGCAGGCCTACACGCCTGCGGGTTGCCAAGCCCCAGCATGGCTTGTCGTTCCCGTGCGGCCCTGCCCGCGTGTCGACCCCATGGACGCTTCGTGCCTCCTTCCCCTTTCCGTTGCCTTTTCTTCCGCCTGTCTCCCTTCCACCTCCGCCGGGGCCGGACCGGTCCCGGAAAAGAAAGGACTCATCATGACTTCCCCTCTGCAACGTCGCGCCGTTCCCTGGCTGGAGCACTCGACATGAAGGCGCTCACCTACCACGGCACCCGCGACGTGCGCGTCGAGCAGGTGCCCGACCCGGTCCTCGTCAACGACGACGACATCATCCTGCGCGTGACCGCCACGGCGATCTGTGGCTCCGACCTGCACATCTACCGCGGCAAGATCCCCCGCGTGGAGAACGGCGACGTGCTGGGCCATGAATTCATGGGCCTGGTCGAGGACGTCGGCCCCGGCGTGACCCGCGTCAAGCGCGGCGACCGCGTCGTGGTCCCGTTCACCATTTCCTGCGGGGAATGCTTCTTCTGCCGGCGCACCCTGTTCGCCGCCTGCGAGACCACCAACACCGGCCGCGGCGCCATCATCAACAAGAAGGATGCCCGCCCCGGCGCGGCCATGTTCGGCTACAGCCACCTCTACGGCGGCGTGGCCGGCGGGCAGGCCGAGCTGGTGCGGGTGCCCAAGGCCAATGCCGGGCCGCTGGTGATCCCCAACACCGCGCTGCCCGACGACAAGGTGCTGTTCCTCTCCGACATCCTGCCCACCGGCTACCAGGCGGTGCTCAACGGCGGGGTGGGCGAGGGCTCGACCGTGGCGATCCTCGGGGCCGGCCCGGTCGGGATGATGGCGGCCGCGTGCGCACGCCTGCTGGGGGCCGAGCGCATCTTCATGGTGGACCACCATCCCTACCGCCTGGACTTCGCGGCCCAGACCTATGGCGTGGAGCCGATCGACTTCTCCGAGACCGACGACCCCGCCAGCCTCATCATCGACCGCACCGACGGCCGCGGCGTCGATGCAACGATCGACGCCGTGGGCTTCGAGGCCAAGGGGAGCACCCTGGAAACCATGCTCACCGCCGTCAAGCTCGAGGGCTCCAGCGGCAGCGCGCTGCGCCAGGCCATGGCCGCCACGCGGCGCGGGGGCACGGTGAGCGTGGCGGGTGTGTACGCCGGCTTCATCCACGGCTTCCTGTTCGGCGACGCCTTCGACAAGGGCCTGACCTTCAAGATGGGGCAGACGCACGTGCAGAAGTACATGCCCGAGCTGCTGCGCTTCATCGACGAAGGGCGCCTGGACCCGGAGGTGATCATCACGCACCGCCTGCCCCTGTCGGAGGCCGCGCGCGGCTACAGGATCTTCAACGAGAAGCAGGAGTCCTGCCGCAAGGTGGTGCTGCTGCCGGACCCGCACGCCAGGCAGTGAGTGTGTGTGAGTGAGTGAGCCCGGGAACCCGGCGTGGCGGGCAGGGCAGGTGCCTGCCCGGCGGGTTTTCCGGGCGCGTGCTCACAGGGTTTGGAAAACGCCGCTATCCTTCGCCGGATGCAGCCCGACATCCTGACGATCTCGAACCTCTCCAAGACCTACGCCTCGGGCTTCCATGCCCTCAAGGGCGTCAACCTCTCCATCCGCCGCGGCGAGATCCTGGCCTTGCTGGGCCCCAACGGGGCCGGCAAGACCACCCTCATCAGCATCGTCTGCGGCATTGTCAACGCCAGCGGCGGCACGGTGCTTGTCGACGGCCACGACAACGTGCGCGACTACCGGGCCGCGCGCGCCATGATCGGGCTGGTGCCGCAAGAGCTCACCACCGACGCCTTCGAGACGGTCTGGAACACCGTCTCCTTCAGCCGCGGCCTGTTCGGCAAGCCGCCCAACCCCGCGCACATCGAGAAGACGCTCAAGTCGCTGTCGCTGTGGGACAAGCGTGACAAGAAGATCATCACCCTGTCGGGCGGCATGAAGCGCCGCCTGATGATCGCCAAGGCCCTGTCGCACGAACCAAGCATCCTGTTCCTGGACGAGCCCACGGCCGGCGTCGACGTGGCGCTGCGGCGCGACATGTGGCAGCTGGTGCGCGAGCTGCGCGAGGGCGGGGCCACCATCATCCTGACCACCCACTACATCGAGGAGGCCGAGGAGATGGCCGACCGCATCGGCGTCATCCGGCAGGGCGAGCTGATCCTGGTGGAGGAGAAGACCGAGCTGATGCGCAAGCTCGGCAAGAAGCAGCTGATCCTGCAGCTGTCCCAGCCCCTGGCGCAGCTGCCTGCGTCCCTGGCCGGGTTCGAGCTGTCCCTGTCGGAGGACGGCGGCACGCTCACCCACACCTACGACGCGCACAGCGAGCACGTGCGCATGGCCGAGCTGCTCAAGGGCCTGGACGAGGCCGGCATCGCCTTCAAGGACCTGCGCACCACCCAGAGCTCGCTGGAGGACATCTTCATCAGCCTTGTCAGCGACGCCAAACCCGTTCCCGCCACCCCCAGCCGCCAAGAGGCCCGCAAGGCCGCCGCATGAGCATGATCCAGACCAACTTCCACGCCATCCGCGCCATCTACCGCTTCGAGATGGCCCGCACCTGGCGCACCCTGATGCAAAGCCTCATCTCGCCGGTGATCTCGACCTCGCTGTACTTCGTGGTGTTCGGGGGGGCCATCGGCTCGCGCATCCCGCAGGTCGGCGACATCAGCTACGGCGCCTTCATCGTGCCCGGCCTCATCATGCTGTCGCTGCTGACCCAGAGCATCTCGAACGCCTCGTTCGGCATCTATTTCCCCAAGTTCACGGGCACCATCTACGAGCTGCTGTCGGCGCCGGTCTCCTACGCCGAGGTCGTCATCAGCTACGTGGGGGCGGCGGCCACCAAGTCGGTCATGCTGGGGTTGATCATCCTGGCCACCGCCAGCCTGTTCGTGCCGCTGCGCATCGAACACCCCGTGTGGATGCTGCTGTTCCTGGTGCTCACCTCGGTCACCTTCAGCCTGATCGGCTTCATCATCGGCATCTGGGCCGACGGCTTCGAGAAGCTGCAGATGGTGCCCTTGCTGATCATCACGCCGCTGACCTTCCTGGGCGGCAGCTTCTACTCGATCGACATGCTGCCGCCGCTGTGGCAGAAGGTGGCGCTGTTCAACCCGGTGGTCTACCTGGTCAGCGGCTTCCGCTGGAGCTTCTACGGCATGGCCGACGTCAGCCTGGTCCTGAGCCTAGGGATGACCCTGAGCTTCCTGGCGGTGGCCCTCGCCGTCGTGGCCTGGATCTTCCACACCGGCTATCGCATCAAGGCCTGAGGGCCTCACCCGCCGCCGGAAGGCGGCGCCTTCGGGGCCCACGTCCAGGCGTGACCAGGCTTGCGAAACGCTGGGCCTTCCCCGGCACCACACCGATACGAATTCACGCTGCGCCGGGAAACCCCTAGGGGCCTTGCGCACCGGAATACAGAAAGTCGTTCGCGCAGTACCAGTCGACGAAGAGGGGCGTCGATATCGTTGCGGTCATTCGCTTCACCGCATCAACAGACTGTGCCTGCCATGACCACCTCCCGGCCCCTCCGCCGCCTGCCCTGGGCTCTGGCGTCCCTCCTCAGCCTGTGCGGCCTGGCGGCCCAGGCGCCTGCCGCTGCGGGCGAACTGGTGATCGCCACGGTCGACAACGGCCACATGATCACGATGCAGGGCCTGGCCCACCACTTTGAGCGGGAAAACCCTGACATCAAGCTGAAGTGGGTGACCCTCCAGGAGGGCGAGCTGCGCCGCAAGGTCGCCGCTGGCGTGTCGAGCAAGACCCAGCCCTACGACGTGGTGACCATCGGCATGTACGAGGTGCCGATCTGGGCGCGCAAGGGGTGGCTGGAGGACGTCGCCCCCGATGCGGCCTTCGACGTGGGCGACCTGCTGGCCGCCGTGCGCAGCGGGTTGAGCTACCAGGGCAAGCTGTACGCCGCGCCCTTCTACGGCGAAAGCTCGATGACCATCTACCGGCAGGACCTGGTCGACAAGGCCGGCCTGGTGATGCCCAGCCAGCCCACCTGGGCCCAGATCAAGACCATGGCGGCCAAGCTGCACAACCCCGCCGCGGGCCAGTACGGCATCTGCCTGCGCGGCAAGCCGGGCTGGGGCGACAACATGGCCCTGGTGAGCACCATGGTCAACACCTTTGGCGGCCAATGGTTCGACATGGGCTGGAAGCCCCAGATCAATTCCAAGCCCTGGCAGGAAGCGGTCTCCTTCTACGTCGACCTGCTGCGCAACTACGGCCCGCCCGAGCCCCAGAACAACAGCTTCAACGAAAACCTCAACCTGTTCAAGACCGGCCGCTGCGCCATCTGGGTCGACGCCACCATCGCCGCGTCCTTCGTCACCGATCCCAAGCAGAGCAAGGTGTCCGACTCGGTCCGCTTCGCCCAGGCCCCGACGGCTGTCACGCCGCGGGGGGCCAACTGGCTGTGGGCCTGGTCGCTGGCCATCCCCAGCGGCACCGGCCGCCTTGAGGAAGCGCGACGCTTCGTGCGCTGGGCCACCTCGCGCCAGTACATCGAGCTGGTCGGACGCGAAGTTGGCTGGCATGCCGTGCCCACCGGCACCCGCATCTCGACCTACAAGAACAGCAATTTCATCAAGCAGGCCGGCCGCTGGGCCTACTCCGAGGCCAGCGCCATCGCCCTGGCCGATCCTTCGGACAGCACCATGGCGCCGCGCCCTTACGTGGGTGTCCAGTTCGCGGCCATCCCCGAGTTCGCCAGCATCGGCGACACCACTGGCGGCTACGTGGCCCAGGCCCTGGCCGACAAGCTGCAGGTGACCGAGGCCCTGGCCTCGGCCCAGGCTGCGGCGCAGAGCGAGATGAGAAAGGCAGGCTATTTCAAATGAGTTGAGCCGCCGTGCAGTCAAGCCGCTCACGCTTGTCCTTGTCGCTTGTCTTTTGTCATCGATTCCGGCCCGGATTCCGCTACTTTCGCGCCGCTTTCACCTCTTCTGATTGATTGAAGTTTTTTCACCCGCTCCGGGGATAGTTCCCGGGCTTTCTTTGTTCTGCCCTCAAACGGTTGGAGACCACCACCATGACATTGAAAAAAGCAAACCTCCTCGGCGGCGTCGGCCTGATTGCCGCGCTGTCCTGCGCGTCCATGACGGCGCAGGCCGCCGATCTCGTGATCGCCACCGTCAACAACGGTCACATGATCGAGATGCAGAAACACTCCAAGGATTTCGAGCAGGCCAACCCCGGCATCAAGCTGAAGTGGGTCACCCTTGAGGAAGGCGTCCTGCGCCAGCGCGTCACCACCGACATCGCCACCAAGGGCGGCCAGTTCGACGTGATGACGATCGGCATGTACGAGACCACGATCTGGGGCCGCAAGGGCTGGCTCAACGAGATCACCCCGCCGGCCGACTACGACGTGGCCGACCTGCTGCCCGCCATGCGCAACGGCCTGTCCGTCAAGAACAAGCTGTACGCCGTGCCGTTCTACGGCGAGAGCTCGATGCTGATGTACCGCACCGACCTGATGCAGAAGGCCGGCATCCAGATGCCCGAGCGTCCCACCTGGAAGCAGGTCTACGACGCGGCCGCCAAGATCCATGATCCGGCCGCCGGCGTCTACGGCATCTGCCTGCGCGGCAAGCCGGGCTGGGGCGACAACATGGCCCTGATCACCACCATGGCCAACACCTACGGCGGCCAGTGGTTCGACATGGACTGGAAGCCCCAGCTCAACTCCAAGCCCTGGAAGGACGCGGTCAGCTTCTACGTCGACCTGCTGAGCAAGTACGGCCCCCCTGGCTCCTCGGCCAACAGCTTCAACGAAATCCTGGCCCTGTTCAACGCCGGCAAGTGCGGCATGTGGGTGGATGCGACCATCG
>CBINPE010000041.1:0-33939 GCA_966252435.1 uncultured Burkholderiales bacterium | reverse complement strand
CCTTCCCACCACTTCCGTTCGTCCGCATGAGCACCCCTCACTGGCATTCCTCGCGCTTCGACGTCCACCTGCACGCCGCATTGCGCCACGCGCCGCGCGGTGCCGGAGAACCCTCCGAGGCCCTGCGCCGCATCATCCTGCACAAGGCCAAGGAGGCCGTCTCGCCCGTGCGTCAACCCTCGCGCCTGGCCGCGGCCTGGCGTGCTTTCTGGCGCGGCCCCAGCCTTTCTCCCCGCCTGGCGCTGGCCACGGTCGCGGTGCTGGGCCTGCAGACGGCCGTGATCGGCTGGCTGGCCTGGCCGCGCAACGACCCCGCGACATCCGCCGTGCGCTCGACGCCGGCCCAGCAGGTGCCGACGCTGCGGCTAACATTCAAGCCTTCCGTGACCGAAGACCAGATGCGCAAGGCCCTGCGCAGCGCGGGCGCCTCGCTGGCGGGCGGCCCCTCCGAGCTGGGCGAGTACTGGGTCTGGTCTTCCTTGCGTTCCCTCGACGAGGTCCGGGCTTCGTTGCTGGCGTCGGGCCTGGTGCAGAACGTGGAAGTCGATCTGGCAGGGCCGCGCGAACAATGACGCTCACACACATTCACCTCGCAGGGATTGACGACCGTGCCACCAACACGAGAACGAGAACAGGAAGGAAGCTTCAAACGTGAACGTCGGCGGCTGCTGGCGGGGGCCACCGCCGGAGGGCTGCTGGGTGCGGCGTTCAGGGCCGGGGCAGCGGCGCCGGCTTCGGTCCCGGCCGAGGCAGGCGAGCGCATGGCCCTGGTCATCGGCAATGCACGCTATGCCGATGCCTCCCTGGTCAATCCGGCCAACGACGCCTGGCTGGTCGCCTCGACGCTGAAGAAGTTGGGTTTCGTGGCCCCCACTGTGCTCATCGACGTGGGCAAGGCCGACCTGCTTGAGCAGGTGCGGCAGTGGTTCGAGGCCTCGGCGCAGGCCGGCGTGCGTGTCCTTTACTTCGCCGGCCACGGGGCCCAGTACCGTGGCCGCAACTACCTCATCCCCAGCGGCGTGCGACTGCACTCCGAGGACGACCTGCCGCGCGACGGCGTCAGCGTCGACAGCCTGGCCGACAGCTTCTCGCGCCTGGTCCAGGGCGTGAACGTGATGGTGCTCGACGCCTGCCGCAGCCGGCCTGGGCTCAACCTGCCGCCGGGATCGCGCACCCGCGACGCCGGCCGCGCGGCCTCGTGGTCTTCCGGGTTCTCGGCGGCCAGCGCCCCACGCGGCACCCTGATCGCCTGCTCGACCTCGCCAGGCTCGCTGGCCGACGACAGCCCGGCCGCGAAGAACGGCCTCTATGCCCGCCACTTCGTCACCCACCTGGCCACGCCGGGCATCCCCATCGAGACCGTGTTCAAGCGCACCCGCGCCGCCGTGCTGCAGGAATCCGGCGGCGCGCAGCTGCCCTGGGAAACCAGCAGCCTGATCGGCGACTTCCACATGGTGCCAGCCTCCGAAGGCCGCACCTGCGACAAAGCCTGATCCTCCCCATCCACCCAAGTCACCCCACCCAAGAAGCGGCCTCCAGCCGCCCCAGGAAGCTCCTCATGAAGAACAAAATCGTCCCCCATCTCCTGCGCCGCGGAAAGAAGACGTGGGCCTTGGGCCTGGGCGTCCTGGCCCTCGGCGTCCTGGTGAGCTGCGGGGGTGGAGGCGGCGGGAGCAACGGCGGCGGCACCGGATCTGGATCCGGTTCCGACACCGGCCCGACGCCGGTGCTTGCAAGCTGCAAGCCGTCGGTCAAGCCGGGAGATGCGACGGGCGGCTATGTCGATGGCAACGGCCGCAGCAGCGGCGAGGGGGGCAACGGCGGCGGTGACGCCGGCGCGGCGGGTGGCGATGCCGGCGCGGGCCTGGGCCGCTTCCTGCACGCCCTGGTGGATGTCGAGCTGGCCGACGGCTCCCTGGCCGGCAGCGCCGAGATCGACGACACGCGCGGCGTGGTCAAGTTCGTCCTGTGCGACTACCAGGGTCCCGTCCACCTGCGCGTGCGCGGCAAGCCGGACAACACCACGCGGTACTTCGACGAATCGGTGCAGAAGTACGTGCCTTTCCCGCCAGGGCAGGAGATGAACGCCGTGGTGCCCAGGCTCGAGCGGAACATCGGCATCACCATCCTGACCGAGGCTTCCTGGCGCTACGTGCTGGCGAAGTACGGACCCGAGGGCTGGCACTCGGCGGCCCATGTGAGCGAGGCCAACGAGGCCATCCGCGTCGAGTTCAACCGCTACCTGCCGGCGGCGCTGCAGATCGCCGACATCACGCGCCTGCCGGTGCTCTACAGCGACACCACCACGCCAGGCAGCGTGCCGTCCACGCCCAACGGCACCTACGGCATCGTCAACTCGGGCCTGGCGCGCGCGGCCGGGTTGCTGCTGGCGGGGCAGCCCGACGCGGCGCTGAAGCTGGCCCAGCAGATGGGCGCCGACCTGTGCGACGGCGTGCTGGACTATGCCTGCAACGGCCGTCCGGTCGTGGCCGACGCCAGCGAAGCCGCCTACCTGCTGCCCCAGCTGGGCGGCTTCCTGAACGGCGGCGTGGGCGACGTGGCCACGAGCTGCGGCGCCCAGCCAGTGAGCGACGCCTCGATGCGCATCACCCAGATGCGGGTCGACTTTTTGTACTACCCCGGCAGTGAGAATGCGATCAGCACCGCCGTCATCTGGTACCTGCGCAACGACGGCCGCCTGTTCGTCTCGCCCACCCGCGGCAGCGCCTTGCGCGAGTACGCCCCCACCCTGCGCTTCCGCCAGCTGTTCAACCAGGGGCCCCTGCTGGGCACGACCTTCGATGGCAAGGCCTACCGTTTCGAGTACCGGATCGCCTTGGGCACCAAGCCGCCGCTGCCTTTCGTCCCGCCGGAGCCGACCAAGCTGTCCGCCGATCCGCAACCGCCCGTGGAGGTGCCAGGCTACGCGGGCGTCAGTGCCATTGCTGCGCTGTCCGACCCTGACATGACCCAGTCGGACGCCTCTTCGCCGGTCTGGCCGCGCCCGGGCACGGTCGTCACCGAGGTGCTGCGTCTGCCCAATGGGCATGCCTACCTGGGTGCGGGTGGGGGCGTGCCAGTGGATACGGGCCTGGGCAACGTCGTGCAGACCGGCATCGCCGGGCCGGGCAGCCTGGGCTACTTCGCCGTCACGGCGGATGGCGGCCTGTACGCCTGGGGCGCCAACGCCCTGGGCCAGCTGGGCCTGGGCCGCACCGACACCGAGCTGCCGACCCAGGCCACGCCGGCGCGGGTCACCTTCCCCAGCGGGGTCGGCCTCGTCTCCGTGGCCGGGCGCACCGGCGGTGCCTACGCGATCGACCGCACGGGCGAGGTCTGGGGCTGGGGCGCGACGGTCGCCATCGGCTCGACCGTGCTGCCGACCCGCACGGCGCCGGTGCGGCTGAACCTGCTCGATGCCTTCAAGCCGATCCGCCAGATGGCCTGCGCCATGGGTACCAACAAATGCGTGGTCCTGTCGGAGAGCGGGAAGATGGTCGTCTGGGGCACCTTCCCGGACAACATCATCGGCCCCAACATCAGCATGGCGCCCACCGAGGTCACGGCGCCGGCGGGACGCCGTTTCCTGCAGGTTGCCTCGGCCGGCCGCGCCGTGTACGGCCTGCTGGACGATGGCCGGCTGGTCGCGGTCCTGGACCTGCCCAGCAACCCCACCGTGATCGAACCGACCGTGCTGCCGGCGGGCACCGGGCAGGTGTGCCGGCCTTGAAGAACCAGCTGATGGGGACGCCCTCTCAGGCTCCTTCGCGCCTCATCGGACCCGTTTTTCTCGTCCTCCTGCCCTTGCTCCTGCTGTGGGCAGCGACCGCCCACGCCGACCCTGGCCTGGACGGCCCCGAGGCCGCTGCCGTCCTGCAAATCGAGCTGGGTGACCATGCCGGCCCGGTGCGCCGCATCGCCGCCGACGCGCGGCGCCGCTGGGTGGCCACCGGCGCCGACGACAAGACCGCCCGCAGCTGGACCCTGGCGGGCACCCTGCGCCAGGTGCTGCGCCCCCCTGCGGGCGAGGGCGACACCGGCCGGGTCTACGGCGTGGCCCTGCATCCCACCCAGCCCTGGCTGGCGACCGGAGGCACCTCGGGCCGCGGCGCCGGTGCCATCCGGGTCTACGCGCTGGACGACGGCCGCCTGGTGCGCCGCATCGACGCCCAGGGCGGCGACATCAAGCGACTCGCGTGGATCGCCGGTGGCCGCCTGCTGGCCGCTGCCTATGCGGGCGACCATGGCGTGCGCGTCTTCGACACGCAGGGGCGGTGCGTGTTCAGCGACCGCTTCGAGGCCCCCGTCTACGCCCTGGCTGTCGCACCTGGCCGGCTCGCGGCCGCGGGGATGGACGGCAGCCTGCGCCTCTACGACGTGCCGGACGAGGCGGGCGCCGCGCTGCGGCTGCGGGCCAGCCACCGGATCGCACGCAACGCGGTCTCGCTGTCCTTCTCGCCGGACGGGCAGTCCCTGGTGGCCGGCTATTACCAGCCCGGCAAGGCGCCCGACATCGTGGAAGGCGACAGCGGCCTGGTGCACCCCCTGCCGGCGCCCGGCGGCCTGGGTGCGGAGAACCTGATGGCGGTGCACTGGGCCACGCCGGGGCGCATCCTGGCGGGCGGCTCCTTCGGCTTCGCGACGCAGCAGGTGGCGCTGGTGACCTACGACGCCGGACAGCGCCGCCTGCTGTCGCGCCAGGAGGCGGCCCGTGCCTCCATCACTGACATCGCGCCGCTGTCCGGCGATGCGCAGGGCCGGCTGGCCTATGCCGTGGCGGATGGCGGCTGGGGCCTGACGCAGGCTGGCGGCGATGCGCCCCGCCTGGTGCGCCAGCCGGTCCTGCCTGACCTGACCGGGGCCTCCCAGCTGCTTGCCAGCGAGGACGGCCGGCGCCTGGCCTGGTCGCTGGACGGCGGGCGCGGCGCGCAGCGGGTGCAGTTTGCCTTTGACCGGCGCATCCTGGCGCCGGCCAGCGCGTCGGCCAGCGGCGCGGCCCTGCTTCGGCCCCCCCGGCTGCGCCGCGGCTGGTCCGAGGCATTCATGGAATGGGAGAACCTGCCGGCGCCGCGCATCCAGGGCCGCCGCCTCGAGCTGCCCGGTGATGAAGTCGCGCGTGCGGTGAGCCTGTTCGCGCAGGGCCCGGATGCCGTGCTCGGGACCAGCCGTGCGCTCTACCGCATCGGCGAGGATGGCCGCGTGCGCTGGCGCATCCCCACCTCCACCGAGGTGCGTGCCGTCAACGTCATGCGTGGCGACAGCGTCATCGCCGGGGCGATGCTCGACGGCACGGTGCGCCTGTGGGCCAGCGACACGGGGCGCGAGCTGCTGTCGCTGATCGCGCTGCGCGACGGCCGCTGGGTGCTGTGGACCCCCCAGGGCTACTTCGACGCCTCGCCCGGTGCCGAGAACCTGATCGGATGGCGCGTGGCCCGGGGCGCGGACCAGGCAGCGGATTTCTTCCCCGCCTCGCGACTGCGGGCCCTGTACCACCGGCCCGACCTGATCGACCGCCTGCTCGAGACCCTGGAGAGCCCGCCCGCGCCAGCCCGTGCCCTGTTGCACAGCCTGCCGCCGGTGGTGGACCTGGCCAGTGCCGCCGAGGTCCGCGCCACCGAGCCCGAGCTGGCGCTGCGGGTGCGTGTGCGCAGCGCACCGGACGCGCCGGTGCTGGGTCTGCGTGTGCGGGTCAACGGCCTGCCCGTGTCGCTGCCTGGCCGCTCGGCCGCTGTCTCCGAGGCAAGCCCGGACCAGGATGAAGAGCGGGTGCTGCGGGTGCCGCTGCCGCGCGAGGACGCGCAGGTGCAGGTCTTTGCCGAGAACCGCCATGGCGTGTCCGAACCGGTCAGCGTGCAGGTCCGCTGGGCGGGCGGGGAGGGGGCCGGGGCGGCCAGGCCCAAGCCGCGGCTCTACCTGTTGGCCATCGGTGTCTCGCGCTACGAGCGGCAGCCGGGCATCGAACCCCTGCTGTTTGCCGAGAAGGATGCGCGCGACTTCGCCGGCCAGATGCAAAGGCAGCATGGCCGGCTCTACGACAGCGTGGAGGTGAAGCTGCTGACCGACGCGCAGGTCACGCGCGAGAGCGTGCTGGCCGCACTGGACTGGCTGCAGCGGCAGGTCACGCCGCAGGACGTGGGCATGCTCTTCCTGGCCGGCCATGGCCTCAGCGACCCGCAGCGGGGCTACGTCTACCTGCCGGCGAACGCCCGTCTGGACCGCCTGGCCTCGACCGGCGTCTTTGCCGAGGACCTGCGCAAGACCCTGTCGAGCCTGGCGGGCCGGGCCGTGTTCTTCATCGACACCTGCCATGCCGGCCACGCGCTGGGCACCTGGCGCCTGGGCGCGGCCAGCGACGTGACGGGCATGGCCAACGATGTCGCCAGTCCCGAGAACGGCGCCGTGGTCTTCAGCGCCTCGACGGGCCGGCAGCTGTCGGTGGAGAACGAGGCCTGGGGCAATGGCGCTTTCACCCGCGCCCTCATCGAGGGCCTGGCCGGTGCGGCGGATGGCACCCACAGCGGTTTCGTCACCCTCAAGGGATTGGATCTCTACGTCAGCCAGCAGGTCTCCAAGGCGACCGAGGGCGCGCAGTCGCCGGTGACCTTGTCGGCCGGGGTGCCCGACTTCCCGCTGGCCGCGGTGCCTTGAACAGGTCCTGGGCGCCTAGGAGGACGCAGGCGCCACCGGATGCCCCTCGAACTGCCGGGCGGCGTCGCAGATCTCATACCAGGCGGGCTTGTCGGCCACGAACTCATGGAATTTGTTGCGCACCTGCGGGTCGCCGTCCAGGCAGTTCGCGGCGATGGGGAAGGATGCTTGCGGCGAGTCGATCTCACCCAGTGCCGTGCCGCACCGGCTGCAGAAGCAGCGGGCGTATCGGAACGGCGGTTCGGGTTCGTAGCGCGCCACCAGCTCCCGGCCTCGCAGCCAGCGCAGGGTCTCGCGCTTGACGAAGACGAAGGTGCTGGCGCCGACCTTGCGGCAGCGTGAGCAGTGGCAGGTGCCCATCATGTCGGGCGGCGCCGAGAGTTCGAACTGGATGGCCTGGCAGCAACAACTTCCTGGGATGATCATCGGGTTTTAGGGTGGTTGGTGAACTGTGTATTTATACAGTCATTGGCGGCATTGGCAGTGTTTCCCCGCGCGGGAAGATTCATCTTTCCGCCACGTTCCGAAAGGATGTTCATGCGTTGGGTGATCAAGGCCTTGGGCCTGTCCGGTACTTTCCTGTTCGGCCTCGCCTTCGGGCTGTCCTTCCTGGCGCCGTTGTCGGTCGAGCGCGCCGCGCGGGAAGTCATCCGCATCGAGGTCGAGCGTCGGATGGGAGAAAAGATCGAGGCCTTGTCCAACGCCCAGGTCATCAGGTGGGCGCGCAAGGCGCTGGGGCGGACCGAGGGCGAGATCGAATCGGCCCGCGGGGACCTCGCCGAAAACGTGCCAGCACGCGTCGCCGAAGTGATGGCCGACATGCTCAAGGCCGACTGCCCGTGCCGGCGGCGCCTTGTCGAGGTCGCCACTCATGCCCGTCAGCAACAGCTGGCCTCCCTGGAACAGGTGCGCGAGCACCTCGACGAGTTCATCGAGTCTGCCTATGCCTCGGTCAGCGCCAAGCTGTTGCGCGAATTCCGCATCTTCACGGGTGCGAATGCGGCGGCCTTTGCCCTGCTCGCGGGCATCGCTGCCTGGCGTCGCGGCGCGAGTGTTCAGTTGCTTCCCCCTGCAATCATCCTGACGGGCGCGGTTCTGACCACGGGCAGCTTGTACCTGTTCAAGCAGGACTGGCTGCACACCATCCTCTACAGCGACTACATGGGCATGGCTTACCTGGCCTATCTGGGGCTGGTCGCCGCCTGGTTTGCAGACATGCTGCTCAATCGCGCACGCATCACCACCCAATTGCTCAACCTGACGCTGCAGGGGCTCGGTGCCGCCGTGCAGGCGGGGCCGTGCTGAACCCGGCCTGCGACAAAGGGTCCCTCGGCCGGCTCCCTTGCCTTAAGCTCACCGGACCGCCACACCAGGAGCGCAACGTGACACTTCCCCTCGGCACGCAGGGATCGGCCACCTTGACGGTCACCGGCGCCGACCTCGCGACCGTGCTCAACCAGGCGCCAGGCGACGGCTTTCCGCCCGTGCTGGCCACCGCCCGCATGATCGGCCTGATGGAGCTGGCCGCCTCCCGCGCCATGCACGCTGAGCTGGGCGAGGGCGAGTTGTCGGTGGGGGTGAGCGTGGACGTCACCCATGGCGCGGCCACGCCACTCGGCGTGCCGGTGACGGCGCAGGCCACCTTCACCGGCATGGAGGGCAAGCTCTACGTCTTCGAGGTCCGGGCCCTCGATGTGGGGGGAGAGATCGGCGCGGGGATCCACAAGCGCGCCGTGGTGTCCTCGGCACGTTTGCTCCAGGGCGCACAGCGCCGCTGCGCGAATCCGGCCTGACCGGGCGAGACATTGGGACACGGATGATGAACACCTTCCTGAGCGCCCTGCAGTGGCCGGCCATGCTGGCAACGCTGGTGGCCGCCTGGCTGGTCGCCGCGCAGGGGCGGCGCCAGCGAAACTGGGGCTTTTGGTGCTTCATGCTCAGCAACGTCCTGTGGATCGCCTGGGGATGGCACGACGGCGCCTATGCCCTCATCGCCTTGCAGGTCGGCCTGTTCCTGCTCAATGTGCGAGGGGCGCGGAAGAACGAGCCCCCCGAAGGCTGAGCCGATGGCGTTCTCCCGCTGTCCCAAGTGCGGCCACCAGCCCCTGCCCGCCGACCAGTCCCTGCCGGCCGCCTGCCCGGGCTGCGGCGCGATCCTGGCCAAGGTGGCCCAGGCCCTGCAGGCCGAGGCCGACGGTTTGCCGCGGTCGCGCCGCCTGGCGGATGAGGACACGGACGCCGAGGCGCCAGCACGCCTGCGCGAGTTGCTGCTTCATGTGCCTGAGCGGGTCGACACCACGCGGCTGTGGCTGCGCGCGGCCCTGTGGCTGGCGTTCGCGGTGTGGGGCGTGCGCCTGATCGCCCTGGACTACCGCACCGGCGGCATGGGCGAATCCTTCCTGCACGCGCCGCTGCTGATCTTCCACGAGGCCGGCCATGTGGTGTTCCGGCTGTTCGGCCACTGGGTCGGCGTCCTGGGCGGGACACTGGGCCAGCTGGTCATGCCGGCCGTGCTGTGCGGCGCGCTGCTGCTGAAGAACCGCGACCCCTTTGGCGCGGCCATCGGGCTGTGGTTCTTCGGTGTGTCCGTCCTGGACGTGTCGCCCTATGTCTTCGATGCCCTGCACCCCCAGCTGACGCTGCTGTCGGGCGGTGTGGGCGAGGAGGGCGGACACGACTGGATCTTCCTGCTGCGCTCGATGGGCCTGCTGGCCAGAGCCCAGACGCTGGGTGCCGCCATCCACGTCCTGGGCGCGCTGGTGGTGGTGCTGGCCCTGGGCTGGGCCGGCTGGGTGCTGAAGCTGCAGCACGGCCGCACCGCGGGCGATGTCCTGTTCGAAGATGACTGAGCGCGAAGGCCGCGTGAAGGGGAGCGACTTCGGGGTCGTCCGCATGGACGGGCGGCTCGCCGGCTGAGCCCCTGACGGCGGGGTCCAGCCGCGATGGCTCAGCCGCCGGCGAGGTTGTCGTCGAGCTTGTCCTTGACCTTGTGCGCGCCCTTGAGCAGCAGGGTCTGGTCGAGCATGGCCTGAGGGGCCAGGGCCTGGGTGACTTCCTCGAGCCGGTCGGGCTCGTTCATGAGCGTGTTGGCCAGGCCGGACAGAACGCAGACCGAGCGGCCCGCCGAGCGCGGCAGCTGGTGCACGCTGTTGACGCGCACGTGGTGCAGCACGCTGGCGACCGCGGCGGCCGACAGGCCCCAGTTCTCGCACAGCTTGGCACCCAGGTGGTCGTGGCTGATGCCGAAGGCCTGCTCTTCCATGACCACCAGTTCGCTGTCGTTGGCCGCGCGGGTCAGCATGGGCTGGTAGACCTCCTTGTCATGCTTGAACAGGATGGCCTTGCCGCACTCCTCGAACAGCCCGGCTGTGTGGGCGCTCCAGGCATCCATGCTGAGGGCCTGGGCCAGGCGGCCCATCAGCAGGCCACGCATGCGGGCCCGCTCCCACAGGGCGTGCAGCTCGGGGGCAGGCGGAAACACCGAGCGCAAGCCGATTTCATAGGTCACCGCCGAGATTTCGCGCATGCCCAGGTAGGTCACGGCCTGCTGCACCGTCTGCACGCGGCCCTTCAGGCCGTACAGCGAAGAGTTCACGGCCTTCATGACGGCGGCCGCCAGGGCCATGTCGGCTTCGATGAGGCTCCCCAGGGACTGCAGGTTGACATCGTCCTCCGCCAGCAGCAGGGCCAGCTTGACCAGCGCCTCGGGGCGCGCGGGAATGTCGATTTGCAGCAGTTTCGGATTGATGTCCATGGGCAGCTCCGTCAGAGGTCATGCAGACACAACAACATCCAGGCTGCCCATGATGCGCCGAAGCAAGGCCTGCGCAAAGGGCAGAACAGCGCAATTTTGCCGGCTTTCCAAAGCGGATGGCCTTTGCGGCGGGCCTTCACGCAGGGGCCGCTCCCGTGTCACACCCGCAGGGCCCTGTGTCCGGAGATTTCTCGGATCGCTTGGGCACCCAACCCATCCGGGTGGCGTCACCGGAAGTGCAACAAGCGTAGCAAGACGCTTCTCGCCCAGGTGCCTCCACGGATGCTCGCGGTGGCGGTCTTGGTGGGCCGGCAGGAGGCGGGGGTTTGCCACCCGGGAGCCGCGACGGCTTCTTCCAGGGCGCTGTGGCGCACATTCCGTAACACAGGGGGTCTCCACTTCCAGCTCAATCCGCCGGTTGCCGCCATGAGGCGGGGCGTGGGAAATGTTTGTCAGGAGAGTGCACATGCATGTGGGACGTACGATCAACGCTGCCGGCTTGTCCAGGTTGATGGGCCTGGGGTTGCTGACCACCCTGGCCGCATGCGGCGGTGGCGCAAGCAACAACGGCTCGGCAACCACTGGCAGCCCAGCCGCCGAGACGACTGCACCAGCACCATCGCCCTCGTCATCCGCGCCAGCCCCTGCACCTGCGCCTGCGCCTGCGCCTGCGCCTGCGCCTGCGGTGCCTGCGGCGGGCTATCCCTGGCAGGTGTGGACAGCGGACCCAGTGGCAGTGCCGCCATCGACCACAGGCGTCACCTATTACGTCGACGGCAAGGCCGGCCATGATGCCAACAGCGGCACTTCCGTCTCCAGCGCCTTTGCCACCGTCAGGCAGGCACTCTCCAAAATTGCCGCTGGTGACACCGTGCTCATCCGCGCCGGCCTCTATCGGGAGGGCATCGACCTCAACAACCGCCCCAGCGGCGCCGCCGGCAAGCCCATCACCTTCGGTGCCTACGGGGACGGCGAGGTCATCCTCGACGGCTCCACCAAGGTCTCCGGCTGGACCCGGCTGTCGGGCACCATCTGGCGCGCTCCCGTTTCCTTCATCCCCATTGCCGTCGTCGTCAACGATGTGCCCTTGAAACAGACCTATGGGGGCGCTTCCGCCGTCACCGCCGGGTCGGGCAAGTGGGTCTATGACCTCAACGCCAAGACCATCACCGCCGACGTCGGCCCCGGCGTCGACCCCAACAGCGCGGACATCGTCGTGCCCAGCAACGTCGGCGACCAGGCCCATGTCTACTTCGACGGGAGCTACTACACCTTCAAGGGCCTGACCATTCGCGGCTCCGGCTCCAACGGCCTCTGGGGGGCTGGCAGCCACATCACCGTCGAGCGCTGCAACATCAAGTTCAATGGCAAGGCCGCCGTGAGCTTCCAGGGCGCCGGCGACACTGACAATGCCGTGCTGTACTCCCACGCCTACCACAACGTCTTGCTGAACTGGCCTCGCGGCAACAACGGATTCGCCGAGTCGGGAGGTGGTTGGGCCGCCGCCGTGTCCTGGTACGCCAACCATCGTCCGGTGGCACGCGGCAACATCGTCCACTTCAATGGCGGCGAGGGCATCGCCACCTATGGCACGGTGTCGGGCAAGACCAGCGGCTCAGCCGTCTTCGAGCACAACGTTGCCCACGACAACTGGTCCGTCAACATGTACTTTGACAACCAGCCCAACAACATCGCGCGCAACAACATCCTCTTCAACCACCCTGTGGACACGTCCACCTGGTTGCAGACCACCAATGCGTGGCCGTGGAACGAGCTGTACAAGTACACGGTCTGCCTCATGCTCGGCGATGAGCAGAATTCATCCGACGCCACCAACAACTACGCCAATCTCGCCAACACGCAGGTCTACAACAACCTCATCGCTGGCTGTCGCATCGGCATCCGCGATTACGCCGAAGGGGCTGCCACCGTCCAGTCCCACGGCCTGAAGAACACCCTCATCGCCAACAACACCATCATCCTGCCCGCCACGCCCCTGCCCAACACCGAAACCATGGGCATCTTCCTGCAGGACAACACCGCGCCCAGCGGCACCAACCGCAACACCAACTCGTTCATCCAGAACAACGTCATCTACGGCTTCGGCAATGTGCCCTTGGTCTGGATCCAGAACCGGAGCGCCTTGGCCGGGGTCACGCTGAGCAACAACGTCTACTACAGCGCCTATGCCACCCCCTTCCGCAGCGGCTACGACTCCGCCGCGCAGAACGTCAACTTCTCCAGTTGGCTGACCCTCACGGGGACCGATGCCCAGAGTCTGTTCGCCGACCCTCTGCTCCTGTCCGCCACGGGCTTCCAGGCCACAGGGACCGCGCCGTACGACCAGGGCAATGCCGATCTGAGGCCTTCTTCACCTGCCCGCGGCATGGGCAAGCCCCAGCCAGCCTTCAGCGACAACCTCGCCGGCGCATCGCGCTCGGCCTGGAACGCTGGCGCTTTCTGAAGCTGACACGCCCCGGGGTCAGCGGCTGCCGGGGTTGCAGACGCGCCGCGCGAGCGGCCAGCCCAGCGGGCGCGGCAGCCACAGGATGGTCCAGGCCCAGCCGATCAATCCCATGCGCAGCCACAGCGGCTCGCTGCGCTTGAGGCAGATGGCGCGCACCACCTTCGGGAAGCGCCCTACGCCCTTGCGCAGGCCCGACAGGTAGCCGCCGGCGCCGAAGATCGACAAGGCATAGGCCTGCTTCTCGTGGCCGAAGTCGAGCAGGCTGGCCTGGATGCGCACGCCCAGGCGCTCGAAGATCCACTGCTTGAAGCACTCGCCGCGCAGCCGCACCTTCTCGACCTCGTCCACGCCCTGCGAGGCGTTGCCGAACACCAGGTTGTCCTGCGCCGCGGCCACGCTTTGGATGCGGTAGCTGCCGCCCGGGTCGGGCAGGGCGGCCAGGCGGCCGCGCAGGGCCGAGCCGTAGATCGTGAAGTAGTCCGCGCCGTGGCGGTCGCCGGGGTTCTGGGGCAGGGGCATCAGCGCGCTCAGGGCGCTGCGGCGGTAGATGTTGCCCGAGCCCGGCGCCGAGGCGAACAGGTGCCCGCGCTCGACCAGTTCATCGCGCATGTCGCCGCTGGCGAGGTGGCGCGGGATGATGTTGCCGGTGGGCCGGCCCTCGCCGTCGATGAGGCGCAGCCGGTAGTGCACGCGGGACAGCGCAGGGTTCTCCTGGAACAGCACCAGGGCGCGCTCCACCATGTCGGTGTCGAGCAGGTCGTCGGCGTCGAGGAAGACGATGAACTCCCCCTGCGCTGCCTCGTAGCCGGTGTTGTAGGAGCTGATCTGGCCGCCGTTGGGCTTGAGGATCAGGCGGACCTGGTCGCGCCAGGCCATCAGGCGCTCGCGCGAGCTGTCGGTGGAGCCGTCGTCGACCACGATCACCTCGACCCGGGGGTGGGTCTGCGCCACGGCCGACTGCACCGCCGCCTCGACGAACTTGTCATAGTTGTAGCTGCAGATCACGATCGACACGAGCGGCGGCATCGAGAAGGTCTCCATGGAGGGGGGCGCGGGGTCAGCAAGAAACAAACGGCGAACGATACCAGCGCGCGGCAGGTCCGGGCTCAGGGATGCAGGGCGCCGCGCGCTTGCGGCAGGGACGGGGCCGCCACCGGTGCACTCGGCGATGGCTCGGTGCTGGGCAAGGTCTGGGGCAGGGGCTGGCCTTTCAGCAGGCAATCGTACAAGGCGTGCAGCTGGCCCACGACCCGCTGCAGGGTGAACAGCGCCTCGAAGCGCCGGCGTCCCGCCTGGCCCATGCGGCGCAGGGCCTCGTCGTCCAGCGCCTGCAAGGTCTTGACCCAGGCGGCCGGGTCGGCGCCGTCGACCAGGCGGCCGGTGATCCCGTCCTCCACCACCTCTGGCAGGCCCCCCACCCGGCTGGCCATCACGGGGCAGCCCATGCGCATGGCCTCCAGCGCCACCAGCCCGAAGCCTTCCCAGCGGGACGGCACCAGCAGCACGTCCGCCGCGGCGCAGTAGGCAGTGATCTCGTCGCGCGGCAGCCAGCCGGTGATGTGCAGGTTCTCCGGCGGTTGCTCGGCGCCTTCCGTCACCACCGAGGCCCCCACCACCACCGTGTAGGCCTGGGGGCCCAGGCGGCGCACGATCTCGAACAGGCGGTCCACCCCCTTCTGGCGGTCGAGCCGGCCGACGAACAGCAGACGTCGCGTCCCCTGGGGCCAGCGCTGCCGGGCTGCCTCACGCGCCGCCTCTTCGACCTGGGCGTCGCGGATGCCGTTGTGCACCAGCGCCAGCCGCTGCGGCGCGATGCCGATCCGCCGCCCGGCCCGCCAGTCGTGTTCCGAGATGCAGACCACCGCATCCGACCAGCGCGACCAGACCCGCTCGATGCGTTCGACCAGCCGGCACAGCCAGCCCGCGCTGTCGCGGTCGAAGGCCCAGCCGTGGGCGCAGTACACCACCTTCACACCCGGCGCCCGCCAAGCCAGCAGCGGACGCAGCACGAAGCCGGCAAAGCTGGAGTGCAGGTGCACCACGTCCGGCTGCCAGCGCTTCACTTCAGCCAGCGTGCGCATGGCCACCTGCCACACGCGCCCCAGCCGGCCGTTGCCCGACGGGAAGCGGCTCTGCACCGCTTCGGGCAGGCTGCGCAGCTGCAGCGCGTGGCGCTGCGGCACCACCACGCGCACCTGCTCGGCGCCGTAGCGCTGCAGCTGCAGGGCGACGACCTCGTCGATGTAGGTGCCGACCCCGCCCTGGGCGGTCTCGGTGGCGTGCAGGACCTTCATCGGGCGGCTCATGCGAACTGGGCCTTCATGATCGCGTGGAACTGGGCGGCCGCCTTGTCCCAGCCGAATTGCCGCGCCCGCTGCAGGCCGGCCTGGCGCATCTCCTGGCACAGGGCAGGCGAGTCGAGCAGGCGGCGGATCTGGGCCGCGATGCTGGCCGGGTCGGCCGGGTCGCAGTACAGTGCGGCGTCGCCGCACACCTCGGGCATCGAGGTGGTGTTCGACACCACCACTGGACAGCCGCAGCACATCGCCTCCAGCGGCGGCAGCCCGAAGCCCTCGTAGAACGAGGGGAACACGAAGCACGCGGCGTGCTCGTACAGCGCGCGCAGCTCGGCGTCGCTGACGAAGCCGGTCGACAGCAGGCGCGGGTCCTGCACCTGGGCCGCGGCGAACACGCGCTGGTTGCCGCCGCCCGCCGCCACCAGCAGCAGGTCGGGGTCGTCCAGCTGGCCCATGGCCTTGAGCACGGCGCCGAAGTTCTTGTTGGGTGACCAGCTGCCCACGGCCAGCACGAAGCGGCGCCCTTGCAGGCCCAGCCGCTCGATGATGCCCGTGTCGGCCGGCACGCGCAGGATGTGCTCCCCGCCCTCGCACACCACCTCCACCCCGGCCTTGCGCCCCGGGAAGTAGCGCATCAGCTCGCCCGCGCTGAACTTCGACACGCTGGCCACCACCCTGGCGCGCCGCATCAGGCTGCCCAGCATGATGCGGTACCAGGTGCGGAACTTCCAGCTGAAGTTGCCCGGATTGGCCAGCGTGGCCGCGTCGTGGATCACCACCAGCTGCTGGCGCCGCCCCAGCGGGGCGGTGTTGCACAGGTTGACCAGGGGGGCGTCGCCGGCCAGCTGGGGCAGGTCCCATTGCTCCCAGGCCTGGCCGCCCAGGCGGCCGACCGCCTGCGTCGACAGGCCTCGCGGCAGTTGCGAACGCACCTCGGCCTGCCGGGGCACCCAGGCAGTCAGCGCCGGCTCGTGGGCTTGCGCCAGTCCGCGCAGCAGCTCGAGGGCGAAGCGGTCCACGCCGGTCGCGGGTCGTGTCATGAAACGGCCGTTGATGATCATGATGGCTTGCTCGCTGGGTTGGCTGGTCAGTCCAGCAGTTTGAAAGGTTGGGGGGAGGTGAGCTCCGAGGGGTACTCCGAGATCATCAGGGGCGTGTCGGCCCGGCTGGTGTCCACCGACAGTTCGTAGGGGCGGGCCTTCACCGGCCCGTCGGCGCGGATGACCATGCGGCTCGACAGCCGCTCGCTCCAGACCAGCGCGTGCGGCTGGCCGGCCTCGAAGCGCACCACCCGCCGTCCGCCGCCGATCTTCTCCTCGCGCCAGCCGCGGCCCTCGCGGGTCCACGCGGCCATGGCCCGCAGGCTCTCGAAGGCCGGGCGCGGCGCGGCGCCGGCGGGGCGGGGCACCAGGCCGAAGCGGTGCTCCTTGTCCTTCGGGTCGTCGCCGTCGTCGAGCAGCGTGTACCACCAGGCCCCGGCGATCCAAGGCCGCGTCGCGGCCAGGGCGTAGAAACGCGTGAGGTAGGCCGCGACCCGCTGCTCGGCATAGCCCTCGGCGCCTTCGCTGGCCGGCCAGCCAATCTCGGTCACGTAGAACGGCAGCTCGCGGCGCGAGTTCTGGGCCACCAGGCCATGGGCCCAGTCCAACCAGTCGATGGACAGCTCGGGCAGGCCTTCATGGCGCTTGAAGTGCACGTAGGGGTGCACCGACAGGCCATCCAGCGAGGCCAGCCCGCCCAGCCGGACGAAATCCTTGAGCCAGCTTTGCCCCGTGCCCGCGATCCCGGCCCCCAGCACCTTGGCTTGCGGCGCCTGGGCCTTGATCAGCGGGTAGACGTGGCGCAGCAGCGCGACGTAGTCGTCGACCTTGCCTTCAGGACGCGGCTGCAGGGTGGAGCCCATCCCGGCGTTCCATTCGTTCCAGACCTCGAAGTACTTCACGCGCTTGCCGTAGCGCTGGGCCACCCACTGCGCATAGCGCCCGAAGGCCTGGCGTGCGGCCTGTGAGTCGACCAGGCCGTTGGGGGTGTGGCGCGGGTGGCCGTAGCCCAGGATCAGTACCAGGCTCTGCTGGCGCGATTGCAGCAGGTCGACCAGGGCATCGATGCGGCGCACGGCGTCGGTGACCTCGAAGCGCCCGTCGGCCGTCTCGACCTCGCTCCAGGGCAGCTCGTCCCGCATGCTGCTGATCGGCAGCTCGGCGGTCAGCGCGCGAACCCGCTCGGCGTCATACCAGCCCAACCCCACGTGTACACCCACGCCAGCCTCGAAGGCGCCGGCCGCAGCCGGCAGCACCAGCAGCGCGACCAGCCACAGCCATCCCGTCCGTGCCAGCCGGCTCAACATGTTCATCCTCGTCATGCGGGGTTCTCCTGAAAGGCGCGTGACTGAATGAGGCCGGCCAGCAGCCAGGGTGGCAGGTAGGCGAACTCGGGCACCGCACCCAGCATGAGGATAAACATCGTGCCCAGCACGGCCACACCGAGGCGCTTTTTCGCGTTCCAGCCCTGGGCGCACAGCCACACGAACCAGCCGCCCACGATCGCCAGACCCACCAGGCCGACGTTGATCAGCAGGGTCGAGAACAGGTCGGTCGAGCGGATGGTGCCGAACCCCAGGCCGAACAGGCGCACCATCCAGCTCGTGTTGGGCGCGGTCCAGAAGTTGATGTTGGCGCGGAAATACGAGGCGCGGGCCGAGCCCGACTCGTCCGACCCGGACAGCTTGGCCACGAAGGTCCGCTCGATGATTGCGGAGATCCCGTCGAAGTTCAGGTAGACCACACAGACCAGGGCACTCAGGCCCAGCAGGATGAACACATAGTGCTGGGGCTTGAGCGGCAGCTTGATGCGGAACAGCAGGAAGAAGCCCAGGGCGATCAGGCCCGAATAGGCCACCGTCGACATCGTCAGCACCAGGCTCAGGAACAGCAGGTTCGCCAGGGCGCGCTTGTTGCGCAGGAGGGCCAGGTAGAGGTAGGGCAGGGCGGTGATGGCGTACATCGAGGGCTCGCCGGTGAAGCTCTTGAAGCGCATCACCTGCATGCCCATGATCGGCAGGTGCTGGCGCAGCGAGCCGGGCATCTCGAAGGCCTCTGCCTCCTTGAACGTGCGGTTACACAGGAAGTCGGCGTTGATGCCGAAGAGGTTCTCCATGCCCCAGTCGAAGAACCCGTAGATCACCAGGAACCAGGCACCTGCAAGGATCCAGCGGTCCCAGGACGGGCGGTACTGGCCGCTGGTCAGCTTGAACACCACGAAGCTGGCGAGCAGGTACATCGTCTGGGTGAGGTTGGACATCGACACGTAGGGCAGCACCGCCCGTTCGTTGATGTTGTAGAGCCGGTGCATGCCCACCACCAGGTGGTTGATGTGATTGATGCGCGACAGCAGGAACATCACCATCACCACGGCCACCAGCATGCCCAGCTGCCGCAGCAGCTGTGTGTAGCGCTGTTCGGGCAGCAGCAACAGCCCCGTCAGCGGGAACAGGGCCAGGTAGGCCAGCAGGTTGGCGGGTGTGCTGCCCTGGACGAAGGGGATCGCCAGGAAGGAAGTGACCGGCAGCGTCACCAGCAGGGCCTTGATCAGCGGGGCAGGCTCGCGCGTGGCCGAGTCATGGGTGGACGGCAGGTCGGCGCTGGCTTGCAGGGCTGTCATGGCAGGGCCACTCCTTACTGGCGCATCATCACGGGCTGGGCCGACACCCGCAGCCGCCGGGACACGACCTCCCGCAGGGACGCCGCGGTCAGCACCAGGGTGCAGGCCTCGGCGGCGAGCAGTGCCCAACCATAGGACAGCGCATCCTGGCGCAGAAGCAGCAGCAGGGCGCAGAACACCAGGCTGGCGACCAGCAGCGCCAACGCATAGGCCCGCTCCGCGCCAAAGGCGATCAGGCTTTGCATGCCGAACAGGTTGCTGGCCGCGTTCATGGGCACGCTCAGCGCGAGCAGCAGCATCAGGCCATCGGCCAGCGGCGTGGGCGCCTTGAACACGGCCATGCTGATCATGCCTGCCGTGAGCCAGACGCCGAGGGCCACGACCAGGCCCATCCCGACCAGCGCGACCAGCGCCTTGCGTGCCAGGACCACGGCCTCACGCGGGGCCGACTGGGCGAGCGCCGTGATGCGCACGTAGCCCAGCTGGTTGAGCGGCAGCAGCACGGCCTGCCCCGCCATCTTGACGCGCAGCGCCAGGTTGGCGGCCCCCACGACCTCGGGGGTGGCGATCATGCCCAGCAGTGCCACGCCGCCGTTGGTGAGCAGCGCCCCGTTGAGGTTGCCCAGCAGGATGACCCAGGCCTGGCGCATCAGCTGGACGATGTAGCGCAGGTCGATGGCCTGACGCGAAGCCAGCCCCTGCTGCAGCAGCAGACCCCAGCTCAGGCCACTGGTGGCCAGGGAGATGATGGCGTAGCACCACACGGCGCCCAGCATGTCGCTGGGCTGCCTCACCATCAGGAACAGCAGGCCGATGCCGGCCAGGCGCACGCTCACGGTGATGGCCAGCAGGGTGCGGGTGCGCTCCTGCGCCCGCAGGTACCAGGACGTGTCCAGGGCGAATCCCACCATGAAGGCGGCAGCGCCCAGCATCAGGGGCGCTTCGGACCAGGGGCGGCGTGCCACCAGGATCGCGCCGACCACGACCAGCACGCCGAGGCACACCAGCAGCCGGGCGGCCGTGATGTTCCAGACGATGCGGTGGCAATGTTCGGGCCGGTCGCGTGCCGGGCTGACTTCGCGGATGCCATGCCAGTCGAAACCGAATTCCACCACCACGCCCAGGAAGCCGCACAGCGCGGTGTAGATCGACACCACGCCGTAGTCATGCAGCCCGAGGGTGCGCCCGCATACCACCGCGAACACCAGCGGGAAAGCGAAGGTGGCCAGGTGGGTGACGGCCAGTTCGGCCAATTTTTGAACAGTCTGCTTCACTGCCTTGTCGCTCGTTCAATCCTTCGGCGCCAAGTCAGTCAAGCTTCTTCATAGGCTGCAAGCAGCGATGTGCGGAATTTGACGGGATTGAAGCGACGCAGGGCTTCTTCGCGTGCCGCCGAACCGATGCGCTGGCGCAGCGACTGCGAAGCGATGAGCTGGCTGATGGCCGTGAGGGCCTCGTCGGCATTGCGGCACAGCAGCCCGGTCTCTCCATGGCGGATCAGGTCGCGGTGGTAGGGGGTGTCGAAGGCCACGCAGGGCAGGCCGAGGGTCATGGCCTCCGCCAGCCGCACCGGAAACCCGCGTGCGCCCGGCGGGGCGTAGTACAGCCAGGCGTCGGCCATCCCCGCGGCGCGTTGCGCATCGAGGGTGGCGTTGACCAGGGTGACGTGGGCCGCCTTGAGCTGGGCCTGCTGCTTGGGCGTGGCCTGGCCGATCCAGGAGAAGCGCGCACCGTGCGTCTCGTCGCACAGCAGCACGGCCATCTGCGCCACCGCCGGAACGCTCGAGGCGTCGTCATGGGCATGATGGCCGCTGACGACCTTGGGCGTGTCCGCCTCGTGGTGCGTGGTGGCGAAGAACACGGGCGCCACCGGGCTTTCGATCAGCTCGACATTCTTCTGCGTCAGGGCTTCCAGCGCCCGCACGTCCGAACCGATGTTGGCGATGGCGCGTTGCGGCGTGCGCCCCGACAACGGCCGGGTCAGCCACAACAGCAGGCTGCCCAGGGCCTTGAAGGGCGAGAGCAGCTTCGAGCCATGCGGCGAGAAGTAAACCTTGCGAGGCATGGAGGCCGAGGCCGAGGAGGCCGCCAGCACACCGATCAGGGATGGCAGCAGTCCGTGCAGGTGAACGGCCTCGAAGGGCGTCTGCGCCAGCATGCGCAGCAAGGCCTGCCGCGACTGCAGGACTTGGTTCAGCCGGCTGGCGGGGGCCGGTAGGCGCACCAGCTGGGCAGAGGGGTGGAGTTGGTGCAGCGTGGCCTCGTGGACTTCGTCGTCGACCAGGATGACCGTCTGCCGGGCCCCGGCTTCAGCTAGGGCGTGGGTGGTCGGTCCCAGGAAGCTGGCCACGTCATCGGTGACGCGGCCGACCAGGTGCAGGACCGATTCGCAGCTCACCGGCCGCGTCGGGATCTGGGTGCCGATGGGAGGTTGGCGGCTCATGCGGCAACCCCGCTGGCACCCCATCGCCGGGTGGTCTGGAAGCTGAACCCAATCAATGCACTCTCCTTGAAATGGCCGCATGCCGTGCTGCGACCTTTGTCCTGCGTGCCGCCCGGAAAGGGCGCCGCGTTTTTTGATCGTGTGAGACCTGCCTGCGTCTGCACAAAACCTGCTTAGCAGGCTCCCTCGCGCAGTACCACAACCTTGGCTGTGCGGGCCAGGATGGACAGATCAAGCCAGACGTTGCGGCTCTCGACATAGCGTCGGTCGAGTTCGACGCGTTCCTCGTAACTTGTGTTGTTGCGCCCGCTCACCTGCCACAAGCCCGTCATGCCGGGTTTCACGCTGAGGTAGTGCCAGCGCACTGAACCGTAGCGCGACAGCTCCGGCACCGTGATGGGCCGCGGGCCCACCAGGGCCATCTCGCCGCGCAGCACGTTCAGCAGTTGCGGCAGTTCATCCAGGCTGGTGCGGCGCAGGAAACGGCCCACGGGGGTGATGCGCGGGTCGTTGGTGAGCTTCTGGTCCCGCTCCCATTCGGCGCGTGCCTGGGGATCCTTGTGCAGCAGTTCGCGCAGCATCTGCTCCGAATTCACGAACATGGAACGGAATTTCAAGCAGCGGAACAGCTGGCCGTTGGCGCCAACGCGGTAGTGCCCGAAAAAAATCGGTGCGCCGTCACGCCGCCAAATCAGGTAGGCCAGCGCCAACATGACGGGGGCAAACAGCAGCAGCAGGACAAGGGCGCCCAGCTGGTTCAGGCGCAGCATCAAGTACTCACTTACCAAGCGACGCTTTGACGTCGCTCGCTCGCTGTCCAGCAAACGAGCCACATAAGAAGCAGCGGTCATGATGGATACCTCATGGACTGGGAGAAACAAGGGGGCTGGAGACGTCGACGGGGACGGGTGGGGTCGACTGGAAATCAATCAGTGATTTCACCTACCAGTGTACTGGAGGCGTGATTTTGTTCTCATTTTCTTGACTGGCTGTGGTGGGAAAGTTCTTTTGCAGGGTGTTACAGACTCCTCCAGGGTTTACCCCTACAATGTTCCGCTCCCTGGTGGATCTTCCTGATCCACCCCTCCTCCTTGGGCCGCTGCCCTGCGATTTCCCCCCACAGGAACGCTCATGACCCTTTCCCAATTCATCTCCGTCCTGAAAGCCCGCTGGCGGTCCGGTTTGTTGATTTGGCTGTCCGTGGTGGGTGTGGCTTTGGTGGTCAGCCTTTTGCTGCCCAAGCAGTACAGCGCTTCCGGAGCGGTGCTGATCGATGTGAAGTCGCCTGATCCGGTGGGTGGCGAGAACGCAGCGGCCGCGACCACGGTCACTTCCACGAGTTACATGGCCACCCAGATGGACGTGCTGCAAAGCGAGCGCGTGATCCTGCGGGCGCTGCGCAGCCTGAAGCTGGTGGACAGCCCGGTCTTGCGTGAGAAGTGGAAGTCCACCACCGGCGGCAGCGGAAACTTCGAATCCTGGCTGGTCGAGACCCTGCAACGCAAGCTGGAGGTGCGGCCCTCGCGTGAGTCCAATGTGATCACGGTGGCCTACACCTCCAACGAGCCCCAGTTCTCCGCCGACGTGGTGAATGCGGTTGTGCAGGCCTTCATCGACACCACCCTCGATCTCAAGGTCAGCCCCGCCAAGCAGTACAACGCCTTCTTCGAGGAGCGTGCCAAGGAGGCTCGCTCCGACCTCGAGAAGGCCCAGTCCAAACTGTCTGCATTCCAGCAGTCCAAGGGCCTGATCGCCACCGACGAGAAGGTCGATGTGGAGAACACCCGCCTGACCGAGCTGACCAGCCAGTTGGTGGCGCTGCAGGCTGTGGCTGCCGAGTCGAAGGGCCGCAGCCATCAGGCTGGCCAGCATGCCGACAGCATGCAGGAGGTCCTGGCCAGCCCGGTGGTGTCCAGCCTGAGCATCGAGCTGTCGCGTCAGGAGGCCAAGCTGAAGGAGATTGGCGAGCGCCTTGGCCCCAACCATCCCCAGGTCCAGGAGCAGGTGGCCACGGTGGCCCAGCTGCGCAACCAGCTGCTGGCCGAGAAGGCCCGGGCCTCCGCCAGCGTGGAGGTCAACAACCAGGTCAACCAGCAGCGTTTGCGCCAGCTCGTGGCTGATGTGGATGCGCAGCGCGCCAAGGTGTTGACGCTCAAGGGCCAGCGCGACGAGGCGGCCGTCCTGCAGCGCGACGTGGAAAGCGCCCAGCGCGCCTATGACACCGTGCTGGCGCGCGCCACCCAGGCTCAGCTGCAGAGCCACCAGACCGAGACGAACGTGGCCATCCTCAAGACCGCTGCGCCGCCGGCCCTGGCGTCGTCCCCCAAGGTCGGGCTCAACGTGCTCGTGGCTGTGCTGCTGGGGGGGCTGCTGGCCATGCTGACTGCCCTGGTACGGGAAATGCTGGATCCCCGGCTGCGTTCAGAGCGGGATATCCAGGAGGGGCTCAAGCAGAGTCTGCTGGTGGTCATGCCCACATCGTCCCGCCGGACCGCGCAGGGCCGTTCGCGCCTGTTGCTGACCAAGTCGCGCGTGGTGACGGGTCTGCCGCGACCGGCGCAGTGAACAAAAACAAGAGTTTGTCGATCTAGGTTGAATTACCGGAGTCGTACCTCATGAGTGCACAGTCCTTTCGTTTGTCAGGCTTCGCGGCCCGCACAGCGCCTTCAGGTGAGACAGCCATCCATGGCGAGGCCATCGGCGACCTGATCCGCCGGGTTCGTTCCCTGACGGATGCGCAGATCGAGCAAATTCTGCTGTACCAACGCTCACGCGGCCTGCGCTTCGGGGAGGCGGCCGTGGCGCTCAAGCTCGTGTCCAGCGACGATGTGCTGTGGGCGCTCTCGCAGCAGTTCCACTATCCCTATTCGCCTGAGGGGCAGCAGAACAACGCCAACGAGGAACTGGTGGTGGCTTCCGACCCGTTCAGCGAGCAGGCCGAGGCCTTCCGTGAGTTGCGCAGCCAGTTGCTGATGGGGCCTCTGAGCCCGGACGGCCCCCGTTGCGCGCTGGCCGTGGTGAGTCCCGACGTGGGCGACGGCAAGACGTTCATGGCTGCCAACATGGCCGTGGCCTTCAGCCAGCTTGGCGGGCGCACGCTGCTGATCGATGTCGACATGCGCACCCCGCGCCTGCACAGCGTCTTCGACGTGGACAACAGCGTGGGCCTCAGCGGTGTGCTGTGCGGTCGCTGTGAAGGCAGTGTCATCCACCAGGTGGAAGACCTGCCCAGCCTGTTCGTGATGCCGGTGGGCAGTGTGCCTCCCAACCCGCTCGAGCTGGTGCAACGCCCTGCCTTCACGCTGCTGCTGCATGAGTTGCTCGGCAAGTTCGACCACGTCGTTGTCGACACCCCGGCCGCGGTGCACGGGGCGGATGCTCGCGTGGTGGCGGCCAAGTGCGGCGCCGCACTGGTGGTCGGCCGCAAGGGCCAGAGCCGCATGAACGCCATGCAGGCGCTGGTCGGCAAACTGGCCAAGAGCCAGACCCGCATGGTCGGGATGGTGCTCAACGAGCACTGAGCTTGACTTGGATCGAACTCAAGGCGGGTTGAGCACGGCCAGCAGCTGGCGTCCCTTGGCATAGGTTTCCGCCAGTTCCGCGTTGGCGTCGGAGTCCGAAACCACGGCCCCACCCACCTGCACCATGACGCGGCCTTCACTGACCAGCGCGGTGCGGATCACCACCGACAGGTCCAGGTCGCCCGAGATGTCGAGGTAGCCGATGGCCCCTGCATAGGGCCCGCGTTGCACAGGCTCGAGGGACTCGATGATCTCCATGGCGCGCACCTTCGGCGCACCGGTCATGGAGCCGGGTGGCCAGCAGGCGCGTAGCAGGTCCGACACCTGGGCGTCGGCGCGCAGGCGGGCCGTGACGGTGGATACCATCTGCCACACGCTCGGATGGGCCTCGATGTCGAACAATCGCTCGGGCCGGACGCTGCCGATCTCGGCCACCCGTCCCAGGTCGTTGCGCATCAGGTCGACGATCATCAGGTTCTCGGCCCGGTCCTTGATGCTGTTTGCCAGTTCGGCGCGCTGGGCTTCGTCGCTGGCCGCGTCCGCGCCTCGGGGGCGCGTTCCCTTGATGGGGTGGGCCCACAGCGTGTCGCCCGTGCGCTTGAGGAAACGTTCCGGCGACACGCTGGCCAGGGCGAAGCCTTCCCCCTCCAGGTAGGCTGAGAAAGGCGCCGGGTTGGCGGCGGCCAGGGCCTGGTACAGCGCAAAGCCGTCCCCCGAGAACGACCCTTCCAGCCGGTGTGACAGGTTGGCCTGCAGGATGTCGCCGGCCGCGATGAAGTCCAGCACCTGTCGGACCTGGTCCAGGTAGGTGGCCTGCGGCGTGCGCGACGCAAGCGGCCCGGCCTGGAATAGGAGAGAGGCCTCCTCCCGCGGCTGCAGGGCTTGCGCCAGCGTGCGCGTCCACACGGCTTCCCGCTCCTGGGGCAGGCCCCAGGGCAGGGGCTGGGTGCAGAAGAACCATTGGTCATGGGCATGGTCGTAGGCCAGCAGGTGGTCGCACACGTGCAGGCGCAGCTCGGGCAGGAGAGGGTCTTGCGCTGCCAGGCGCGGCAGGCGTTCCACGTGGCGGACCAGGTCGTAGCCCAGGTGGCCGACCAGACCGGCCGCGAAGCCCAGGCCGGGCGGGCGCGCCGCCTTGTGCGGCATCGCTGCGCAGCAAGCCAGCACATCGGCCACGGCATCGAAGGGCTGACGCCACGTGGCCAGGGGCCCCAGGGTGGCATCCTCGTCGTAGCCGCGCAGCACCGTCGTGCCGTCGCGGCATTCCAGTGTCGCCAGGGCCGGGCCCGTCACATAGGACCAGCCCGACAGGCCCGGCATCAGCTTGCTGCTCTCCAACAGCCCGATGAGCGGCCGGGGGCTCAGGCGTGAGAAAACTTGTTGGGGCGTGGCTTGGAGAGGGACGGGTACGATGGTGCTCATCACGGTGAACGGCAAGCCAGATTCCATGAGTGTAGATCGTCAGTCCTTTCCCACGGGGCCCGCCCATGCGGCATGGCTGCGCCTGCTGCTGGCCCATGATGGTTCCACCACGCGCTTGTGCGAGGCTGTGGCCCAGGAGCCGATGCAGGTGTTGCTGCTGCACCAGGCGCGCTGCACCGAGGTGCCACCCGGCGTGGCTGAGCAGCTGGGGGGTGAGCACTGGCTGTGCCGCGTCACCAGCCTGTGCCGATCCGATGGGCAGGTGCTGATGGACAATCTGTCCTTCACGCGGCTCGACGCCGTTCCCGGATGGTTTCTGCACAAGCTGGACGAAGGCCAGGCCCCGATCGGCCACCTGCTGGCCCAGTTGTTCGTGCGCCGCGAGCCGCTGGTCGCCTCACCGGCCCTGCAGGACCTGCTGTGGCAGCACGTGGGCCTGCCGGACACGGCGGCCAGCCGCAGCTACCGCATCGTCACGCCCGAGGGGCCGCTGATGCTGATCTTCGAGGCCTTCCGTGCCGGCCTGGCTGGCGCTGGCCGTTGATGCCGGCGTGCGCTCAGCCCTATGCAAGTCTTTCCTCCAGGAGACCGACCATGTCCTACTTGATTGAATCGATCCAGGCCGAGTTGCCCCGCCTGACGGCACTCCGGCGCGACCTGCACGCCCACCCCGAGCTGTGCTTCAAGGAAGTCCGCACCGCCGAGGTGGTCGCCAGGCAGTTGGGCGAGTGGGGGATCGAAGTGCACCAGGGCCTGGGAACGACCGGTGTGGTCGGGGTGATCCAGGGCCGTCCCGGCGCGCGCGCGGTGGCCTTGCGCGCCGACATGGATGCCCTTCCGATGACGGAGCACAACACCTTCGCACATGCCAGCCGCCATCCCGGCCGGATGCACGCGTGCGGGCATGACGGGCACACCACCATGTTGCTGGCCGCGGCGCAGCACCTGGCCGCGACCCGCGATTTCGATGGCCGCGTGGTGCTGGTGTTCCAGCCGGCGGAGGAGGGCGGTGGCGGGGCGCGCGAGATGATCAAGGACGGCTTGTTCGAGCGCTTCCCGGTCGAGGCGATCTTCGGGGCGCACAACTGGCCGGGCATGGCCGCGGGCGAGTTCGCCATCAAGAGCGGCCCCTGCTTCGCCAGCAGCAATGAGTTCCGCATCGTCCTGCACGGCAAGGGTTCGCACGCGGCCATGCCGCACAACGGGGTCGATCCCGTCCCGGTGGCCTGTCAGCTGGTGCAGGCCTTCCAGACCATCCTGACCCGCAACATGCGGCCGATCGATGCGGGGGTGATCTCGGTGACGATGATCCATGCCGGCGAAGCCACCAACGTGATTCCCGACAGCGTCGAGCTGCGCGGCACGGTGCGCACCTTCACCCTGGAAGTGCTCGACCTGATCGAGCAGCGCATGCGCGAGCTCACCGAGCACCTGGCGGCTGCATTTCAGCTGCGTGCGGATTTCACCTTCCACCGCAACTACCCGCCCACCATCAACCACCCCCGCGAAACCGAATTCGTGCGCCAGGTGATGACGGGGCTGGTGGGTGCGGCCCAGGTGCACGAGTTCGAGCCGACCATGGGCGCGGAGGACTTCAGCTATTTCCTGCTGGACAAACCAGGCGCCTACTTTCTGATCGGCAACGGGGACGGCAGCCATCGCGAGGGCGGCCATGGCATGGGGCCGTGCATGCTGCACAACCCGAGCTACGACTTCAACGACGCGCTGATTCCACTTGGTGCCACGCTCTGGGTGCGCCTGGCGCAGGCCTGGCTGGCTCGGCCGGCCCCTTGAATCCGGGGGGGCGCAGGGCGACGGGATGACGGCAGAATGCCTCGTCCTGTTTTTTCGGAAGTCTTCATGAAGCCTCGCACCCGCCTCGAGTTCGGCGTCGCCGACGATCCCCTGCCCGCCATCGAGCGCTGGGCCGCGGAGAATGGCTTCAAGGCCAAGCCTGCCACCGGCCCCGGCCGGCTCTATCAGAAAGGCATCGGCTTCCTGGTGGCGCCCATGATGTTGCGCGTCGAGCACCAGGGCGGACGGCTCGTGCTGGAGGCCTGGGTGCGGTCCAACCTGTTCGTGCGGGCCATGTCGTTCTTCATCTTGCCGGCCGAGATGCACGTCGAGTCCGGTGGCTTCGTCGGGGTGGTGCCGCGCAACATCGCCCGCAACGCGGTCAACAAGTTGCTGCCCCAGTTGCAGCAGCCGCTCATCCCCTGACCCTGCGCGTTCAGCCGTCCTGGCTGCGCAGTTGGCCGAGGTGGCGTTCCAGGTCGGACAAGGCCTCCTGCAACGTGAACGCCAGGGTGTTCAACATCTCGAACTGGGTCTCCAGATCGGCGGCGTCCATCTTGCGGTGATTCTGCAGCAGGCTGTCGATGCGCAGCCGGTACTGGTGCATGCTGCTGGCCAGCATGCTGGCCGGGCCAAGCAGCACGGGTTCCAGCGCTTGCAACGGGATGTGGGCAAGGGCGCGCTCCAGGGCATGCAATTCGGTCATGGCGGTGGGCAGGTTGCCCTGCTCGGCGAGTTGGACGGCCTCGCGGCTGTCGAGCTGCTCACCCAGGTGGATCTGCAGCCCCCGGCTGCTCCTGGCCAGCGCCAGCAGGGCCTCGGCCACCTGCATGCGTTCGGCCTGGCGCTGCCGGTGAGTGACGCGGAGCTGGCGCCGTGTCTGCCACACGGCCAGGGCCACGCTGCCCACGATGGCCAGAATGCTGCCCCAGGCCTGCACCCAGGAAGCGCATTCGGAAGGGGTCAGTCCCCAGGGGAAGAAGAAGCAGGTTTGTTCAACAGCGTACGTCATGATCGTTCCTGCGGCGGTGGCCACGCCAGGCTGTACAACGGCCACCCCGCATTGGAACGCATTTCAACCTCCCCCGAAGGAGGGGGTCAGGGGCGCCGCAGGCGCTCCATCAGGCCGGCGGTCGAGGCGTCGAGGCCGCTGGTGTCGCCGGAGGCCAGGCGAGGCAGCAGGTTGTTGCACAGCGCCTTGCCCAGTTCCACCCCCCACTGGTCGAAGCTGTTGATGCCCCACAGCGCCCCGCTCACGAACACACGGTGCTCGTACAGCGCCACCAGGGCGCCCAGCGTGAAGGGCGTCAGTTCGTCCAGCAGCAGGGTGGTGCTGGGACGGTTCCCCGGAAAGGTGCGGTGGCGCGCCAGGACGGTGCGGTCCAGGGTGCGCGACGCCGTGGGGGCGCTGTCCTTCAGGGCTTCCTCGGTACTCTTGCCCAGCATCAGCGCCTGCGCCTGGGCCAGCCCGTTGGCCAGCAGCTTGGCGTGGGAATCGGCCAGGTCGTGCGTGGGCTTCTTGACCAGGATGAATTCGACCGGAATCACGTCGGTGCCCTGGTGCAGCATCTGGAAGTAGGCGTGCTGGCCGTTGGTGCCCGGCTCGCCCCAGACCACGGGGCTGGTGCCGAAGGGCAGCGGCTCGCCCTCCAGGTCGACGCGCTTGCCGTTGCTTTCCATCTCGAGCTGCTGCAGGTAGGCCGGCAGGCGGGCCAGGCCCTGGTGGTAGGGCGCCACGCAACGGCTGCCCAGCCGGTGGAAGTTGCGATACCACACGTCCAGCAGCCCCAGCACGACGGGCAGGTTCTGCGCCAGGGGCTCGGTGGCGAAGTGGCGGTCCATGGCATGGGCGCCGGCCAGCAGATCACGGAAATTCTGGGCTCCGATGGCCAGCGCGATGGGCAGGCCGATGGCGCTCCACAGGGAGTAGCGTCCGCCCACCCAGTCCCAGAAACCGAAGGTGGTCTGGATGCCGAAGTCGGCCGCCGCGGCCACGTTGGTGGTGGTGGCCACGAAGTGCGACGCGATGTCGGTGCCGCCCTGCGCCTCGAACCAGGCCTTGGCGGCCTGGGCGTTGGCCATCGTCTCCTGGGTCGTGAAGGTCTTGCTGGCGATGATGAACAGCGTGTCGTGCGGCGACAGGCGGCGCAGCACGCGGCTCAGGTCATGCCCGTCCACGTTGGAGACGAAATGCATCTGGATGCCGGGATGGGTGTAGGCGTCCAGGGCAGGCACCACCATCTGCGGGCCCAGGTCGCTGCCGCCGATGCCGATGTTGACCACGTGCCGGATGCGCCCGCCATTGCGCACGGACTCGGCGAAGTCCAGCATGGCGTCCAGGATGCCGTGCACATCGTCGCTGAAGGGCCCCTGGCCGCGCGGGGCGCGCAGCGCGGTGTGCAGCACGGCACGGTCTTCCGTGGTGTTGATGGGGTCGCCGCGCAGCAGGGCGTCGCGCCGCGGCGCCAGCTGGCATTGACCGGCCAGCTCGAGCAGGAAGTGCAGGGTGGCGGTGTCGAGCCAGTTCTTCGAGAGGTCGGCGAAGACGCCGGGTGCCTGCAGGCTCAGTTGTTGGGCGCGCCGAGGATCGCGGGCGAAGGCCTCGCGCAGGTCGAAGTCGCGGCCATGGGCTTCATGGTGCCCGGCCAGGGCGGCCCAGGCGGGAGTCTGGTCACAGCGGGGAGAGGGGAGAGGCATGGTTTTATTTGTCAGGATTTCATCAGGGCTTGGACCATCTGGTCCAGTTTCACGGCGTCGGCGACGAAGCCGCGGATGCCTTCGGCCAGTTTCTCGGTGGCCATCGCATCTTCGTTGAGTGCCAGGCGGAAGCTGGCCTCGTTGTAGGTGATGGCGTGGATCGGAGCCTGGCACGCCTGCTCGGGCGACAGGACGCGGACCACGGGGGCATCACTTTCCTTCAACTGCGCCAGCAGCTCGGGGCTGATGGTGAGCAGGTCGCATCCCGCCAAGGCGGTGATCTGGCCCAGGTTGCGGAAACTGGCGCCCATGACCTCGGTGGGGATGTCGAACTTCTTGTAATAGGTGTAGATCTGGGTGACGGAGCGCACGCCCGGGTCGTTCGCCCCTTGGTGTTCAGCTTCCACCCATGCAGCGCCGGCGGCTTTCTTGTGCCAGTCGTAGATGCGGCCGACGAAGGGGGAGATCAGCTGGACGCCGGCGTCCCCGCAGGCCACAGCCTGGCACAGAGAGAACAGCAGGGTGAGGTTGCAGCGGATGCCTTCGTGCGCCAGGATGCGCGCGGCCTGGATGCCCTCCCAGGTGGAGGCCAGCTTGATCAACACCCGCTCGGGGGGCACGCCGGCTTCACCGTAGAGCGTGATCAGGTGGCGGGCGCGGGCCACGGTGGCGGCCACGTCGAAGCTCAGCCGGGCGTCCACTTCGGTCGAGACGCGACCGGGGATGAGCTTCAGGATCTCCTGCCCGAAGCGCACCAGCACATGATCCACGATGCGGTCCAGCGGTTCGCGCTGGTGCTGGCGCACGGTTTCTTCCAGCAGGGGGGCGTAGGCCGGTTGCTGCACGGCCTTCAGGATCAGAGAGGGATTGGTGGTGGCATCCTGGGGCGCGAAGGCGGCCAGTTGCTTGAAATTGCCAGTGTCGGCGACCACCGTGGTGAATTGCTTGAGCTGGTCGAGTTGATTCATGGACATGGGCGGGCAGGCGGGGAGAAAGGCAGGACGTGGGATGGGTCAGAAACAGGGGAACGAATGATTAGACCCGAGCTATGCCGAGAAGGCAAAGCGCCGGCCAAGGTGCAGCACTTCGCTCGAACTTGGGGCTGGCTTGCCACCCGAGCACAAGGTTGGTACGCTGGATTCAATGGTTTCAGCCTCGGTGTCTCGGACACCTTTACCCCCCGAAAGGAGTTCTTATGAACTTGACCATCAGCGGCCACCATCTCGAGTTGACGCCATCCCTGAGAGAGTATGTACTCACGAAGCTGGACCGTGTCACCCGGCATTTCGATCAGGTCGTGGATGTGAACGTGCTGCTTTCCGTGGAGAAGCTGAAGGAGAAGGAAAGGCGGCAAAAAGCTGAAATCACGCTGCATGTCAAAGGGAAAGACATTTTTGTTGAAAACAGTCACGAAGATTTGTACGCCGCCATCGACCAGGTTATGGACAAGCTGGACCGCCAGGTCTGCCGCCACAAGGACCGCCTCCAGGACCACCATCACCAACCTGCCAAGCGCATGAACACCGATCTGCAATAGGCATGAACCCTGGATGTCCCTGGGGGCCCTCGGCTGGGGGCCCTCGGCTCCCCCGGTTCAGGGGAAAATTCCAGATGAAAAAGCGGCCCTCCGAGGCCGCTTTTTCATGGCTGCTTCCCTGTTGGCCAAGAGTGAAATGGCTCGCAAGGCAGGACGATCTCTTCTGTTGCGTGACAGGTGCATTTCCGCAAGAGAGGCGTTGCTGCGCAGCGACGGCACGTGCACAATGACTCCGTCGTGCGGCAAGGATGGTCCTGCCGGTTGGCCTGGTTTTTTGATGGAGATGACGCACCTGCCCGTTGTCGCAACGTCAGGGTGCCTCACATGGATTGTTGATGAATCGTCTCGCTGCCATTTTGCCTGTCAGTAATGTGCTGGTGGATGTGGACGCCACCAGCAAGAAGCGTGCCTTCGAGCATGCGGGCTTGGTGTTCGAAAACCAGCATGCCGTGGCCCGGCCCACCGTGACGGACAACCTGTTTGCCCGGGAGCGGCTGGGCTCCACCGGCCTGGGTCATGGGGTGGCCATTCCCCATGGGCGCATCAAAGGCTTGAAGAACCCCCTGGCGGCGGTGCTGCGCGTGCAGCAGCCCATCGCCTTCGATGCGCCCGATGACGAGGCGGTGGGCTTGATGATCTTCCTGCTGGTGCCCGAAGCGGCCACCCAGCGCCACCTGGAAATCCTGTCTGAAATTGCAGAGATGCTGAGCGATCGCGAATTGCGCGAGCGTCTGAAGACCGAGCCCGACGCGGTGAAGGTTCACGAGCTCATCTCCAACTGGGCTCCCTTGAAGTCGGTCGCATGAGCCCCGCACGGCCGCAGGCCCTGAGCCGTTTCCGGCCGAGATGAAGCCCACCGTCATCAGTGCCGAGGCGCTGTTCGAGGCCCACCGGCCCAGCCTGCACTGGGAATGGATCGCCGGCCATGCGCATCCGGAGCGCCGCTTCGACGACCGTGCCGTGCGCAGCGCCCAGTCGGCCGCCGACCTGGTCGGCTACCTGAACTACATCCACCCCTACCGTGTCCAGATCGTGGGCGCGCGCGAGGTCGCCTACCTGTCGACCTCCAGTCCTGAAGACCAGGAGCGGCGCATCCAGCGCATCGTCACGCTGGAGCCGCCAGTGGTGATCGTGGCCGACCACCAGCTGCCGCCCGACCGGCTCGTGGCCCTGTGCGACCGCGCCGACATCCCCCTGTTCGTGACCCGCGAGTCCGCCGGCCAGGTGATCGACGTGGTGCGCGGCTACCTGGCGCAGTTGTTCGCCGAGCGCACCACGCGCCACGGCGTGTTCATGGACATTCTCGGGCTCGGGGTGCTGCTGACCGGCGAGTCGGGCCTGGGCAAGAGTGAGCTGGGGCTGGAGCTGATCTCGCGCGGGCATGGCCTGGTGGCGGACGACGCGGTGGACTTGTTCCGCGTTTCGCAGGCTGTGCTGGAGGGGCGCTGCCCTGAGCTGCTGCAGAACCTGCTCGAGGTGCGTGGCATCGGCCTGCTCGACATCAAGGCCATCTTCGGCGAGACAGCGGTGCGTCGCAAGATGCGCCTCAAGCTGATCGTGCACCTGGTGCGCAAGGAGACCCTGGAAAAGGAGTTCGAGCGCGTGCCCTACGAGCCGCTCTACGAGGACATCCTGGAGGTGCCCGTGCGCAAGGTCGTGATCGCCGTGGACGCCGGCCGCAACCTGGCCGTGCTGGTCG
>CBINPE010000040.1:0-34810 GCA_966252435.1 uncultured Burkholderiales bacterium | reverse complement strand
GGCATCAAGGTCCGCTACGACAACTACGACAACAACGAGGTGCTGCACGCCAAGCTGGTGGCGGGCAAGACGGGCTATGACATCGTGGTGCCCGGCGCGCACTTCGCCAAGGCCCAGATCGAGGGTGGCCTGCTGCAGAAACTCGACCGCAGCAAGCTCACCAACTGGGGCAACCTGGACAAGGGCCTGCTGGAGCAACTGGCGGCGGTCGATCCCGGCAACGAGCACCTGGTGAACTGGCTGTGGGGCTACGTGACCGTGGGCATCAACACCCCCAAGGTCAAGGCTGCCCTCGGCGACCTGCCCATGCCCGAGAACGCCTGGAGCCTGATCTTCGACCCCAAGTACGCATCCAAGCTCAAGGGCTGTGGTGTGAACTTCCTGGATTCGGCCTCGGAGGTGCTGCCGGTGGCCATGATGTACGTGGGCAAGCCGGCCTACAGCCGCAACGCCGCCGACTATGACGCCGCCGCGGCCATGCTCAAGACCATCAAGCCCTATGTGACGCGCTACTCGTCCTCAGGCTACATCAACGACCTCGCCGCGGGCTCGCTGTGCGTCGTGATGGGCTACTCGGGCGACATCAACATCGCCCGCGCCCGCGCCATCGAGACCAAGTCCGGCGCCGACATCCAGGCCCTGATCCCCAGCGGTGGCGCCACCCTGTTCTTCGACTCCATGGCCATCCCCAAGGATGCCAAGAACGTGGAGAACGCCCACCTGTTCATCAACTACATCCTGCGCCCCGAAGTGCACGCCTCGCTGACCAACAAGGTGTTCTACGCCAACCCCAACGCGGCTTCGCTGCCCTTCGTGAAGAAGGAGGTGGCCGAGAACAAGACCATCTTCCTGAGCGACGCCGACAAGAAGCGCATGACGCCACCGGACGCCCTGCCACAAGACATCCGCCGCGTGCAGACCCGCGTGTTCACGGCTTTCAAGGCGGGTCGCTGAGCACGGCCAGCGGCAGTGCGAGGACCTGACCGCCGATTCAATCAATAGGTTGAGATCGGCAGGATTGCGGCCCTTAATCTGCCGCTTTCGGCATGCATTTACGCCGAAAATTTCAAAAAAGCCCGCTCCCATCAACCTGTTCAGCCTTTTGCCCCATACCGGGCGAGGCACCATCCCGTTGGGCTGAACGGGAGCATCGAACATGGGAATTTGGCAGCAGATCCGCAGCGGGAGCATCCGCAGCAAGATCCTGATGGGCTTCATGGCCGTGATGCTTTTCGCGGACACGGCCGGCATGATCGCCATCTGGAACCTGGGCCGCGTCAAGGAGGCGACCAGCCAGGTGGCGGGCGAATCGCTGCCACGCATCCAGCGGGCCCAGGAAGCCTCGGCGGCGATCCACCGCATGCGCATCGCCCAGCTGCGCACCATCCTGGCCGACGAGGACGATGACCGCAAGGCCGGCGAGGCCGCCGTGAAGGCGTCCATCGACGAAGTCCGCCAGCTGGTGGCCGACATCCGGGCCGCCAGCCAGCTGCCCGAGCAGGCCACCAAGGCGCAGGACTTCGCCACCCACTGGGAGGCCTACCTGAAGGGCAACGACAAAGCCATGGCGCTGACCGGCGAGTTCGGCCTCAAGGCGATGGGGGGCGCGTACCAGGCCCTGTTCGACACGCTCAAGGCTGACGTGCACGGCATGATCCAGGCCGAGAGCCAGGCCGCCGATGCCTCCGCCGCCGCGGCCGATGCCACCTACCGCAACACCAAGTTCCTGCTGATTGGCGTGCTGCTGGTGGCCAACGTGTTCGGCTTCATCACGGCGGCCGTGGTGTCGGCGCGCATCGCCACGCCGTTGGCCGCGGCCGCGGCCAACGCCAAGGCCGTCGCCAAGGGCGACCTGACCCAGCACCTCACCACCAGCGGCACCGACGAGGTCAGCGTGCTGGCCGAAGCGCTCAACGACATGCAGCATGGCCTGCGCGACCTCGTGCAGCGCGTGCGCGACGGCGTGGAGTCGATGCACAGCGCCTCGGTGGAGATCGCCAGCGGTGGCGTGGACCTGTCCAACCGCACCGAAAGGCAGGTCTGCGCCCTGGAAGACACCAGCAACGCCATCGCGCAGCTGACCAACACCGTGCAGCGCAATGCCGAGACCTCCCGCAAGGCCAACGTGGCCGCCGACGAAGCCGCCAGCGCCGCGCGCCAGGGCGGCGAGGTGACCAACCAGATCGTGGAGGCCATGTCCCGCATCACCTCGTCCTCGGAGCGCATCTCGGCCATCGTGTCGGTGATCGATGGCATCGCCTTCCAGACCAACCTGCTGGCGCTGAACGCCGCGGTGGAGGCGGCCCGCGCCGGCGAGCAGGGGCGCGGCTTCGCCGTGGTCGCCAGCGAGGTGCGCGGCCTGGCTCAGCGCGTGGCCCAGTCGGCCCGCGAGATCAAGACCCTCATCGAGGACTCCTCGGCGGTGATCAACCATGGCGCCGCCCTGGTCCAGGATGCCGGCCACACCATGAAGAACGTGGTCTCGCGCTCGGACGAGGTCACCCAGCTGGTGGCCTCGATCACGGCCTCCACGCAGCAACAGGCCAATGACATCAGCAACCTCAACCAGTCCATCGCCAGCATCAGCGACTCGACCCAGCAGAACGCCGCCCTGGCCGAACAAAGCGCCTCCGCCGTCACCAGCCTGAAAGACCAGGGCGCCAACCTCGACGCGGCCGTGGCGGTGTTCAAGCTGAGTTAGGGCAGCGCCGAGAAGCTGGCCGCCTGGGCACGCGCCCAGTAGGTGCCGAACACGGCCGGCAGGTCGCGCGGCAGTGGCGTCTGCAGCAGCACGCCGGGCTTGAGGAAGGGCAGCAGGTTGGCCAGCAGCCGCACGCCGTGCTCCGCGTCGCGCCGCACGATGTGGTAGGCCGTGATGTCATGCGGCGTGTGCAGGCCGGCGGCCTGGACCAGCTCCTGCAGGGCCTTGAGGGTGTTCTGGTGGAACTGGAACACCCGCTCGGCCTTGCTGGGCACCACCAGGGCCTTCTGGCGCAGGGCGTCCTGCGTGGCCACGCCGCTGGGACAGTTGCCGGTGTGGCAGTTCTGGGCCTGGATGCAGCCGAGGGCGAACATGAAGCCGCGCGCCGAATTGCACCAGTCCGCCCCCAGCGCCATCATGCGGGCGATGTCGAAGGCGCTGACCACCTTGCCGGCGCAGCCGATCTTCACGTGCTCGCGCAGGTTCAGCCCGACCAGCGTGTTGTGGACCAGCAGCAGGCCTTCCTGCAGGGGCGCGCCGACGTGGTCGGTGAACTCCAGGGGGGCCGCACCCGTGCCGCCCTCGGCCCCGTCGACGACGATGAAGTCGGGCAGGATGCCGCTCTCCTGCATCGCCTTGGCCAGCGCGAACCACTCCCAGGGATGGCCGATGCACAGCTTGAAGCCGGTGGGCTTGCCGCCTGACAGCTCGCGCAGCTGCTCGATGAACTGCATCATCTCCAGGGGCGTGGAGAAGGCGCTGTGCGCCGCCGGGCTGAGACAGTCCTGCCAGGCGGCCACGCCGCGCGCCTCGGCGATCTCGGGCGTCACCTTCGGCCCGGGCAGCACGCCGCCATGTCCCGGCTTGGCCCCCTGGCTGAGCTTGAGCTCGATCATCTTCACCTGCGGATCCTGGGCCGCGCGGCTGAACAGCTCGGGGCTGAAGCGGCCCTCGGCGTCGCGGCAGCCGAAGTAGCCCGAGCCGATCTCCCAGATCAGGTCGCCACCCTGCCCGGGCTGTTCGCCGCGGTGGTAGCGACTGATCGAGCCCTCGCCCGTGTCGTGCGCGAAGTGGCCGCGTGCCGCGCCGAGGTTGAGGGCGCGGATGGCGTTGGCGCTGAGGGCGCCGAAGCTCATGGCCGAGATGTTGAACACGCTGGCGCTGTAGGGCTGGGCGCGGCCGGTGCCGATCGTCACGCGGAAGTCGTGGCTCGGCACGACCGTGGGCTGCAGCGAGTGGTTGATCCATTCGTAGCCGTTGGCGTGCACGTCGCGCTGGGTGCCGAAGGGCCGCTTGTCGGGCTGGCCCTTGGCGCGCTGGTAGACCAGCGAGCGTTGCTGGCGCGAAAAGGGCGCGGCCTCGTTGTCGCTCTCGATGAAGTACTGGCGGATCTCGGGGCGGATGTACTCCAGCAGGAAGCGCAGGTGCCCGATGACGGGGTAGTTGCGCAGCACGGCGTGGCGCGTCTGCTGGGTGTCGTAGAAGCCGAGCGCGACCAGTCCCAGGAACAAGGCCGACCAGACACCGCCGATGTCGAAGGCCACCCAGGTGAAGGCCGTCAGCAGGCAGCCCACCGCGCACAGGTACCAGGCGGTGTAGCGGACGGGGAAATAGCGTTGATCCAGTTGACTCAGCCAGTTCAGCATCGTGCGGTTCCCCTCGTCGGTCTGTGCCCATGTCCAGGATGGCGCATGGTAGCCCTGCGCAGGCCCCTGCCCCGTGCGGGGTTTCCTGCGGAGGCCGACGGCAGCGGGTCAGCCCGCGGCGAAGTGGTCGAAGGAGGCCCCGGCCTCGCGCGGGTCCACCGCCGCGCCTTGCGCGTCGTGCAGCTGCACCTCCCCCGCCACGCCGGCGCGCAGCCCACCGATGCGGGTCACGGGCACGCCACAGGCGGCCGCGGCCTGCTGCACCTCGGCAGCCCGTGCCGGTGCGGCGCTGAACAGAAGCTCGTAGTCATCACCGCCGGCCAGGGTGCAGGCGCGCTGCCAATGCCGGGGCTGCCGGGCTAGCACCGGGCTGCGCGGCACGGCATCCACATCCAGGCGGGCTGACAGCCGGGAGGCCCGCAGCACATGCCGCAGGTCGCCGAGCAGGCCGTCGGAGACGTCGATGGCACTGTGCGCCAGCCCGCGCAGGGCCAGGCCCAGGGCGACGCGCGGCTCGGGCTGCTCGAGCGCGCGGCGCGCCTGCTCGAAGTCGTCCCCGGGCAGGCTGACGCGGCCGCGCAGCACCTCCAGCGCGAGCCGGGCGTCGCCGAGGCGGCCGCTGACGTAGAGATCGTCGCCGTCGCGGGCCCCGCTGCGCAGCAGGGCTTGGCCCGCGGGCACTTCGCCGAACACGGTCAGGCACAGGTTGAGCGGACCGCGGGTGGTGTCGCCGCCGACCAGCTCGCACCCGTGCGCATCGGCCAGTGCCAGCAGACCGCGCGAGAACCCGGCCAGGAAGGCCTCGTCGACGGCGGGCAGGGCCAGCGCCAGTGTGAAAGCCAGCGGCCGCGCCCCGCAGGCGGCCAGGTCGCTGAGATTCACCGCCAGCGCCTTGTGCCCGAGCCGTTGCGGATCGACGGTGGACAGGAAATGCCGCCCCTCCACCAGCATGTCGGTCGAGGTGGCCAGCTGCATGCCGGGCGCCAGGGCCAGCAAGGCGCAATCGTCTCCCACGCCCAGCGCGGCGCGGCGGGCGGGCCGCTTGAAGTAGGTCTCGATGAGATCGAATTCACCCATGGAGAACCTTCGGTGCCGAAAAACGCCCAGGCCAGGCGAAGCCTGTCCCTTCAAGGCAATGCGTCATGAACATCTCCAACCCAAAACCCAGCATGCTCACACATGCGCGCGCTTCGACACCTCAGCGCGCACGGGGAGTGGTGGGCGATGCGGTGGGAGAGAAGCGCTCGCGGCCTTCGATACGCCGCCAGGCGCACCCTGCCCTGAGCTTGTCGAAGGGTCAGGGCGAACGGGAGGAATGCGAACACAAGGCATGGCGGCAAGAACCCTGTTCGCCCTGAGGTATCGAAGGGTGCGAAGGCAGCGAGCGTCCAATCTCAATGCCCCATCTGCTGCAGCAGATTGGCCAGCTCGACCGCCGACTTGACGTTCATCTTCTCGAACACCCGTGCCCGGTGGACCTCCACCGTGCGCACGCTGATGTGCAGGGTCTCGGCGATCACCTTGTTGGCGCGCCCCTCCACCACCAGCCGCATCACATCGCGCTCCCGCTCCGTGAGGTCCGACTGCAGCCGCGCGAAGCGGTCGGTCGCGCGGCGCTTGAGCAGGCTCTCGCCGCTGGCCACCAGCGCCCGCTCGATGCGGTCGACCAGCGCGTTGTCGGCAAAGGGCTTCTCGACGAAATCGAAGGCCCCGCGCTTGACCGCCCCCACCGCCGTGGGCACGTCCCCATGGCCTGTCAGGAAGATCACCGGCAGCGCGGCGGCCAGGTTCGCCTGGTCCATCAGCCGTTCGAACAACTCCAGCCCGCTCGTGCCCGGCATGCGCACGTCGAGCAACAGGCAGCTGGGGGACGTCGGCCAGGGCGTCGGCCGGGTGGCAAGGAACTCCTCGAAACGCTCGGCGCTGGGGAAGCTCTCCGACAGCAGGCGGCGCGTGCGCAGCAGCCAGGCCAGCGCGTCGCGCACCACCTCCTCGTCATCCACCAGGTAGACCACCGGCAGTCCCAGGCTGGGATCAAGTTGCGAATTCATGATGACGGTACTCCTTTGGGTAAGGCGGGCGGCTCCTGCACGGGCAGGGTGAACAGGAATTCCGCCCCGCCCTCGGCACGGTTCTCGAAATCCAACCGGCCGCCGTGCTGCTCGATCACTGTACGACACAGGCTCAGGCCCAGCCCCATGCCCTCCGTGCGGGTCGTGAAGAAGGGGGTGAACAGGCGCTGCGCCACCGCCTCGTCGATGCCCGGGCCATGGTCGATCACATGGAAGCTCAGGAAGCGCCCCTCGCGCCGCTGCACCCGCAGCAGCAGCTCGCGCCGCTCGACCGCCGTGTGCCCCTCCATGGCCTGGATGCCATTGCGCGTCAGGTTCAACAGCACCTGCTCCACCATGGTCCGGTCGCACATCACCCGGGGCAGGTCCGCGGCGCAGTCCACATTGACCCGCGCCCCGCTCTTGCGGGCCTGCAGGTGCACCAGCGGCAGCACCGCGTCGATCAGCGTCTGCGCCCGCACCGGCTCGCGCGCATGCTCGCGGCGGCGCACGAAGTCGTGCACGCTCTTGATGACGTGCCCGGCGCGCTCGGCCTGCTCGGCGATGCGCCCGATCGCGACCTTGAGCATCTGCTCGTCGAGCGGCGGCTCCTGCAGCAGGTTAAGGGAGCCGGTGGCATAGCTGGCGATGGCCGCCAGCGGCTGGTTCAGCTCATGGCTCAGCAGGGAAGCCATCTCCCCCACCGTGGCCAGCCGCGCCGTGGCCGCCAGCCGCTCCTGCTGCTGGCGCGACAGCTCCTCCACCCGGCGTTGCTCGCTGACGTCGAGCACCGCGCTCATCCAGCCAGTGTGGCGGCCCTCGCCGTTGACCAGCGGGGCCTCGAAGATCAGCACCGCGATGCGCCGCCCGTCAGCGCGCACGAAGGTGGTCTCGAAGCCTTCCTGCGACTCGTGCGGGGGGCCCTCGGTGCCGAAGGCCTTCAGCCGCACGACCTGGCGGCGGCTGTACTCCTCCACCAGCTCGGCGGGCCAGTAGGGCGGCGTGCTCACGCCCACCAGCTCGTGGGCCGAGAAGCCCACCAGCTTGCAGAACGCCGGGTTGACGTAGGTGACGCGGCCCTCCAGGTCGCGCGCGCGCAGCCCCGTGACGAGCGAGTCCTCCATGGCCTTGCGGAACGCCAGGGCCTCGGCCAGCGCGGCCTCCGCGATGCTGCGACGGCGCACGTCGCGCACCAGCAGCACCACCACGCAGGCCAGGCCGAACGACAGTCCCAGCACCAGTGCCACCGCGAGGTTGGGGATCAGACGCGGGCGCCCGGCCACGCTGTCCACGCGCAGCTTCATGGTCGTGCCCGGCAGGTCGATCAGGCGGTCGGCGACGAACACGCCGGCGCCGCGGGCCACCCCGGCGCGCGCCAATCGGCTGCCGTCGCTGTCGACGAAGGAGACCTCGAAGCCCTTGCTCGGCTCGGCCCCGATCGAGAGGTTGAGCAGGCTCGGCAGCGAGAAGGTGGCGGTCATGAAACCGTCCCGCCGGCCATCGATCTGCGCCGGGATGCACACGTCGATCACTTCCAGCCCATGGCCGCCGGGCAGGGGCACGAAGTAGCTGCGCGAGTAGGCCGGGCTGGCCAGGCGCCGGGCATTCGTGCAGGCCAGCAGGGTCTCGGCGTCGAGCTGCTCGCGCGGCACCTCGCCGAACACCGCCGCCTGGTAGGGCGTCTCGATCGCGTCGACCAGTTGCAACTGGGCGTCCAGCGCGCGGCGGCGCTCGATGCGCAGGATGCTGCGGTGCGTGCGCAGCAGCTCGGCGGCGTCGGCCCGCCATTGGCCGGGCGTCGGGTCGTTCCAGAGCAGCGACTGCAGGCTTTGCAGGTCTTGCCCCAGGGCCTGGCGCACGTCGGCCGTGATGGCCAGCCCGACCGCCTCGGTCTTTTCCTGCAGCCGGGTGCTCTCGTAGTTCAGCGTCAGCCAGACCAGCAGCGACTGCGCCACGCCCAGCAGCAGCACCAGGACGGTCCACAGGCCGAAGCGGCGTCTGCGGCGGTCTCCCCGGCCCTCCGGTGACAGCAATGACTTGGGGACGATACCTGATTGACGCATAGCGCTCACAGTATCGATGAGATTGAAGGCGCGGCCATGCGCAATTCCGCGTAGCCGCAGCCCGGGTGTGCGGGATGTCTCAGGGGGCCGGCGGCAGGCCCGCGGGGGCTGCAGGCATTGCCGGTTCGGCCTTCGGGGTGGGACGGTTCATCGCCCACAGGGTGTAGACGCTCAGGGCCGTGCCCAGCGGGAAGTTCAGCAGGCTCAGGATCGCGAAGACCGTCAGCCAGTTCCTGGCGGCCAGCGAGCCGCGCAGGCAGCAGATGGCGGCCACGGCCTCCGCCACGTTCAGCGCGACGACGAAGATGCACAGCCCGAACAGCACCCCCAGCAGGATGTCCAGGTGCTCCACCCCTTGCACCTTGCGCAGCTCGTCCATGTAGAACCAGCCCAGCGCCATCAAGGGGACGAGCAGCAGGATCATGAGCAGCGAGGTGACCAGGCGCAGCCAGGCGGCCACTTTGTGATGGATGTCCATGGGGCGGTAAGAAGGGCTGAAGGCAGGAGTATGCAGCCCCGCCCACTTCTACAATTGCGCCAGCCGTATGCCGTTTTTGTGAGTTTTCACGCCGTTTCCCCAGACGATTTCCCGAGACCAGGTCATGTCCTCACCCGATCAGAAAAAAGCCGAACTGCGCCGCGCCGCCCTCGAGTACCACGAGTTCCCGACCCCCGGGAAAGTGGCCATCGCGGCCACCAAGCAACTCATCAACCAGCGTGACCTGGCCCTGGCCTACTCTCCCGGCGTGGCTGCGGCCTGCGAGGAGATCGCCGCCGACCCGGCCAACGCCTTCCGCTACACCTCGCGCGGCAACCTGGTGGCCGTGGTCACCAACGGCACCGCCGTGCTGGGCCTGGGCAACATCGGCCCGCTGGCTGCCAAGCCGGTGATGGAAGGCAAGGGCGTGCTGTTCAAGAAGTTCGCGGGCATCGACGTGTTCGACATCGAGGTCAACGAGAACAACCTCGACAAGCTGATCGACGTGATCGCCGCCCTCGAGCCCACCTTCGGCGGCATCAACCTCGAGGACATCAAGGCCCCCGACTGCTTCTACGTCGAGCGCGCGCTGCGCGCCCGCATGAACATCCCCGTGTTCCACGACGACCAGCACGGCACGGCGATCGTGGTGGGCGCGGCCTTCCTGAACGGCCTGAAAGTCACCGGCAAGGACATCCGCAAAGTCAAGCTCGTGACCTCGGGCGCCGGCGCGGCGGCCCTGGCCTGCCTGGGCTTGCTGGTCAAGCTGGGCCTGCCGCGCGAGAACATCTGGGTCACCGACCTGGCCGGCGTGGTGTACGAAGGCCGCACCGAGCTGATGGACGAGGACAAGATCGTCTTCGCCCAGAAGACCGAGGCGCGCACCCTGTCCGAGGTAATGGAAGGCGCGGACGTCTTCCTCGGCCTGTCCGCGGGCGGGGTGCTCAAGCCCGAGATGGTGGCCAAGATGCGCGCCAACCCGATGATCTTCGCGCTGGCCAACCCCACGCCCGAGATCCTGCCGGAGCTGGTGCACGAGGTGCGCAGCGACGCCGTCATCGCCACCGGCCGCACCGACTACCCGAACCAGGTCAACAACGTCCTGTGCTTCCCCTACATCTTCCGCGGCGCGCTCGACTCGGGCGCCACCACCATCACGGACGAGATGGAGATCGCCGCGGTGCACGCCATCGCCGAGCTGGCGCAGGCCGAGCAGAGCGAGGTGGTGGCCGCGGCCTATGCCGGCGCCAACCTGAGCTTCGGCCCTGAGTACCTGATCCCCAAGCCCTTCGACCCGCGCCTGATGATCAAGATCGCCCCGGCGGTGGCCAAGGCCGCGGCGGACTCGGGCGTGGCCAAGCGCCCGATCCAGGACTTCGACGCCTACCGCGAGAAGCTGCAGACCTTCGTCTACGCCTCTGGCACGACGATGAAGCCGATCTTCAACCTGGCCAAGCGGGCCGTGCACAAGCGCGTGGCCTTCGCCGAGGGCGAGGAGGAGCGCGTGCTGCGCGCCGTGCAGGTGGTGGTCGACGAGAACCTGGCGCGCCCGACCCTGATCGGCCGCCCCGACGTGATCGCCCAGCGGGTCGAGAAATTCGGCCTGCGCCTGGCGGCCGGACGCGACTACGACCTGGTCAGCACCGAGAAGGACCACCGCTACCGCGACTACTGGCAGACCTACCACCAGCTCACCGCCCGCAAGGGCGTGACGGCGCAGCTGGCCAAGATCGAGATGCGGCGCCGCCTGACCCTGATCGGCGCCATGCTGCTGAAGAAGCGCGAGGTCGACGGCCTGCTGTGCGGCACCTGGGGCACCACCGCCATGCACCTGCACTACATCGACCAGGTGATCGGCCGGCGCGAAGGCGCCAAGACCTACGCCTGCATGAACGGCCTGATCCTGCCCGGGCGCCAGCTCATGCTGGTCGACACCCACGTCAACTACGACCCGACGGCCGAGCAGCTGGCCGAGATCACCATCATGGCGGCCGAGGAGATGATGCGCTTCGGCCTGCGCCCCAAGGCCGCCCTGCTCTCGCACAGCAACTTCGGCTCCAGCAACCAGCCCTCGGCCGTCAAGATGCGCCAGGCGCTGGAGCTGCTGCAGGCCCAGGCGCCCTGGCTGGAGGTGGACGGCGAGATGCACGGCGACGCCGCCCTGGACGCCGGCTGCCGGGCCGCGCTGATGCCCAACAGCACCCTGAGCGGCGAGGCCAACCTGCTGGTGTTGCCCAACATCGACGCCGCCAACATCAGCTACAACCTGCTCAAGACCGCCGCCGGCGGCGGCATCGCGATCGGCCCGGTGCTGCTGGGCGCGGCCCAGCCGGTGCACATCCTCACCCCCTCGGCCACGGTGCGCCGCATTGTCAACATGACCGCCCTGACGGTGGCCGACGCCAACGCCGCACGCTGAGCCCAGCCCAGCCCGGGCGTTTCTTGCACGGAAACGCCCGGTCACCTGCGTCCGAGCAGATATCAGGGTTATCCCGCAGGCCGCCGCGCCCTCCCCGGGCGCCTCATCCGCCCCGCCTTCCCCCACCGGCACCCATCCTCACCCTCTGCCCATCAAGCTCAGCAGTTAAGTTTGCGCTCGCTAGCAGATGTGCCGAAGAGGCGCCACCCGCAGCTCGGGGTTGAGTTGGCGGGGCCGTTTCGGTACCATCGCCGTTTCGGATTTCAAGGACAAGGTGCTGTTTTTCTCGCGCTTTTCCCAGCCGGGGAAGGCGCAAAGCAGGCCTTCGAGGGGTGGTCCGGATCACTTCCCAAGCTGACCATTTCGCACCCCGCACACTCCCGGAACCTGTCTGCACTCGCTGAGTCTCAGTGTCCGTGACGCTTGAAGTTTTTTTGATAAAGGAGGAACGCGACAATGCTTTTGCAAACAATGCGTCCGAACATCGTTCAATCGATTCGCGCCCACCGGCCGGAAGATCTGATGCAAGCGGCGCAGGAGGCCGGACATCATTTTCTGTATGCGAATCTGACCGACGCACAGACCAAGCAAGACATTCTGGAAGGAATCGCCGCGGCGTTTCAGTTCCCGGTCCACATTGCCAAGAGCCTGGAGTCTCTCAAGGAAGGCATGACCAACCTGGTGCTCAAGGCCGGGCCCCAACCGGGGTTCGTGGTGGTGCTGGAGCAGTTGCCGGACAACCCCCGGTTTGACCGCGAAGCCCGCGAACAGCTGATCGATGTCTTCCGGGAAGTCTCCGAGTTCTGGGACGACCGAAAAACACCATTCCGATGTTTCTATTCTTTTCAGTAGCCCGCTCCCAAGAAAACGGGTCATGGGAGCGGGCTGCTGAGATGGCCCCTATCGCGGACAAGCCCAGCAAGGTTTCCAAGGCTGCCGCCAATTCCAGCTTCGGCATGAACATGCCCCTGATGAGCAGCGCGTTCGACACAGCCATGTGGCTCAACGCCGCCTGATCGCCACGAAGCCTGGACGACCAGAGAGAAGGAAAAAGCGACCTGCGGGTCGCTTTTTTCATGCCTGCGGCGGCGGTGCCTCGCCGTCTGTTGCCACACTGCAGGCCAGTGCCAACGCCACGTACTCCGCCACCGGCACCTCCTCGGCCCGCCGCTGCAGGTCGAAGGGCGGCAGGTCCTGCTCCCGCGCCTGCAGCCAGGCACCCAGGGTGTGGCGCAGCAGCTTGCGGCGCTGGGAGAACGCCACGCCCACCAGGGTCTCCAGCACGGCCGGGTCGCAGGGGACGGGCTCGGGCCGCGGGATCATGCGCACCACCGCGGAATCCACGCGCGGCGGCGGATCGAAGGACTCCGGCGGTACGTCCAGCACGTTGTCCATGAGGTAGCGCCACTGCAGCATCACCGACAGGCGGCCATAGTCCTTGCCGCGCGGCGCGGCCACCATGCGGTCCACCACCTCCTTCTGCAGCATGAAGTGCTGGTCGACCACCTGCCCCGCCACCGGCAGGAGGTGGAACAGGATCGGCGTGGAAATGTTGTAAGGCAGGTTGCCCACGATGCGCAGGCGCTGCCCCCGGGCCTGCGCCAGGGCAGCAAAGTCGACCCGCAGCACGTCGGACTCGATGACCTCGAGCGTGGGCCGCTGGCGCAGCCGCGCCGCCAGGTCGCGGTCGATCTCGATCACCGTGAGGCGCTCGCAGCAGGACACCAACGGCTCGGTCAGGGCACCCAGGCCCGGGCCGATCTCCACCAGGGCCTCGCCCGGCCGGGGGCGGATGGTCTGGAGCAGGCTGTCGATGATGAAGCTGTCGGTCAGGAAGTGCTGGCCGAAGCGCTTGCGGGGAAGATGGCGCGCCACTCAGAACTGCCCGCTCACTGCGGCACCTCGCGGAACTCGATGTAGGCCTGGGCACGCAGCTCGCGCAGCCACTCGGCATAGGCCGCCTCGAACTTCTGCTCGCGCAGCATGTTGCGCACCATCTCGCGCAGCTGCTTCACCTCCACCGGCACCTTGCGGCGGTCGACCACCTGGATGAGGTGCACGCCGAAGCGCGAGACCACCGGCTCGGACAGGCCGCCCAGCGGCAGGGCGTTCATGGCGTTCTCGAATTCCGGGACGAAGGAGCCTTGCAGCGTCCAGCCCAGGTCGCCGCCCTGGGCCGCGCTGCCGTCCTGGGAGTTTTCGCGGGCCAGTTGGTCGAAGGTCTGGCGTCCGGACTGGATCTGCTGCTTGAACTCGGCCAGGCGGCGCAGCGCGACCTCTCGGCTGAGCTGGTTGGAGGGCCGCAGCAGGATGTGGCGCGCCCGGGTCTGCGTCATGGGCACCATGCTCGGGCTGCGCCGCTCGACCAGCTGCAGCACATGGAAGCCGGCCCCGGTGCGCAGCAGCGAGGGCGCAAGCTCGCCCGGCTTGAGGTTGCGCACCTGGTCGAGGAAGACGTCGGGCAGGCGGTCGGCCGCGCGCAGGCCCATGGCACCGCCCTTGTCCTTGTTCTCGTCCTCCGAGTAGGCCAGGGCCACGCTGGCCATCGGCTCGCCCGCCTTGAGCCGGGCAAAGGCTTCCTCCGCCCGCCGCCGCTTCTCGGCCACCACGGCCTCGCTGGCGCCTTCCGGCACCTTCACCAGGACCTGGGCCAGGTTGTATTCATAGCTGACGCCGGCCTCGGCCAGCTTCTGCGCCAGCAGGTTCTCCACGTCGGCGTCGGTGAGGCGAATGCGGGACTGCATCTCGCGCTCGCGCACGCGCTCCACCATGATCTGGTCGCGCAGGTTGTTGCGGAAGGTGGCGAAGTCGATCCCGCTGGCACGCAGCCGCTCCTTGAACTGGCTCAGGCTGAGCTGGTTCTGCTGGGCCTGGTTGGCCACCGCCCGGTCCAGCTCGGCATCGTCGACCCGCTGGCCCATGTCGCGCGCATAGGTGACCAGCACGCGCTCGTCGATCAAGGCATCCAGCGCCTGCTGGCGCAACTCGGCCGGCGGCGGCAGGCTGGCCTGGTCGAGCTGGGCGTTCTGCGTCACGATGGCCACGCGGCGCGCCACCTCGCCTGCCGTGATCAGCTCGCGGTTCACCACCACCAGGATGTAGTCGCCTGCGATGCCGTTGCCGCTGGGTGCCGAGGCTGCCTCGGACGGCGGGATCGGCACCGTGTACTTGCCAGCCCCACCATTGCCGCTGGCACTGTTGCCGTTGCTGGTGCTGTTGCCCGGCTTCGCAGGCTTGCTGGCGGCGGGCCGCGCCGTCGGCTTGGCAGGCTGGGCCTCGGCCTGGGCATTGCCGGGCACAGCCACGGCGGCGCACAGGCCCGCGCTCAGCAGGACGGCCCACAAGCCTGGGGCGGCCGTGGGGAAGAAGGTCGGTCGGGGAATGTCTGTCATGGAGAGGTACCGATGGAACCCGTGCCGGGTGAATTGCGCAAGGGCTGGTAGCCGCCCACATTTTCTTTCAGAAGCTGCACGGGGTTGGAGCCGAAGCCCAGCCGCGACAGGCCGACCAGCTCGAGCTGGAAGCCGATGCCGGTGACCGACTCGTTGATGCCGGTGGACTGGCGCCGGCCCACGATGCGGGCGATCCAGCAACCGCCGTCGTACTCCATGCCCAGGATCGAGTCGACCAGCTTGCTGTCGCGCGTGTTGAAGCTCATCCGCCCCACCGAGTACCAGGTGCCCTGGCAGGACTTCCCCGTGCTGGAGGTGGAGGCTGAGATCAGCGGCCGCATGCTCGGGCTGGCGGGGCCGTAGATCGGCCACTGCCAGCCCAGCAACACCGTCTCGGAGGGGGCGAGGCGGTCGGTGATGTAGGAGGCGGTGACGGTGCGCTGCGCCCCCGGCGAGTAGCTCGCCCCCACCTGGGAGCGCTGCACCCGCGACAGCTCGGGGTTGTATTGCATGGTGGCGTTGAGGCCCCAGTTCGTGATGACGTTGGTCGAGCCCAGCAGGAAGATGTCGGAGAACCCCTTGGTGAGGGGCGGGCCTTCGTTGGCGTGCTGATCGTTCAGCTGGACGCGCTGGTCGCTCAGCAGGTAGCGCTGCACCAGGCCCAGGCGCATGGCCTCGCCACCGCTGTCCGGGTCGATCAGCCGGGTGCTCAGGCCCGCCGTGATCTGGTGGTTGTCGGCCACGCGGTCGACGCCGCTGAAGGGGTTGTTGAAGTAGATCGTGTCGAAGCTGAAGTCGATCGGCGAGGCGTCGAAGTTGGGCAGGCCGCTCTGGTCACGGTAAGGGGTGTAGGCATAGACCAGGCGCGGCTCGAGGGTCTGGCGCATGGCCTTGCCGAACCAACGGCTGTCGCGCTCGAGCACCCAGCTGTTGTCCAGGCTGACGGTGGGGATCACCCGGCTGGCGGTCTTCTGGCCGGCGTAGCGGCCGCTGCTGATCGGCTCGTCCATGGCGTAGCTGGCGGCATTGAAGGACAGCTTGGGCGTGATGCTCCAGGCCGGCGTGACCCAGGGCCGGCTGATGCTGGCCAGCGAGTGCACGCGCGAACCGGTCGGGTGCTGGGCGTCGCTGGTGCCCGTGGGGTTGGTGAAATGGTTGAACTCGCCTTCGAAATCGACTTTCAGCCCCCCGCCCAGGGACTGCCGGGTGCGCGCGCCGATCTGCGGCATGCGCTGGTAGGGGGCCTCGATCTCCTCGCCCGGCACGGTGGATTGCAGCACCTGCCAGCTCTGCACGCGGGCATAGGTCTGCCATTCGGTGCTGGTGCGGGTGGTGTTGAGGTCGGACAGGAGCAGGCGCGGGGTCAGGCTGCCCACGCCCTTGTGGAAGTCCTTCCAGTACTGGTCGTCGGAGACGCGCAGCACCTGCAGGTTGAGCTGGGTGTTGCTCGTGAGGTCCGCATTGTGGGCCAGGTTCAGGCCGTAGCGGTCGCGGTCGGCCTGGCGGTCGCTGGGAAGGAAGTTCAGGTTCGTGATGCCGCGGTAGCTGGTGTCGAGGTAGCGGAACTGCGAGTTCAACCCGCTGCCCCGCCGCAGGATCACCTCCGGCGCCAGCGTGGCGTCCATGTTGGGCGCGATGTTCCAGTAGTAGGGCACCGAGACCTGCAGGCCGTTGCGGCTGTCGGTCTCGAAGCCGGGTGCCAGCCAGCCCGACTTGCGCTCATGGCCCAGCGGAAAGCTCATCGACGGCGCGCCCAGGATCGGCACGCCCATGAAGCGCAGCACCGCCCCCTCGGCCACGCCCTCGTTCTTCTCGTAGTCCAGGCGCAGGCGCCGCGCGCTCAGCTCCCAGTCGCGCTGGCCGTTGTCGTCGGGCGTGCAGGTGGAGTAGGTGCCGCGGGTGCCGACATAGCGCTGGCGGTCGATGAAGTCGACCCGGTCGGCCTTGCCGCTGGCGCCGGTGCGTCCCAGCACGTAGGTGGGCGACAGGAAGTAGCCCTCGTAGGTCTCGACCTGCAGCTCCAGCTCGGGGCCGCGGAAGGTGTCGCCATTGCGCAGCACGGTGACGTTGCCCTGGGCGCGCGCGCGGTCGTTGCGCTGGTCGTAGCTGAGGCGGTCGGCATGGATGGTGAGGTTGTCGCGGCGCAGTTCGGCGTCACCCTCGGCCACGGTCTCCTGATCGGGGGTGCCGTGGATCTCGCGGGCCTCGACAACGGTGGCCGAGGGCGTGCCATTGGCGCCGGAGCGCTTGGCGCGTGACTGCGCCCAGCCGGCATCGCTGGCCATCACCAGCCCGCTCAGCGCAGCCGCCCACAGGGAGAAACGAAACCAGGATCGCACGACGCCCAAGCCCATCGCAGAAGAGGAAATCGGTGACGGTGTATGAAGCCGCCATTTGTAGAATCGGATGATTATTCCATCACGCACGACCTGATTCGGAGATTCCCGCCTCATGCCCTCACATCCTGCGACTCCCGAGGCACCCATCGTGTGGACCGACGCGGCGCGCGAAGCCGCTTTCCGGCAGTGGCTGGACAAGGTGGCACCGGCGCACGGGCTGCGGCCCGAGACCCTGCGAAGCGCCTCCAGCGACGCCAGTTTCCGGCGCTATTTCCGCCTCGAGGGGCAGCCGGGCCACAGCTTCATCGTCATGGACGCCCCGCCCCCCCAGGAAGACGTCCGCCCCTTCGTCGACATGGCGCAGCGCATCGCGCAGGCCGGCTTGAACGCCCCCCAGGTGCTGGCGCAGGACGACGTGCAGGGCTTCCTGCTGCTGAGCGACCTGGGCAGTTCGCTGTACCTGCAGGCCCTGCACGAGGCGCGTGCGCAGGGCCGCGGCGACACGGTGCAGGCCCTGATGCGTGACGCAGTGGCGGCCCTGGTGCAGTGGCAGTCCCGGCTGGTCCCTGCGGGCCTGCCGGCCTACGACGACGCCCTGCTGCGCCGCGAGCTGTCCTTGTTCCCCGAGTGGTGCGTGGTGCGTGAGCACGGCGCGCACTGGAACACCGAGCAACAGGCCATCTGGGACGCCGCCTGCGACACCCTGGTGGCCAGCGCCCTGGCCCAGCCCGTCGTGGTGGTGCACCGTGACTACATGCCGCGCAACCTCATGGTCAGCACGCCCAACCCGGGCATCCTCGATTTCCAGGACGCGGTGTGCGGTCCGATCAGCTACGACGTGGCCTCGCTGATCCGCGACGCCTTCATCTCCTGGGAGGAAGACGAGGAGCTCGACATCGCGGTGCGCTACTGGCAGGCTGCGCGCGCCAACGCGCTGCCGGTGCCCGAGGACTTCGGCGAGTTCTGGCGCCAGCTTGAGTGGATGGGGCTGCAGCGCCACCTCAAGGTGCTGGGCATCTTCTGCCGCCTCAAGCACCGCGACGGCAAGCCCCGCTACAGCGAGGACCTGCCGCGCTTCTTCGGCTATGCGCACAAGGTCGCCAGCCGCTACGCGGCGCTGCGGCCGCTGTGTTTGCTGCTGGAGCCCTTGATGGGGACGACGCGGGGCGAGGCTTTCTATTAGGAGAGAGAGAGAGAAACGCGAGCGTGTTCTCAGGCCCCAGCCTGCAATTCACGCCGGGCCCGCTCGACGTCCTCGCGTTCCTGCGCAAGGATCTCCTTGATCCAGGCAGTGTGCTGGGTGTCCTCGATCAGATAGGCCCCCCGTCCCGCACGCCAGACAAATTTTTCCGCGCGCAACCGTTCGAGCGCTTGTTGCACGGCAGATTGATTGACGTCCTGCGGCGGCTCACCGGTGGCCGCCAGGATCAGGACCCTGTAGTCCAGAAAAGAAGCTTTTGAATACGGGACAAAGGCTTTGCCATCCCGTGCCATCACCTTCAGGACAGACGCATCCAGCGGGTCGAGCCCATTGACGTGCTGCAGGAAATTTCCCTTCGCCCGTGCAAGCGACGCCTCGACCATCTGCTCGAAACGCTGATCGATGCTTTCCGCGGGAATGTCGGTGAGCAGGTTCAGCTCACGGAACACGGCGCGCAGAGGTTCGGGCCGGTGGTTGCACGCGTCGAACGCGCGCGCCATGGCGGCCAGGCTGGGCTTGGGCTCGAAGCGTTGACGGTCGCGGAACCACCGCAGGTAGTCGCCGCCCAGCGTTGGCAATTGCATCAGCGGGGCCTGGTAGAACGCCTGGTCTTTGTCTTCGACCAGGGACGCCAACTTGTCCGTGCTGGACCCTGTGGCCAGCAGGCGAAAGCCTGGGCCGCTGCTGGCGTTCAAAGCGTCCCGCGCTGCCTTGAGCGCATACAGGGCTTGCCGGCCTTCCTCGGTCGCCTGGGTTTGCTGGGCCTCGTCAATGATCAGTGTCACCGGCTTCTTCGCTGCAGCCGCCAGGATGGTCAGCGCCTTGGTCAAGGTCTCGCCGCTGCCGAAACCGATGCGGTCCAGGCTCATCTCCAAACCACCGACTTTGATCTTGTCCAGCCCCACCCCTTTGACCGCCTTCATGACGAGCCCGTCGAACTTGATGAGTTCCGACCGGATTGCAGCGACGATGACATCCCCGGGATTGGCTGCACGATCCTCCCAGAGATCGGCATAGACAACCTGCGAGCCATGCGCCCCGCTCAGCACAGGAATCAAGTCTTCACGGATGAAGGTGCTCTTCCCGGTCCGCCTGGGGCCGGTGATGAACAGCCCCGAGGCGCCATCCGCTGACATGAGCTCCGCAGCCAGCCGCCTGGCCAGCTCCTCACGGTGAAAGATTTCAGCTCTCTGCATGGGTTCTCCCGTTGCTGGGTCGAATTATGCGGATTTATGGAAAATTATTCGGGCGTGGAAGAGGGCTTTATCCAGTTTTATGGAAATTTATGCCGGAGGCCGGAACAAGCTGTGGTTTGTGCCCCTTCTGAACCCATCGCACCCGGCCTGCCTTTTCGACAATCGGCCCCATGTTTGCCTTCTTCGAGTCGCTCGTGCGACCCACCCAGCCCCCGCCGGGGCAACCGCCGCAGGGGCTGCTGGCGTTCTACTGGTACTTCGTGCGGCAGACCCGCGGCCTGTACCTGGCCCTGTTCTTCACGGGGCTGTCCGTGGCCTGGGTCGACACGGTCGTGCCGCTGTTCATCGGCCGGCTGGTCGGCCTGATGGAGCGGGCCGACCGGGTCGCTGCCTTGCGCGAGGCCATGCCCATGCTGGTCGGCATGGTCGCCCTGGTGCTGGTGGTGCGGCCGCTGGTGCTGCTGGTCGACGTCCTGGTGCGCCACAACGCGGTGGTGCCGGGCGTCACCGGCCTGATCCGCTGGCAGAGCCACTGGCAGGTGGTGCGCCAGAGCTGGCCCTTCTTCCAGAACGACTTCGCCGGGCGCATCGCCAACCGCGTCATGCAAACCTGCAACTCGCTGCGCGAGTCGGTCGTGGCCAGCATCCGGGCGGTCTGGTACATCACCGTCTACGGCTGCAGCGCGCTGGCCCTGATGGCCTGGGCCGACTGGCGGCTCGGCCTGCCCACGCTGGCCTGGTTCGCCAGCTACGTGCTCTTCCTGCGCTACTTCGTGCCGCGCATGCGCGACCTGGCCAAGCTCAGCTCGGAGCAACGCTCGCTCGTCATGGGGCGGGTGGTCGACAGCTACACCAACATCCTCACCGTCAAGCTCTTCGCCCAGCAGCAGGACGAGGACGCCTACGTGCGCGAGGCCATCGACGAACACACCCTGGCGATCGCCGCCCACATGCGGCTGATCACGCGCTTCATGGGCACCCTGTCGCTGATGAACGCCCTGCTGCTGGTGGGCACGGCCTGCGTGGGCATCGGGCTGTGGGCCCAAGGCCAGGTCAGCGCCGCCGTGGTGGCCACCGCGCTGCCGCTGGCCTGGCAGATCGCCAACGTCGCCGGCTGGGTGAGCTGGGAAGTGACGGGCATCTTCGAGAACATCGGCGTGGTGCAGGAAGGCATGGAGACCATCGCCGTGCCGCACTCCCTGGTCGACGCGCCGGGGGCCTTCCGGCTGAAGGTGCCGCGCGGCCAGATCCGCATCGAGCACGTCACTTTCACCTACGGGCGCAGCGACGGCAAGAAGGTGCTGGACGACCTGAGCCTGGTGATCCGCCCCGGCGAGAAGGTCGGGCTGGTGGGGCGTTCAGGCTCGGGCAAGTCGACGCTGGTCAACCTGCTGCTGCGCTTCCACGCCCTGGAGCAGGGGCGCATCCTGATCGACGGGCAGGACATCGCCATGGTCACCCAGGAGAGCCTGCGCGGCGCCATCGGCATGGTGACGCAGGACACCTCGCTGCTGCACCGCTCGATCGCCGCCAACATCGGCTACGGCCAGAGCACGGCCTCGCAGGCGGACATCGAGGCCGCCGCGCGCAAGGCGCAGGCCCACGACTTCATCCTCGAGCTGCAGGACTGGCAGGAGCGCACCGGCTACGAGGCCCACGTCGGCGAGCGCGGCGTCAAGCTCAGCGGCGGGCAGCGTCAGCGCATCGCGATCGCCCGCGTCATCCTGAAGGACGCCCCGATCCTGATCCTCGACGAGGCCACGTCGGCGCTCGACAGCGAGGCCGAGCTGGCGATCCAGGAGCAGCTGATCGGGCTGATGGAGGGCAAGACCACCATCGCCATCGCGCACCGGCTGTCGACCATCGCCCGCATGGACCGGCTGGTGGTGCTGGACCAGGGCCGCATCATCGAGCAGGGCACGCACGAGGAACTGCTGCACCGCGGCGGCCACTACGCCACGCTGTGGCGCCACCAGTCGGGCGGCTTCCTGCCGCACGACGCCCCGCTCGTGGAAGAGCCCGAGCCGCCGCTGTGGGACGACACCGCGCGCGACGAGCTGCGCAGCGCGGAACAGCCAGAGCCGAGCGTCGGCACCAACGAGCCGCTGGCCACGCCGACCTGAGCGATCGATCGATCGACCGCTCAGGGCAGCCAGGGATCGCGGTCCTCGCCGCCGAAGTGTGCGACCAGGAAATCCAGGAAGGCCCGGGTGCGGGCGGGCATGTGCTTGCGGCTCGGCATCGCCGCATACAGCGAACCGACGAACAGCTCCCAGTCGGGCAGCACGCGCCGCAGCACCCCGGCCTGCAGGGCCTTGTGCGCCAGGAACGACGGCACGCCCGCGATGCCCAGGCCCGCCACCGCCGCGCTGAACTGCGTGTCGATGTGGCTGGTGCTGAGCGCGGTGCGCTGGATCGGCAGGGTGTGGATGCTGCGGTCGCTCTTGCGGAAGCTCACCTCCCGCAGGGTGTTGGGCGCGATCACCTGGTGGTGCAGCATGTCCCTTGGGTGCTCGATCGGGCCATGGCGGGCCAGGTAGTCCTCCGAGGCGCACAGGATCCAGCTCACGCGCGCCAGCAGCCGGGCCACGAAGTCTCCTTCCACCAGGCGATCGACCGTCAGCAGCAGGCTGAGGTCGTAGTTCTCGTCCACGGTCACCACCGGGCCGGGCGCGGTGATGTCAACGCCCACCTTGGGGCAGCGTTCCCGGAAGGCCGGCAGCAAGGGGGCGATCTGGTGCACCGCCAGCGATGGCGGCATCAACAGCCGCACCACGCCGCGCGGCTCGCTGCTGGCCGAGGTGGCCAGCGCCTCGGCCTCGTCTACGTCGGAGAGGATCAGGCGCACCCGCTCCAGGTACTGCTCGCCAGTGTCGGTCAGCGCCAGGCGGCGCGTGGTGCGGTGGATCAGGCGCACGCCGAGTTGGTCTTCCAGGTCGGCCACCAGGCGGGTGACCACCGCGGGCGACAGGTTCAGGCGCCGCGCCGCCGCGGCGAAGCTGCCCTCGTCGATCACGCGGACGAACACCCTCATGGCTTGCAGACGGTCCATGGCGATCTCCTTGCGGTCTGGCGGGAGGAACGAGGCGGATTGTTTCCAAAGCCGCAATTCTGAATTGGATCCGCGCCCGTTTATTGCCACGGCCTCGGTGAATACAGTGCGGCCAGTGTTTTACCGCTGTCAATCAAGGATCTCCCCATGAAAGCCTCCCTGCCGCTGCTCACCCGCATCGCCACTGTCTCTGCTGCCTTGTGGATGCTCACTTCTCCGGTGCAGGCCGCACCCGAGAGCTCCGGCCTGACGCGCGAGGAGGTGATGGCCGAGTACTGGCGGGCCCGCGCGGCCGGGGAGCTGCCCTCGCCCAGCCAGATCCACGGCCCGCTGCTGAGCCAGGCCCTGGCTGAGAGCATGGGCCACCGCGCCGCGCCCCGCACGGCATCGGCCGCCACGGGGGTCACGCTGCGCTGAGCGGTCGCCCTTGCGCCTCCTCTCCAAGCCTCTGGGCAGCTGTTGCCGGGACCGCGGGAAATCCCCAGCCCGCGGCGCAAAAAAGCATGGGAAGTCCGACGCGGGATACCTGCAGGTTCAAGAGCGTACGCCTATCGTTCGCTTCCCATCCACTCCATCTGCGTTGTGGCAAAGGTCCCGCCCCCAAGCCGACCTGGCCTGATCCCTCTGTTTGCCCGACCAGCGCCCTGCCATGACCCAGCCTTTGAAACTCCTTGCCCTGGTCGGTGTTGCCACGCTGGCCGCCTGCGGCAGCAAGACCGATCCCACCGAAAAGAATTTCGCCACGGCGATGACGGCCTACTTCGAGAAGAAGGGCGACCTCTGCCTGACCTTGAGAAGTTGGCCCGTGGACATCTCGGACATGGATCAGCGCCAGGCCTCTTCCCTCCCGACCGGCCGGGCAGGTCAGATGGCCGCGCTGGCATCCGCCGGACTGGTTCAGGCGGAGGACGCGGAGACAAATGGCTTATTCGGCGGCAAGGTGAATGTCCGGCGCTACAACCTGGCCGACGCGGCCAAGCCTTACATCAAGGAACGAGCCGTCCAGACCATCGGCAACGGCACGGTCAAACAGGCAGACCTCTGCTGGGGCAAGAAGACACTCGACAAAATCGTGAAGTGGGAAGGGCCTATGAAGCTCGGTGACTACCAGGAAGCCGGCATCACCTACACCTACCAGGTCAACGGGGTCGCCGACTGGGCTCGCAAGCCTGAGGTGCTGGCGGCCTTTCCGGAGATCAAGTCCGTGCTGGACGGCGCAGGCAACCGGGAATCGAAGCATGTCGTCAAACTCACCTCCCAGGGCTGGGAAGCCAGGGGGCTGGACTGACTGGCTGCGGCTGCCGGCAGGCGGGATGGTCATCCACGACAATGCGCGGGCTGAATTCCATCCTGCGCCATGCTGCGACTCACTGAACTCCGACTCCCCCTGAACCACCCCGAGGACGCCCTGCGTCCCGCCATCGCCGCGCGCCTGAAGGTGCCGCCGGCCGACCTGATCGAGGTCACCGTCTTCAAGCGCAGCTACGACGCCCGCAAGAAGTCGGCCATGCAGCTGATCTACACGGTGGACTGCACGCTGCGCGCGGAGCAGGAGGTGCTGGCGCGGCACGCTGGCGACCCGCACGTGCGGCCCACGCCCGACATGCGTTACCGGGCGGTGGGCCAGGCGCCGGCCGGGTTCTACGAGGCAGGCTGCGAAGGCGGCCCGCACCGGCCCGTGGTGGTGGGCTTCGGGCCCTGCGGCATCTTCGCCGCCCTGATCCTGGCGCAGATGGGCCTGCGGCCGGTGGTGCTGGAGCGCGGCCGGCCCGTGCGCCAGCGCACCAAGGACACCTGGGGGCTGTGGCGCCAGCGTGTGCTCAACCCTGAGTCGAACGTGCAGTTCGGCGAAGGCGGCGCCGGCACCTTCAGCGACGGCAAGCTCTGGAGCCAGATCAGCGACCCCCGCCACCTCACGCGCAAGGTGCTCACCGAGTTCGTCAAGGCCGGGGCACCGGAGGAGATCCTGTTCGTCAGCAAGCCGCACATCGGGACCTTCCGGCTGGTGAGCATGGTCGAGAAGATCCGCGCGGAAATCGAGGCCCTGGGCGGGGAGATCCGCTTCGAACAGCGCGTGACCGACCTGCTGATCGAGGACGGGCACATCCGCGGACTGGGCCTGGCGGGGGGCGAGCAGCTGCGGAGCGACCACGTGGTGCTGGCCATCGGCCACAGCGCCCGCGACACCTTCGCCCTGCTGCACGAGCGGGGGGTGTTCCTGGAGCCCAAGCCGTTCTCGGTGGGCTTTCGCATCGAGCACCCGCAGAGCCTGATCGACCGCGCCCGCTTCGGGCCGAACGCCGGGCATCCCCTGCTGGGCGCGGCGGACTACAAGCTCGTGCACCACGCCAGCAACGGGCGCGCGGTCTACAGCTTCTGCATGTGCCCGGGCGGCACGGTGGTCGCCGCCACCAGCGAGACCGGGCGGGTGGTGACCAACGGCATGAGCCAGTACTCGCGCGCCGAACGCAACGCCAACGCGGGCATCGTGGTGGGCATCCAGCCCCAGGACTACCGGCAGGACGGCCTGCGCGAGGGTCCGGTAAATCCCATGGACGGCATGGCCTTCCAGCGCTTCTGGGAGTCGCGCGCCTTCGAGCTGGGCGGCGGTACCTACGAGGCCCCCGGCCAGCGCGTGGGTGACTTCCTGCAGGGCCGCGCCTCCACGGCCTGGGGCGCCGTGCAACCTTCGTACAAACCGGGGGTGCTCCCCACCGACCTGGCCGACCCGGCCCGGCCCAGCCTGCCGCTGGAGGTGCTGGCCGCCATCCGCGAGGCGCTGCCGGCGTTCGAGCGGCAGATCCCCGGCTTCGCGATGCCGGATGCCGTGCTCACCGGCGTGGAGACCCGCACCTCCTCGCCCCTGCGCATCACCCGCGGCAAGGATTTCCAGAGCCTCAACGTGCGCGGCCTGTACCCGGCGGGAGAGGGTGCGGGCTATGCGGGCGGGATCATGTCTGCCGGGGTGGACGGCATCGAGGTGGCCGAGGCGGTGGGGCGCTCGCTGCTGGGAACCTCCGCGGGCGAGTGAGCAAGCCCCGTCGGAAAAACGGCAGCCCGCCGGCGTGCTGGATGCATGCCGGCGGGCTGCCTGCCTTTCGCCAAGGGCCGTGTTCCAGCCCAGGGCCTGGCTCAGCGCGGGATCAGCGCTTGATCAGCTCTCGCGTCGTGAACTCGCCCGACGTGGTCTGCGTCTCGAGGCGCACCCAGTGGCTGTTCGGCACCAGGTACACGGTCTCGCTCGAGCTGCCGTAGTCGAAGCGCACCTGGCAGGTGTCGACAGTGCCGGCCGGGGTGGTGATCTTCTTGTGCCCCTCGAACGTGAAGCGCTCGGGACTGCCCACCGGCACCGCGGAAGGCGGGGTGAGGGTCGAGCGGACGTAGTCGATGCCCTGGCCCAGCAGCGCATTGCGCAGGTCGGGAATGCCCGTGATGGTGGAACGCGCCGTCACGTCACCGTTGACGTTGTACGACTCGCGGCCAATCTCGGTGGAATAGCCCAGGACTGCGTCAAGGTGGCGCACCTGCGTCAGCTCGCCGCTCATGGTGCTGCGGCGCAGGTCCAGCGTGGGCACGTTGTTGAACGTGCCGGCCACCGTGCGGCGCCGGGCACTGGCGGCTTCGGCATCATTGCTGGCCGTGAGGACGAGGTCCAGGCCTGCCGCCACCTTCTGGCAGTCGGCCAGCGCGGGTTGGGTCGCGGCGGCGTCTGGCAGGAAATTGACCGCAGCCGTGGAGCTGCGCAGCTCGCTCAGGATCGTCTGGTTGCGTGCCGGCGCCTTCGCGGCCGTGGCCTGGTCGTAGCGCTTGACCACGTTCAGGCCCGGCACGTAGTGCAGGGTGGCATTGGACAGGCGGGTGCTGGTCTCGATGGCAGCCTCGTCCACCGCCTCGGTCACGACGCAGGTCTTGAGCCGGCCTTCGCCGAAGGTGGCCTCCTGGGTGCCGACGAAGGTGCGGGTCTGGCGTTCCGTGCGATCAGGCAGGTTCGCGGGGAACAGCGTGTGCACCGTGTAGTTCACCGCCTCGGTCTCGCCCGCCGCCAGCTTGTTGGAGGCGCTGCGGTTCTCGTACTGCTCGCGCAGGAGCAGCTTGCCCGTGGTGGAGTCGAACACCTCCTGGGCCACCAGGGTCTGGACGTTGGGCTCGAGACGGGTATAGAGAATGCGCAGGGGCCGGCTGGGGTCCACGTACTCAACCTGCGCGCTCAGCAGCTCGCCGGCATAGGTGGCCTTTTTCCACTCGACATGCGGACGGGCCGCGTTGGCGTAGGTGTGCACCGTGCCGTCAGGCGGGACCTGGACGCAGGACTTGTACTCGGCGGCGCTGGCCTTGGCGGCTGCAACAGCAGCCGGCGAGGGTTCCGGGGAATCGGAGCCGCCACCGCAGGCGCTCAGGCCCAGCACACCAAAAACGCCAACAGCGCCGCAGAACAGCGCGGAGGGCCCGAAACGCGAGGGAGAAACAGGGGAAGTCATCGTGTCGTTGCGATCAAAATTGAAGCAACGCACTGTAGGAAAAGGGCAGGGAGAACGCTTCCCCCTCCCGGTCGCCCCCCCATGGGGGGATTGACTCAACCCTGCCCGGCAGGGCCCTTCAGTTCGCGACCTGGCAATGCGAGCGCACGATATCGATCAACTGCTCGATCTCGAGCGGCTTCTTCAGCACGCGGCAGCCGTACAGCCGGTGTGCCTCGTCGACCAGGGGCGCGGCGGCCGACACCACGATGACGGGGACGGCGGCACGCACGCTGCCCGGTGACTGCTTGAGGACGTCGAGAAACTCCCAACCGTTCATCACCGGCATCATCAAGTCCAGCAGGATCAGCTGCGGCAGGCCGGGCTGGCGGTCCAGCAGCGCCAGGGCCTCCTGGCCATGAGCGGCCACCTGCACGCCGAAGCCCTCGAGCTGCAGGATCTCCTGGAGGGTGTCACGCAGACAGGCATCGTCTTCAATCACCAGGACATCGCAGGACGGGGGCAACGGCAACGACAACGACATGCTTCAGGCACTCCGGAAATCGGTCTGGGAAACACCTGCCACGCGGGCCGGCTTCATCGCGGTCGATGACGCCCGGGCCTGCGCGGCGCTGCTGGGGGGATGGGCGGGCAAAGTCACTGTGAAGGTGCTGCCGCGACCCAATTCTGACGTGACCTCAATGTGTCCACCGAGCGCGTGGACAATATTTTTCACCAGCGCCAGCCCCAATCCGACGCCCGGGGTGCTCTTGCTGCGGATCGGCTCCAGTTGCTCGAAGGGCAGGAAGATGCGCGGCAGGTCGGACGCGGCCATGCCGATGCCCGTGTCCTGCACCTCGAACACGTGGCTGCGCCCATCTTCGCCCGCGGCCACGCGCACGCTCACCGTGCCCTCCTGGGTGAACTTCAGCGCATTGATGACGAGGTTGTCCAGCACCACGCGCAGCAGCCTCGCATCGCTCACCAGGGGCGGGAGGGGCTTGCCTTGGTCCGGCAGCGCCTCCACCTGCAGGCGCACGCCCTGCCCCGCGGTCTCGGCGTGCGTGCGCACCACCTCCTGCGCCAGCGCAAGCGGGTCCAGCGCTTGGGGATGGGTGTGGATGCGACCGGCCTCCGCGCGGGCGTACTCGAGCAGCCCGTCGATCAGCGTCGTCATCTGCTGGCTGGCGCGGATCAGCCGGTCCAGGCGCGGGCGCAGGAAGGCGGCGTCGACGTTGCCGGGGTGGCGGTCGAGCAGCTGGGCGTTCATCTGGATCGTCGACAGCGGCGTCCTCAGCTCGTGCGACACCAGGCTGAGGAACTGGCTCTTGATCTGACTGGCACGCTCGGCCTGGTCGCGCGCCACCGCCATCGCGTCCAGCGCGCCCTGGAGCTGCTGGTGCTTGACGGCCAGGGTGCGCGCAAGCTCGTCGACGCTGCCGCTGGCACCCTCCAGCTCTTCGCGCAAGGCGTCCGAGGCGCGCTTCATGGCGATCAGGTTGGCGGTGCGGGCACACAGCTCCTGCGGCAGGAAGGGCTTGGGCAGGTAGTCCTGCGCGCCCTCGCGCAGCAAGCGCACCTTGAGCTCCTCGTCCGCCTTGGCGGTGAGCAGCAGGACCGGCACATGCGCCAGCTCGTCGCGCGCACGCACGGCCCGCACCAGTTGGTCACCGCTGAGGCGCGGCATCATCAGGTCGGTGATGATCAGGTCGGGCGGCGGCAGGCCAGCGTGGCGCCGCCGCTCCAGGCTGTCGAGCGCCTCCTGGCCGTCTGGCGCCGTCTCGACGCGACAGTCCACGCCCAGGGTGTCGGTGACGAAGTCGCGCATGTCACGGTTGTCCTCGACCAGCAGCACGGTGGCCGCCGCCGCCTCGGGCCCCGGGAGGCCGGCCGGCTCGGGCTGCGCGGGCAGCTCGGGGCGCGGGCTGTCCCAGGCCTCGGGCGCCGGTGCCGGCGGGACGCCCGGAGCGGCAGCGGCAAGGCCCGCGAAGGGATGCAGGTCCGCACCAGCGGGAGCGCGAAGCGGCAGGCGGACTGTGAAGCAGGCGCCTGCGCCGGGAGTGGAAGCCACCTCGATCCGCCCGCCCTGCAGGGCGACGAAGTCGCGCGCGATCGACAGCCCGAGCCCGGTGCCGCCATGCAGCCGCGTCGGGCTGCCGTCGGCCTGGCGGAAGCGCTCGAAGATCAAGGTCTGCTGGTCGGGCCGGATCCCGGGCCCGGTGTCAGCCACGGCCAGCACGAAATGCCCGTCCTCACCCGCCCCGTCCGCGTGCAGGGCCACGCGCACCTCGCCCCCGGCCGGGGTGAACTTGAAGGCATTGGCCAGCAGGTTGACCAGCACGCGCTCGAGCATCTCGGGGTCGGTCTGTGCCGTCAGCTGATCGGGCAGGGCGAGCTGGTAGCGCAGCTGACGCTGCTCGGCCGCGAGGTCGAAGCGCGCCGCCACCTGGCGCGTCCACGCGGCCACGTCCAGCTCGGCGTAGCGGGGCGACATCTGGCCCACCTCGAGCTTGGCCACGTCCAGCAGGTCGTTGACGTGGCCCAGCAGGCTGCGGCCGTTGCGCTGCATGCTCTGCAGCTGGCGCCGCTGCCCGGGCGTGAGCGAAGGGTCGGCGAGCAGCGTCTCAAGCGGCCCGAGGATCAGCGTCAGCGGCGTACGCAGCTCGTGCGAGACGTTGGCGAAGAACTGGCTCTTCACCTCGTCCAGCTGCTTGACCTGGGCGTACACCGCCTCCAGCTCCGCGTGGGCGCGCGCCAGCTGCTTCCCGCGCTCCTCGGACAGCCGTGCCGCATCGGCCATCAGCTCCACGCCCGGCTTGACGTACAGCAGCCCCAGCGCCGTGGCCACCGAGGCCGCCGCGGTGCCGGCCTTGACCAGGCCGTCGAGCAGGTAGTCGGGGTTCCAGATCACCCACACGCTCATGAAGTGGGTCAGCCCGCACAGGCCGATGAACAGCCCGAAGGCGACGAAGATGGGGCTGAACGGCAGCCGGATCTTGCGCACCAGCAGGTACAGGACCACCGAGATGCCGAGGTAGGCCGCGCCGATCAGCAGGTCGGAAGTGACGTGCAGCCACAGCAGGCCGGGCAGCCACAGGTAGCAGTGCCCGTGAGGCATGAAGTAGTGGCTCTTCTCGAAGAGATCGCTCAACCATTGCGGCATCATGTCCAGCCTCCTGCCCGGTTTGCAGGCCTTCACGTGAGTGAACGAAGAAACGACAACAGACGATTGTGCGAGGGATTTCCCTGGCAGGGGAGCGTGGTTCCCCTGCCAGCGGCAGGACCTCTCACGCCCCCAGGCGCGGCACTGCGGCCAGCAGCTGCTGGGTGTAGGGGTGGACCGGCGCGCGCCAGATCGGCCCGGTCGACCCCTGCTCGACCACCCGCCCCGCCTGCATGACCAGCACCTCGTCGGCCATGAAGCGCACCACCGACAGGTCGTGGCTGATGAACAGGTAGGCCAGCCCCAGCTCGGCCTGCAGGTCCTTCAACAGGTTGAGCACCTGGGCCTGCACGGAGATGTCCAGCGCGCTGACCGCCTCGTCCAGCACCAGCACCTCGGGCTGCAGGGTCAGGCAGCGGGCGATCGCGATGCGCTGGCGCTGGCCACCCGAGAACTCGTGCGGGTACTTGGACAGCGCCCCCGCCTCCAAGCCGACTTTCTCGAGCAGCGACCGCGCCTGCGCTTCCTGCGCGGCCGGGTCGCCGCCGTGCAGCCGGTGCAGGCGCAGCGGCTCGAGCAGGGCCTCGCGGATGCTCATGCGCGGGTTCAGGCTGGCATAGGGGTTCTGGAACACCACCTGCATCTCGCGCCGCCAGGCCCGCAGTTCGGCACGACGCAGGCTGCGCAGCTCACGGCCCTTGAAGAGGGCCTGCCCGCCGTAGGGCGCGGCGCCGCGCCCGAGCAGCCGCAGCAGGGTCATGCCCAGGGTGGTCTTGCCCGAGCCCGACTCGCCCACCACCCCCAGGGTGTGGCCGCGCCGCAGCTCGAAGCTCACGCCTTCGCCGGGCTCGGCGCCGCCCACGGCATGCAGCGGCGCGCGTCCCCACAGGCCGCGCCGCACCCAGTGGTGCTGGCGCAGGTCGCGCACCGCCAGCACCACCGGGGCCTCGGGATCGGCGGGCCCGGGCGGTGAGACAGGGACCGCGGCCGATGCGGCGGCCGCGTTCTCCAGCGTCTGCAGGCGCGCCGCCCCTGCCTGCAGCGAGGCCCGGCAGGCCAGCAGCGCGCGCGTGTAGGCATCGCCGGGTGCGCGCAGCACCTGGGCCGCGGGGCCGCTCTCGCGCACCTCGCCGTGGCGCATCACCACCACCTGGTCGGCCACCTCGGCGACCACGCCCAGGTCGTGGCTGATGAAGAGCATGCTCATGCGGTGCCGCGCCTTCAGGCGCGCCAGCAGGGCCAGGATCTGCCGCTGCACGGTGACGTCGAGCGCGGTGGTAGGTTCGTCGGCGATCAGCAGCTGGGGCTGGCAGGCCATGGCCATGGCGATCATGACGCGCTGCTGCTGGCCGCCCGAGAGCTGGTGCGGATAACGCCGCAGCCGCTGCGCTGGCTCGCTCAGCTGCACCTCGGCCAGCAGCGCCTCGGCCTGGGCCAGCGCCTGGCGCCGGCTCAGGCCCTGGTGCAGCATCAGCGGCTCGCACAGCTGGCGGCCGATGGTGAGCACCGGGTTGAGCGAACTCATCGGGTCCTGGAAGACGCAGCCGATGCGCCGGCCCCGGATGGCCCGCAGGACGGACGCCGGGGCCGCCAGCAGGTCCTGCCCCTGGAACAGGATGCGGCCCTCGCGCTCGGCGTTGGGCGGCAGCAGGTTGAGGATCGACATCGCCGTCACGCTCTTGCCCGAGCCCGACTCGCCCACCAGGGCCACGGTGGTGTTCTCGGGGATCTGCAGGCTCACGCCCTGCGCCCCGCCCACCGCCTGCCAGCGCGGCGCCCCGGCGCGGGTGCCCGCGCGGAAGAACACCCGCAGGTCCTCGATGGCCAGCAGCGGCGCCGGCGGGGGATCGACAGACAGGCCGCCGCTCATGCCACCCCCCGCAGCTTGGGGTCGAGCGCATCGCGCAGCCCGTCGGTGAGAAATGAGAAGGCCGTGACGAAGACGGCCATCATGGCCGTGGCCGCGGCCAGCTGCCACCAGTGGCCGAGGATCAGCTCGCTCTGCGACTCGGCCAGCATGCTGCCCCAGCTGACCTGGTCGACCTCCACGCCGAGGCCCAGGTAGGACAGGATGACCTCGGACTTGATGAAGCCCACCACGTGCCCCGACAGCTGCACCAGCACCACATGGCTGACGTTGGGCAGGATGTGGCGGAACATGCGCCGCGCCGGGCCGGCGCCCAGCGCCTCGGCGGCGCGCACGTAGTCGCGCCCGGCGTGCTTGAGGAACTCGGCGCGCACCAGGCGGTAGATGCCGGTCCAGCCGACCAGGCCGAGGATGAGGATCAGCGACAGCACGCCCTTCGGGACCGGGCTGGCCTTGTGGTTCAGCAGGGCCGCGAAGGTGAACACCAGCAGGATGCCGGGGACCGCGGTGAAGACGCTGTAGAGCCACTCCAGCGCGTCGTCGACCCAGCCGCCGGCGAAGCCCGCGCAGGCCCCCAGCAGGGTGCCGATGAGGGTCGCCAGCAGGGCGGCCAGCACGCCCACGCCGATCGACACCCGCGTGCCCTGGATGACCTTGGCGAACACGTCGCGGCCCTCGCGGTCGGCCCCCCAGGGGCGGGTGGCGGCGAGCACCGGCTGCTCGGTCTGGATGGCCGCGGCGCGGCGCGCCCATTCGGCGTACACCGGTGCCAGCGGGTCGACCGCCGAGATGTCCAGCGGCGGGCCCTGCGGCCGCGGCAGGCCGCTGGCGCGTGCCTGGGCGGGGGCCGGGCCCAGCAGGTCGGGCGGGGCATTGGCCACGGCGACCTCGCGCTGCCAGTGCGGCGCCAGCCGGCCGGCCGCCAGGGCCAGCACGGCAAAGGCCAGCACCACGGCCAGCGCCGCCAGGTTGAGCCGGCTCGCCGCGAAGCGGCGCCAGGCGCTGGCCGCGGGCGGGGCGGACGCCCTCGTCATGACAGGCTCACCCGCGGGTCGGCCCAGGTGTAGAGCAGGTCGGTGGCCAGGTTGACCACCATGGTCAGGCCGGCCACGTAGACCGTGACGGCCTGGATGACGGGGTAGTCGCTGCGCGTCACCGCCAGCAGCACCTCGCGGCCCAGGCCGGGGATGGAGAAGAAGTTCTCGATCAGGAACGAGCCCACGAAGGCCCCGGGCAGGGCCACCGCCAGGTTGGTGAGGATGGGGATCCAGGCATTGGGCAGCACGTGGCGCACCAGCACGCGCGCCTCGGAGAGTCCCTTGGCACGCGCCGTTCGCACGTGGTCGTGCTGGATCTCGTCGAGGAAGAAACTGCGGTACAGCCGGGTCTGCGGCGCCAGGCCCACCAGCACCACCAGCAGCACGGGCAGCGGCACGTACAGCGCCAGGTTGGTCCAGGTGCTGTCGCTCCAGCCCTGCACGGGGAACCAGCCGAGCTGGAAGGCGAAGACGTACTGGCCGAGGATGACGTAGACCAGCAGCGAGACCGACATCGCCACCGTGCTGACCAGCATGGCGGCGCGGTCGCTCAGGCTGCCGCGCCGCCAGGCCACCCACAGCGCCAACGGGATCGCCAGCACCGTGTCGAGCACGACGATGGGCAGCATGAGGGTCAGGGTGGCGGGCAGGCGGCTGGCGAACAGGCTGCCCACGCTCTCGTTGGTGGCCCAGCTGCGGCCCCAGTCGCCGGTGACGATCTGGCGCAGGAAGATCAGCAGCTGTTCCCACAGCGGCCGGTCGAGCCCGAGCTGCTGGCGGATCGCCGCCACCTGCTCGGGGCGGGCGTTGAGGCCGGCCAGCACCTCGGCCGGGTCGCCGCCGAACCACTTGAACAGGAAGAACACCAGCACCACCACCCCGAGCAGGGTGGGGATCATTTGCCACAAGCGTCGCAGCAGGTAGGCGGCCATCGGCGAAGGACTCCGGTCACAGACGATGAACACGGGGGAAGGAACAAGCCAGGACGGGAGAATGAAGCGCCTCCGCCGGGGCATTCTAGGGTGGGTCGACGCCCTGCGCGAGGTGTCTGGATCGAGAATAGCCCGGTGCACATTGCGGAGACGCTTCCGATGGGATTCCCCCCCTTTCCGCCCACCTTCTGGCGCAGCGCATGGCGGCTGCTTTGGGGCTTGTGGCTGGCGCTGCTGTGCGGCGCGGCCTACGCCGCCATGGCGGGACATTCGGCCGGTGGGCCCATGAACATCGACCCGGCGCCTTTCCTGCTGCTCCTGCTTGGCCTGCCCACCGGCCTGCTGTCCCCCTGGCTGGGTCGCGACCCTGTCGCCGCGAACCTCCACCGCCTCGCCGCCGCCATCCTGGCGCTGGTGACGCTGTGGTGGCAGTTCTGGTTGCCTGCGGTCCTGCGGGATGAGGCCTACAGCCTGCGCTACGACATTCCCGCCCCCGCCATCTGGCCCGCCGAGGCCCCGGTGCCCCTGGTGGCCATCGGCCTGGCCGTGTGGCTCGCCACGCCGACCCAGGCCTGGCGCGGATGGCAGGCCGTGGGGCATGTGGCCCTGTGGCTCGGCCTGACCGCCGCGGCCGTGGCGCTGTCCCTGGAGGGTCCGACGGCCCTCGAACCGCCGTGGGCGGGCGTGTGCCTGCTGAGCGCGGCGGCCCTGCTGCCGGCCAGCCGGCGCCTGCCCTGGCCGCGCTGGTTGAGCCTGTGGCTGGCGGCGCACCTGACGCTGCTGGCGTTCTGGGGGGCGATCTACGCGTGGGGCGAC
>CBINPE010000039.1:0-34856 GCA_966252435.1 uncultured Burkholderiales bacterium | reverse complement strand
CGGCCGAGTGGGTGGGCCCGTACGACGACCAGAAGCTGGGCTTCAACAAGGTGGCCCCGTTCTACTACTACCCCGGCTTCTGGGATGGCGGACCGCAGCTGGACTTCTACATCAACACCAAGGCGTTCGAAGGACTGTCGGCCGAGTACAAGGCCGTGGTCGAGTGCGCGGCGGCGTTCGCGCACACCGACATGCAGGCCCGCTACGACGGGCGCAATCCCGCGGCGCTGCGCACGCTGGTGGCCTCGGGCACCAAGGTGCTGCCGTTCCCCAAGACCGTGATGGAGGCCGCCTTCCGGGAGTCGCAGGCCCTGTATGCCGAACTGAGCGCCTCCAACCCCTCCTGGAAAAAGATCTATGAGGACTACGCGGCCTTCCGCAAGGAGCAGAACCTGTGGTTCCGCTTCGCGGAAGCCGGCTTCGACGACTTCATGCAGCGCGCCAAGCTCTGAGGTCCGGGACACCGGCCGGGGAGTCCCGCGGTGCGCACGCTGGCGAAAGGGCGGTCCTCGGCCCGGGCCCGTCGAGCATGGTTGTCTCCTCCCGTTCCTTCACAGGGGCCAGCTCTTGATGTTTTTTCGGGCCGCCGGTGCCTCGCCTCACGCGGCGTGCGCCTCCACGTGCACCTGCTTGCTGTAGAGAAACTCCAGCACCGCCTCGCGCGCGCCCAGGTAGCCAGCATGGTGGGCCATCTCCAGGCGGTTGCGCGGGGCCTCGCGGTGCGGCGGCAGAGGCACCTGCAGCACCTCGCCGATGGTGGCCGCAGGGCCGTTCGTGAGCATCACGATGCGGTCGGACAGGAGCACCGCCTCGTCGACGTCGTGGGTCACCATCATCACGGTGGAGCCGGTGGTGGCGACGATGCGCATCAGCTCGTCCTGCAGCTTGGCGCGGGTCAACGCGTCGAGCGCACCGAAGGGCTCGTCCATCAGCAGCATCTTGGGCTTCATCGCCAGCGCCCGGGCGATGCCCACGCGCTGCTTCATGCCGCCCGAGATCTCCCCGGGGTGCTTGTCGTGCGCATGGGCCAGGCCGACCAGCTCGAGGGCCTCCCAGGCGCGGGCGCGCAACTGTGCCTTGCCCTCGGTGGGGCCGAACACCTGCTCCACGGCGAGGAGGATGTTGTCCAGGCAGCTCAGCCAGGGCAGCAGCGAGTGGTTCTGGAACACCACGCCGCGGTCGGGGCCAGGTCCCTTGAGTTCGCGGTCGTCGAGCAGCAGCAGCCCGCTGGTGGGCGTGGTCAGCCCGGCCACCAGGTTGAGCAGGGTCGACTTGCCGCAGCCGGAGTGCCCGATCAGCGACACGAACTCGCCGCGCATCACCGCCAGGTTGATGTCGCGCAGTGCGGTGAACGGCCCGCGTTTGGTGCTGAACACCATGCCGACCTGGTCGATCTTGAGGGTGGGTTTGGAAGAAGCCATGGGGTCTCTCTCCTTGCTCATTCGTAGCTGAAGCGCCGCGCCAGGGCGACCAGCATCCATTCCAGCAGCAGCCCGACCAGACCGATCAGGAAGATCGCGATCAGGATGTGCGGCACGTTCAGGTTGTTCCATTCGTCCCAGACCCAGAAGCCGATGCCCACGCCGCCGGTCAGCATCTCGGCCGCCACGATCACCAGCCAGGCCGTGCCCACCGACAGGCGCACGCCGGTCAGCATGTAGGGCATGACGGCCGGCAGCAGGATGCGGGTGGCGATGCGCCATTCGCTGAGGTTGAGCACGCGCGCCACATTGAGGTAGTCCTGCGGCACGCGCTGCACGCCCACGGCGGTGTTGATCACCATCGGCCAGATCGAGCAGATGAAGATGGTCCAGATGGCCGCGGGGTCGGCCGACTTGAACACCAGCAGCCCGATCGGCAGCCAGGCCAGCGGGGACACCGGCTTGAGCAGGCTGATCAGCGGCGAGACCATGCGGTTGAGCAGGGTGAAGCGGCCGATCATGAAGCCCAGCGGAATCCCCACCAGCGCCGCCAGGCCGAAGCCCTGGGCGATGCGCCTGAGCGAGAACAGCACGTTCCAGCCGATGCCCTGGTCGTTCGGTCCCTTGTCGTAGAACGGGTCCGAGAACAGCTGCACGGCCGAGGCGAAGGTCTGGGCCGGCGAGGGGAAGCTGCTGCCTTTGATCGTCAGCAGTCCCCAAACGCCGATCACGAAGGCCAGCCCCAGCACGGGTGCCAGCACCTTCAGGGCGAGGGCGCGCCAGTCGACGGAGGGCCGCGGCGCAGGGGCGGGCACCGCGGGCAGGTGCGGGGTGGCGGTGCCCGCCGTCGCGGCGGACGGCTGCGAAGCGGGGCGTCCGGCGGCGACATCCGCGGTGGCACGCTCCAGGGGTGAGTGAAAGACGGCGCTGACCATGGTTGTCCTCGTTTCTTCCTTCAGGCTTTGACCTTGAAACCGTCGGCGTACTTCGCCGGGTCGGTGCCGTCCCAGACCGTGCCATCGATCAGCTTGCTGCTGCGCAGGTCGCTCTTGGGCACGCTCACCTTCAGCTGCGCGGCAGCCTGCTTGTAGAGCTCGGTCTGGTTGACCTGCTTCGCCACGGCCAGGTAGTCGGGGTGGTCCTTCAGCAGGCCCCAGCGCTTGTGCTGCGTCAGGAACCACATGCCGTCGGACAGGTAGGGGTAGCTGACGGCCCCGTCGTTGAAGAACTTCATGCAGTTGGGGTCGTCCCAGGTCTTGCCCAGGCCGTTCTGGTAGCGCCCCAGGATGCGCTGGTTGATCACGTCGACGCTGGTGTTCACGTACGACTTGTCGGCGATCGTCTCGGCCATCTTGGTCTTGTTCTGCAGGCCGGCGTCGATCCAGCGGCCCGCCTCCAGCACCGCCATGATCGCGGCGCGCGCGGTGTTGGGGTACTTCTTCGCGAACTCACCCGTGGTGCCCAGCACCTTCTCGGGATGGTCCCGCCAGATGTCCTGGGTGGTGACGGCGGTGATGCCGATGTTGTCGGCGATGGCGCGGTGGTTCCAGGGCTCGCCGACGCAGAAGCCGTCCATGTTGCCGACCCGCATGTTGGCCACCATCTGCGGTGGCGGCACCGTGATCACCTTGGCGTCCTTGAGCGGGTGGATGCCGAAGCTCGCCATCCAGTAGTACAGCCACATCGCGTGGGTGCCGGTCGGGAAGGTCTGCGCGAAGGTGTATTCGCGTTTCTCGGCAGCCATCGTCTTGGCCAGGCTGGGACCGTCGACCGCGCCTTGCTCGGCCAGCTTCTTCGACAGCGAGATGGCCTGCCCGTTGTTGTTCAGCGTCATCAGCACGGCCATGTCCTTCTTGGGGCCGCCCACGCCCATGTGCACGCCGTACACCAGGCCGTACAGCACGTGGGCCATGTCCAGCTCGCCGTTGACCAGCTTGTCGCGCACGCCGGCCCATGAGGCTTCCTTCGACAGCACGAACTTGACGCCGTACTTCGCGTCCAGCTTCAGCACCGAGGCCATCACCACCGAGGCGCAGTCGGTCAAGGGGATGAAGCCGATGCGGACCTCTTTCTTCTCCGGGGCGTCAGAGCCCTGCGCCCACACCCCAGGATTCAGCCCCGTGGCCAGGGCCGCCGCGGTGCAGGACTGGATGAAGCGTCGTCGCGCCGGGTCGGGGCTGTCTGCACCCATGGTGCCGTGGAGGGGGTGCGAACGATCATCGCCGTGAACAACTGTCATGCAAGCTCCTGCTGTGAACCACGCAAAGAAAAAGGCGTCGCGACAGGCGCCGCGCCGCTGCAGGAACGCAGCGATCGCAAGCCCGTCGGACGCCTTTGCCCGAAACCTTGGAGGCACCCACGCCGTTGTAGGTGTTGAGCGAACTCTTGCAGGAGTCGTGCCAGCGCAGGAGGCCGGCTGTTTTCGTGCCTTTCGACAGCTGTGCCAGCGCGTGGGGTGACGGCGCGGCGCACAGGCGCACTGCCGGCGCGCGCCGTGCCCGTTCCTGGTGCGGCGTCGCAGGATCAGGTGCGCGGCTTCAGCAGCTGGTGCGCGTCGATGATCTGTTCGGCCAGCGTCACCAGCTTCTGGCCGCGGTCCATTGCCAGCTTGCGCATGTGCTGGTGCGCCTCGGCCTCGCTCATGCGGGCCTGGGCCATCAGGATGCCCTTGGCCTGCTCGAGGACCTTGCGCTCGCCGAGCTGGGTCTGGGCCTGGGCGAGCTGCTGGCGCAGCGCCTTGTCCTGCTCGAAGCGCACCATGGCCACCTGCAGCACGGGGGCCAGGCGCTCGGCCTGCAGGCCGGCCACCACATAGGCGCTGACGCCGGCCTGCAGCGCCTGGCGCAGCAGGTCGGCGCCGTCGTCGTTGGTGAACATCACCACCGGCCGGGGATTGCGGGAGGACAGGGTCGCCAGGTTCTCCAGCGTGTCGCGGGTGGGCGATTCGCTGTCGACGATCACGATGTCGGGTGCCAGTTGCAGCACCCGGTCGTGGACCAGGGTGGGAGAGTCGATCACGTCGACCACGGCGTGCCCCTGGCGCGTGAGTTCGTCACGGATCAGGGACACATGGTGCGCACCGTCGTCGATCAGCAAAACCCGCAGGGTCGGCATCGGAAGGGCGAAGGCAGTGGAGACCCGCCTGCCAGCGCAAGAAGCATGCCGAGGCGCCTCGGCATGCGCGAGGAGGGCCTCCCTCCCTCTTCCTTCTTCAGCGGCTGGCCTTGGCCCCCGGTTTGGCAGGGGCGGGGGCCGGCGTGGGTGCGGGGGTGGGCGGCGGCGGGGGCACGCCCATGGCTTCGGCGCGGGCGTCAAGGGCGCTGTGGTCGGCCGACAGGGCTTCTACGGCCTCGGCCGGGCAGCGGCCGGGGCCATCCTCGCCGGCGCTCCAGCCGGCGGCGTCCGAGACGTCGCCCAGCGGCCGCGCCAGGCCGAGCTGCTGGTTCAGCTGGTTCAGCGCGGCGTGGCTGCGGGCGTAGGCGATGCCCAGGTCATGCTGCGCGTTGACGTTCGCGCGGCGGGCGGTGTAGAGCTCGTTCTCCGCATTCAGCAGGTCCAGCAGGCTGCGCTGGCCGATGTCGAACTGCTGCCGGTAGGCGTCGCGGGCCTTCTCGATCGACAGCTCGTTGCGTGCCAGGTAGTTCAACTGCTCGAGCAGCTTGCGGGTGTCGTTGAACGCGATGGCGGTGGTCTGGCGCGCATCGCGGCAGGCCTTGTCGCGCAGGTCGGCGGCCTGGTTCAGCAGGCTGACCTGCTGGCGAACGCGCGCCTGGTCGATGTTGCCGTTGTAAAGGTTCCAGTTCATCACGACCTCGGCCGTGTTGCTGCGGTTCTGGTCGATCACGCCGCCGAAGTTGTGCCCGGCGCCGCTGCGCAGGCGGGCCTCCACGCGCGGCTGGAAGGCTGCCTCGCGCACCGACACGGCGGCCCGCGCGGAGCGCAGGCCTTCCACCGCGGCGCTGATGACGGGGCTGCGCTGCAGCGCTGTCTGCATGGCTTCGCCGGCCGAGCCGGGCAGGCCTTGCTTGAGCACCGAGGTTTCCTCGTCCAGGCCGGAGAGCTGGGCCGGCGCCGGCTGGCCGACGAGGCGCTGGTAGCGCGCCGTCACGTCATGGAGGTTGGCCTGTTCGGTGGCCAGGTTGGATTCGGACAGCGCCAGGCGCGCGTTGACCTGCTCCAGGTCGACCCCACGGCTCACGCCGGCCTTGAAGCGCGACTGGATCTGCAGCAGCGCGTGCTTGTGCTGCACGTAGTTGTCTTCGGCCAGTTGGACCAGGCGGCGGTAGCGCAGCACGTCATAGTGCGCGCGCGCGGCTTCCAAGGCGGTCTGCTCGGTGCTGTCCAGCAGTTCGAAATAGCGGCTCAGCCGGTCGTGGCCGAGGCGGTTGACCTCGTTGCGGGTGCCCAGACCATCCCACAGCAGCTGGGTGAGACTGAGTTCGGCGCCGTTGCGGTGGATGCTCTGAGAGGTGGGGGAGCGGGAGGTCACGTTGGATTCATCACGTCCGGCGTTGGCCGACAGGTCGACCCGGGGGCGCCAGCCGCCCTGGACCACCGAGACGGCATCGATCGAGGCCTTGTAGGCATTCAACCGGGCGGTCACTTCCGGGTTGTTGGCCAGCGCTTTCTCGACAGCCGAGCGCAGGGTGGTGGTTTGGGCCGAGGCCGCGGCGCATGCGAGGCTGCCAGACAACAGCAGACACGCCAGGACAGGAGCTTTGAGTCGGAACGTTTCAAATGCCATGAGCGGTGTCGTCTCCGTGAGGAATCCAAAAGGGGGGCATTCTGTGATTCCTTGAGAGGGATGTCACGACATTGGAGGGTTTTTTGTCAGCCTTACAACAATTTGTGACAGATGGGGGCGTGCCTTGTCGTTCTAGGGGGGTGACCTGCATCAAGTTCCGGCCGGGCCGGTCGACAACAGACAGGTCGAACCATGCCTCGGGGCGTTGCCCGCCCGCGCACCGTGCCGCCCTTGTCCACCGCATCCCCTCTGCCAAAAGTTGTTTGCCTGCCACGCTGGCCGTGGTCGTGGGCCGTGGCCTGGGCCCAGGGACGCATGCTGCGGGGCCGCCAGGTCCTGGGATGGCTGGGCATTGCCTGCGCCGTGCTCATGTCGTCCGCCTCGCAGGCCTGGGATGCCCAGAGGATGATGGCGGCGGCCCGTGCCCGCGGGCCGGAGGTCGTGGCGAGTGCCCAGGCCTTGCAGGCACTTTTGTTGCGTGCGGCGGGGCAGGATGAAAAGGAGAGGGTCCGCCTCGTGAATGATTTTTTCAACCGCCGTGTCCAGTTCCAGGAGGACATGGTGGTGTGGGGCGTCGAAGACTACTGGGCCAGCCCGCTGGAAGTGCTGGCCAAGGGGCGCGGCGACTGCGAGGACTACGCCATCGCCAAGTACTTCAGCCTGGTGGCTGCGGGTGTGCCGGCGATCAAGCTGCGGCTGGTCTACGTGCAGGCCCGCCTGGGCGGCCCGACCGGCCCGCAGCAGGCGCACCTGGTGTTGGCCTACTATGACACCCCGGCGGGCGACCCCTTGATCCTGGACAACCTGCTCTCCGACGTGCGGCCGGCGTCGCAACGTCCCGACCTGACACCTGTCTTCAGTTTCAACAGTGACGGCTTGTGGCAGGGTGTGGGGGGGGCATCGGCAGGCGATCCGGTGGCGCGCCTGTCGCGGTGGCGGGATGTGCTGGGCAAGGCTCGCGCCGAGGGATTCCAATAATGACAATGGTGAAGAATCAGGAAGCACAAGCATGTCGTTGATCCGTCAAATCTGGTTGCTGCTGCTGGGCAGCCTGCTGCTGGTCTTCGGGGGCAGCGTGACCGTCAGCGTCGGGGCTGCGCGCGACAGCCTGCAGACCCAGTTGCGCCTGAAGAACAGTGACAACGCCACGGCCCTGGCCCAGGTGCTGTCGCAGCAACAGGGCGACCTGGGTCGCATGACACTGGTGATGACGGCGCAGTTCGACACCGGCTACTACCAGGAGATCCGCTTCACCAACCCCCAGGGCGAGGTGGTGTTCCTGCGCCAGGGCGACCAGCAACCCTTGCATGCGCCAGCCTGGTTCTCGAACCTGCTGCCGATGGAGTCCGAGCCGGGGATGGCGCAGGTGGCCAGCGGCTGGCAGCCGCTGGGCACGGTGCAGGTCACCAGCCACAGCGCCTTCGTGCAGGACGACCTGTGGCAGGGCGCGCTGAAAGCTGCGGCTGCGCTGGCCCTGGTGCTGGGCCTGGCGGTGCTGCTGGCCGCTGGCGTGGTCGGGCGCATCAAGCGGCCCTTGGCCCAGGCGGTGGCGCAGGCCCAGTCCCTGGTGAACGGGGAGTTCGTGACCATCGAGGCGTCCAACGTGCCCGAGCTGGCGCGCCTGACCCATGCCATGAACACCATGGTGAACCGCCTGCGCCTGATCTTCGAGGCCCAGGCCCAGCAGGTCGAGTCATTGCGCCTGCAGGCCCATTGCGATGCGTTGACAGGCCTGTCCAACCGCAAGCATTTCCTGGTGCAGCTGACGGCCAGCCTGCAGCGCGAGGATGGTCCGATGGACGGTGGCCTTGTCCTGCTGCGGGTCAACGACCTGGCCGAGGTGAACCGGCAGATCGGGTATGAGTCGGCGGACCGCCTGCTCACCACCATTGCCCAGGCCCTTCAAACCTACACCGAGCGCGCCAGCGGGTGCCACCTGGGGCGCCTGAACGGCTCGGATTTCGCGCTCTACCTGCCGGTCGGCGGGGTGGCGTTGGAGACCGGCTCGGCCCTGGTGCAGGCACTGCGGGTGCTGCTGCCTGCCTTCGGGCCGCGCGTGAGCGTGGCGGTGGGGGCGGTGGAGGTCGAGCGCAGCCGGCCCGTGGCGCAGATCATGGCCGCAGCCGATGCGGCCCTGGCACGGGCCGAGAGCCAGCCGCCGTTCTCGGTGGTGCTGGATGTGGAGCCGATCAACAGCCCTGCGCTGCTGGGACAGGATGCCTGGCGCCAGAGCATCGGCAGCGCGCTGGTCAAGGAGCGGGCACGGCTGGTGTGCTTTCCCGTCATCGACTCGATGCACCAGCTGGTGCACCTGGAATGCCCGTTGCGCCTGCGCCTGGATCCCGAAGGGCCCTACGAAGTCGCGGCGCGCTGGTTGCCGCTGGCGGTGCGTTCGCGTTTGACGCCCATGGTGGACGAGCGCGCCGTCAGCCTGGCTTTGGCGGCCATCACGCAGGACGACATGCCGCGCTGCGTGAACCTGTGCGCTGCGTCGCTGGGTGACCCGCACTTCGCGCCCCGCCTGAGGGCGCTGCTCGAACAGTGCCCCCAGGAGGCGAAGCGGTTGTGGCTCGAGGTGCCCGAGCTGGCCGCCATCGATCACTTCGAATGGATGCTGGAGCTGGGCCGCCAGCTGCGGCCGTGCGGTGTGCGGCTTGGGCTGGAGCACGCGGGCGAGCGGTTGAGCCAGATCGACCAGCTGTTCGAGGCCGGGCTGCACTACGTCAAGCTCGATGCTGCGGTGGTGCAGGGTGTGGCGGGCGACAGCGGCAAGACCGAGTTCGTCCGGGGGGTGGTGACCATGCTGCACGGCCTGTCGCTGCAGGTGTATGCCGAAGGGGTGACCGAAACCGCCGATGCGGACGTGCTGTGGAAGTTGGGCATGGATGGCGTCACGGGGCCGTGGGCGAGCCGGGAGCGCGCGGACTGGGTGCTGGGGACGGGGCCCGGCTGAGCCGCGGTGTGCCTGCGCCGGGCAGCGGCGCGGTCTGCACATGCTTGATGGAGGCCGCACCGCAGCTCTGGGCAGTGGAGCGTCGAGTGCTCAGTGAGCGCGGCTGAAGGGAGATGTCGTCGGGGCGGCCCCACTTCCATCAAATTGTCATGCGTGCTGAGTCCAATCCGTTTGCAGCGTATTGCTTGCTGCGAAAGCCATGACCCGCCTCCACGACGCAGACATTCGATTTTCCCCGCCTGTGCACGCAATGTGCGACGGAGCTGTTGTGCGGCCACGAGATCGCGCGATATCCAAGTGCGGTTTCTGCGCGGCGAAGACGTGCTCGCGTTGCAGTCTGCGTTGGTTCGACCGGATGAAGAAATGCCTGTTTGTCGTCCCCCGACGCAGTGGGCCTCGAACCTGATGAAAGTGCCCCAGTGATGAACAGCCTTGGGCCGAAGTCCTCAAAGTTGCGCCGCTTCTGGAACAAGACACCGCTCAGGACCTACCTGTTCGATGGGCTTTCGGTGCTGATGCCGATCAGCGAGGAGTTCATCATGGACGTGGCCGAAGAGACACGGCATCGCTTGCCCCAGCGTTTGGAGCTGCACCGGCAGGTCGTCGACCTCATCGCCGAAGAACGTGCGCACCAGCGGGCGCATCGGCTCTACAACCAGCGATTGCAGTCCCAAGGGTATGAGGTGGAAGGCTTTGAACGCGCACTCGCCGCAGACCTTGCAGCGTTGTCGGTGAAATTGTCCCCGAATGCGAAGCTGGCTTTCATTGCGGCGGGTGAACACCTCACTTCAACACTGTCGACTGTTGCGTTGCGCCGCGGGGGGCTGCTGTGCACCGTGGAAGACTCGCCACAAGCGCGCCTGTGGCGCTGGCACTGCGAGGAAGAAGTCGCCCACCGGCAAGTGACCCTCGACCTGCTGCACGCTCTTCAGGTTCCCTACTGGCAGCGGGTGGCGTGGTATGTGCCGGTGTCGGGCCTGCTGTTGTTCGATGCGGTGAGGCATGTGATCAGTTTCGCTCGTGTCGATGTGGCCCGCGGCCGCATTGGCCTTGCCGCCCTTTTAGGAGATGTGGGCCGCTTCTTTTGGTGCGATGCAGGTAACCTGTTGCGGCTCGCAGCCGGATGGCTGCGTTATTTCCTGCCACTGGCCCCGAATGAGCGATGAGCCCTTTCAAGGTTTCCGATTTCGCGAGGCTGGGGTTTCATCTCCTGCGTGAATTTCCAGAATTTCAGGCCCGTCAGTACTGGAGTACGGATCGGATCCAGTCTTTTCAGTGCAACCGCTTGCGAAAAAGGCTGAAGGAGGCGAAGGCGAAGGTCCCCCTCTTCGGAGCGGCATGCCCTCTCCGAGCGGTGGGGTGCCATCGTCTTCGACGACTACTCAAGCGAGGAGCTCACCCAGATCGCATCGCAGTGCAGACACTTGGCGTATCACCTTTTTGAAGACATCAATTACCTTGAGATCGTTGATGACGAGGGGCGACCTGTTCCTGAAGGAGAGGTGGGCAACCTGGTCGGCTCGAATCTCCACAATCGGGGAATGCCTCTTCTTCGTTATTGGCAAGGAGACCGCGCAGCCATTCGCACATCGCGCTGCGAGTGCGGGAGAAAATTTCGTTTGTTGGAGCGACTGGAAGGGCGAAAGAACGATGAGTTCGTCCTCTCTGGAGGCCAGCGCTTCACCTCAGGGTTCTTGCTTGATCTGACCTATGCCATGATCTTGCGCCATCCGGGGGCAGTCCAGTCATTCTGTCTCATTCAAGAGGCGGAGCCTGAAGTTTGGGTCCTGGAAGTGGTTCCAGGACGAGGCTGGCACGAGGCCCTTTCTGCCCGAATTTGTGACGAGCTTTCTCAGGAAATCCGGAATTCTTCCGTCCGGTTGTCGGTGCGTCTGGTGGAGCAGGTGACTCGCACGCCTTCGGGAAAAGCCAATCCCATCTTTTCTCGGTGCAAGAGAAATCTTGGTCGACCTTGAAACAGGCGGGGCCTCATGGCCGCTTGGGTATGGAGTCGCCCGCCGGATATTTGGCGGCATTGGCCTTGAGTTTGGTGATGACGGCTTCGTTCAAGTCGACGCCCAGGACCGTGGCGAGCCGGACCAGAAACAACAGCACATCGGCCAACTCATCGCGGATCGCACGTGACGTCTTGGGATCCTGCCCGACCTGCTTCGACTGCTCTTCGGTGAGCCACTGGAAGATCTCCACCAACTCGCCCACTTCCCCCGTGAGTGCCATCGCCAGGTTCTTCGGTGAGTGGTACGGGTTCCAGTCCCGCTCGTCTGCAAACTTCTGGAGGGCGGCTTCCAGCGCGGAGACATCGATGAGATGCGGTTCTTTCGGCATGGTGCTCACCTCGATCGCGCGATCAGGACGCCAAAATGGTGCCCGGAAAAGACAAACGCCGTAACGATTGCTCGCTACGGCGTTGTGCTGAATGTTGGCGGAGTGGACGGGGCTCGAACCCGCGACCCCCGGCGTGACAGGCCGGTATTCTAACCAACTGAACTACCACTCCACACAGGTCTTGTTTGCGTGCCTTCAGGCAGAACAAACAACACCATCTAACTGCCGCTTGCGCAGACCGAGTTTTACACCGATCCGCCGCATTTGGCGTCCCCTAGGGGATTCGAACCCCTGTAGCCACCGTGAAAGGGTGGTGTCCTAGGCCTCTAGACGAAGGGGACTAAAACCTTCTTCTTGAAACAGCTTCCTAGCAAAACTTCTGCTTATCTCGTCAACACACAACAGCCGCTTGGTGGAGGTAAGCGGGATCGAACCGCTGACCTCTTGCATGCCATGCAAGCGCTCTCCCAGCTGAGCTATACCCCCTCGGGTGTTCTGTGCCAACTTGACTGCAGTGCCGTAGCAACTGCTTTGCCTCAAACGAGAAAAGCTCTTTGTGAGAGTTTTTCTTTGTTTGCCTGGCTGTTCAAGCAAGACGCAGATTATAGGCTGTTTTTCACGACCTTTGCAAGCGTCTCAACACGATTTCTTTGGAGAAGAGTGCGAGGACCGCATCCACGGAGGGCGTCTGGGGCCGGCCGCACACCAGCACGCGCACGGCATGGGCGAGTTGCGGCATCTTGAGGCCATGCTCGGTGAGGGTCTCCTTGATGGCGGCCGCGATACCCGCCTTGTCCCACGCCGACTGTGCCAGGCGGGTGTGCAGGCTGGTCAAGGCGGGGCGCACGGCCTCGGTCACGTGTTGCGCCAGATCCTGCGCCGAAGGGCTCACGTCCTTGAAGTACATCGCCAGCCAGTCGGCCAGTTCGCCCAGGGTGGCGCACCGGTCCTTGAACAGGGCACACATCGCGGCCAAGCGCTCGGTGTCGCCGTCGCCTTGCGGCGCCGCGTCACGTCGCGCCAGGTGCGGCTGCACGCGCTGTGCCAATTCCGCGTCGGGCAGGGCCTTCAGGTATTGCGCGTTGACCCAGTCAAGCTTGGCCTTGTCCCATTGCGCCGCGCTCTTGGCCATGTGGGTGCCGTCGAACCAGGCCACCAGTTGGTCGACCGAGAAGATCTCATCGTCGCCGTGGCTCCAGCCCAGGCGGGCCAGGTAGTTCAGCATCGCCTCGGGCAGGTAGCCGGCCTCTTCATATTGCATGACGCTGACGGCCCCGTGGCGCTTGGACAGCTTGTCCCCATCGGCACCCAGGATCATCGGTACGTGGCCGTACACCGGCAGCTCGGCGCCCAGGGCCTGAAGGATGTTGATCTGGCGCGGTGTGTTGTTGACGTGGTCGTCACCACGGATGACGTGGCTGATGCGCATGTCCCAGTCGTCCACCACCACGCAGAAGTTGTAGGTCGGCACGCCGATGTCGTCCGAGGCGGCGTCCTGGTGAGGACGCGCGATCACGAGGTCGTCGAGCTCGCGGTTGTGGATGGTGATGGGGCCCTTGACCATGTCGACCCACGAGACCTCGCCGTCGAGCGGGTTGCGAAAGCGGATCACCGGGGCGCGGCCCGCGGGCACGGGCGGCAGGGTCTTGCCGGGCTCGGGCCGCCAGCGGCCGTCGTAGCGGGGCTTGTCGCCGCGCGCCCGCTGCGCCTCGCGCATGGCGTCGAGTTCCTCCGGCGTGCAGTAGCAGCGGTAGGCTGTGCCTGCCTTCAGCATCTGCGCGATCACCTCGCGGTAGCGGTCCAGGCGCTGCATCTGATAGAACGGCCCTTCATCGGCGTCGAGGCGCAGCCACTTCAAGGCCTCGATGATCTGGTCCACCGCTTCCTGCGTGGAACGCGCCACGTCGGTGTCTTCGATGCGCAGGATGAAATCGCCTCCGAAATGACGGGCAAAGGCCCAGGAGAACAGCGCCGTGCGTGCTGTTCCCAGGTGCAGGAGGCCGGTGGGCGAGGGCGCGATGCGGGTACGGATGGGGCGGGTACTCATAGAAGCGGGCAAGGTGGGCGAACGGAAGGGATCAATGAAGGGGAAGATTATTGAGCATTCCCCCGCGCCGGCCGGCGGGAGGAAGACCTCCATGCCATGGGCTCGCTGCGAGACACACCGCATGGACTCCCGATGGCGATCTTGCCAAGGGTCGGGATGTGCCGGTCGACAAGGCGTGATTTTCCCAGGGAAGGAAGGCGAATTGCGAGGTGAAAGGGTTGATATTTCCCGCAGCATCCGTCCCCCTGGAACCCAGAATCATTTTGGCCGCCTGCTGGCCGCGATCTAGCGCATGCAGGAACCGGCGAAGGAGAGCAAGTCCCTGATCGGGACCTCGGTGGCCAAGGTGGAGACGGGCTCCCGGCTCGTGCAGGACGCTGGCGTGACGATGACGGAGATCGTCAACAGCGTGCGGCGCGTCAACGACATCATTGGTGAGATCACCTCGGCTTCCAGTGAGCAGTCGCGGGGCATCCGGCAGATCAGCTCCTCCGTGACGGAGCTGGACCAGATGGCCCGGCAGAACGCCTCGCTGGTGGAGCAGTCGGCGGCCGCGGCTCACAGCCTGGAAGAACGGGCAGTGAACCTGGACGGGATGGTCTCCATCTTCCAGCTGAAGGAAGGCCAGGGCACGCGGTACATCTGAGAAAGGCTGCGCTTGGCACAGGCCGGTCGTGTTGTCGTTGCCTGTGCCTGTGCCTTCACTTCAATGCAACTTGACGCGTGGCTGGGAGCGACCGCTCAGCCAGCGGCCCAGGGTCGCCAGCACGGTATGCCATACGCCCTGCAAGGTGGCGACATGCCGGCGGTGCAGTCCCCAATAGCCCAAGCGGGCGATGAGGCCGTGCACCAACAACCCACCGCGTGGGCTTCGCTGCGTGGACGGACTGTGCTTGTCTGCACCCGTGATGTTGCCGATGACCTGGCTGCGGCCCAGGGACACGAGCGAACCCCGGTCGCGAAACACGAAGCGCGGCAGGGCCCGTCCAGGCTGGCTCAGCCAAAGCCTGAGTGCGCGGGCCAGGAAGCGTGCCTGCTGCTGTGCCGCCTGGGCACGCGGCGGCACCGGCAGCGCCCCCGGTGCCAGGGCGCAGCTGGCGCAGTCGCCCATCGCGAACACCGCGGGGTCGCGGGTGGTCTGCAGGGTGGGACCCACCACCAACTGCCCGAGCTTGTTGGTCTCCAGCCCGTCCATGTGCTGCAAGGTTCGTGGGCCCTGGATGCCCGCGGCCCAGACCGTGATGGCCGAGGGTAGCCGCTCACCGCTGGCCAGGGTGACGTGCTCGGGGCCGATCTCGGTGACGCGCTGCTTCAACATGACCTCCACGCCCAGCGCCTCGATGCCGGCCTGCACCTGGGATGACAGCTCCTCGGGCAGGCCCGCCAGCAGGCGCGGTCCGGCCTCGATCAGGCGCAGGTGAACAGGGCGTTTGAGCTGACGCAGGCGCTGGCCATAGCCAGCCATTTCATCCACCGACTCCATCAGTTCGGCAGCCAGCTCCACGCCTGTGGCACCGCCGCCGACAATGGCCAGTTCCACCGGGCCGCTGGCCTTCCACTCGGCACGCGCACAGGCCGCCAGGAGCAGGCGATGGAAGTGCCGGGCGTCTTCGATGGTATTCAGGGCGACAGCATGCTCGGCCACGCCGGCGGTGCCGAAGTCATTGACCACGCTGCCAATGGCGATCACCAGCGCGTCGTAGGGAATGGTGCGCCGAGGCAGCACTTCCTGCCCGTGTTCATCGACCAACGCCGCCAGCCGCACTTCCTTGCGCTGGCGATCCAGCCCGTCCATGCGTCCAGGATGGAACTGGAAGTCGTGGCGTCGGGCCTGCTGCAGGAAATCAATCTCGTCTTCCTCGCTGGTCAAGGTGCCCGCGGCCAGTTCGTGCAGGAGCGGCTTCCAGGCGTGGGTCAGCGAACGGTCGATCAGCAGCACCTCGGCCTGGCGGTGCTTGCCCAGGGTGTCGCCCAGCCGCGCGGCCAACTCCAGGCCACCGGCCCCTCCGCCGACGATCACGATGCGTTTCAGGCGGGCAGGTGAATTGGCGCGGATCAACGCACCAGGACGGTGTTCACAGGGCAGGTCTTGGACGGGTGGGGTCGCTTGCCGGGAGAGACCGTTCCAGGCAGCTTGCATGACGGTGGACATGGCGGGAGTCCTTGTTTCGAATGCACTTGCAAGGATGAAGAGCAAGAGTGCGAGGTGGTGAGTCACCCGGGTTTGGCAAGCGACATGCCACCCGCTCGTTGGCGGAAGCCACCAGGTGAAAGACGGCCGGTGTTTCAGCAACGTGGAAAGTCGAGGCGTCGCTTGCCGGCCGGATCTGAACGAACTGCCGCGCCCAGTGCCCGTGCCAGTGAGGCAGAGGCGGTGTAAATCCTGCAGCAAGGCCTCAGGCGCTCAAGAGGAAGCTTGACCCGTGCAGGCTGGGCGCGATGCCGTGACCCCCATGCAACAGGCACAGTGATTGCAGGAGGACGGGTATCTTCGCTCCAGGGAATGGTTGCATGAACGACTTAACCTCCACCGGACCACAGGCGCAAACTGATCGCCTGGAAGGCAAGGCTGCGGCGCCTGACGAGAAGGTGCCGAGTTACCAGGAGCTTCTCGACGAGGCACTGGACCAGACCTTTCCGGCCAGTGATCCGATCTCTCCTTCAGCTGCCATGCACGCAGCACGCCGCATTTCCACCGAAAAGGATCCGGTCGACTGGACGTTGCAGCCAGGCGGTGATCTCCCGACCGCTTCTTCGCAAGAGGAGGGGGTGTCGCCGAACGATGACCGCCCGGATCAACCGTCCGACTGATCGGCTGCCATGCCGGCTGTCAGGTAGTCCTTGATCTTGTCGATGCGCGGGCCGACGGCACGGACTGCGCCCTGCAGCGCTTCGGTGGTCACACCCAGGGCATGCGACCAGCGGTCGAGTGATTGCTGGTCCCGGATGTCGACGTGCTGACGTGAGGCGGCGTTTTCAGCCGCACTGACTTCCTTGCTGTGGACAGACGAGGTCATGGCTGACCCTCCTTCTTTTCTTGTGGATGATGCCGCTGTGCGGGCAAGTGGCAAGCCCGAGCCGGTCATGGGCGCCGCCCGCTCATTCCCGTCAGGATGCCCCTGCGCTGCTGCCCTGCTTCAGGAAATGCTCTCGAACCTCTTCGGGCTGTTCACCGACGGCTTTCACGGCTTCGAGGAGCTGCTCGAAAGTGACGCCGAATTCCTTTCCCCAGTAGTTCAGGACATCCATGTCCGAGGGGTCGACGCGCTGGGGTGGGATGCCCGTGCGGGGCAGGTGGGGCTTGGTCATGGGATGCTTCCTTGGTGCGCGGTTGAGGGGCACCTTGGGGCGGGGCAAGCAAGGGGCCCGCTGTTCGTTCAACTGGGCAGCGGACCGTGCGCGCGCCGTGCTCGTGCCGCCACGGACCAGGCGCGCGTGCTGTCCAGGGCGCCTGCCAGGCTGAGCAAGAAGCCGAGCGCCAGCGCGGCCGTGCTGTCGCCCGCCACACCGGGGCCGAGCAACACGGCCGCACCCGCCACGCTGAGCAGCAGGCCACGGCGCTGGCCGTGTCGCCGCAGCTGCCACGCCAGCACACCCAGGTTCGTCAGCAGGGCCAGGGCCAACAGGGGCCAGGTCCAGTACCAGCCGCCGAGGTGCGGCAGGGCTGCCAGGCCGGCCAGGCTCAGGTAGCCGGCCCCGCACAGGGGGCACTTGGGAAACAGCGCCAGGGCCAGCATCCACAACGGCGACAGGCCGCTGGCGGCGCGGACGGTGCGCGGGCTGGGGTTCTCGGCAGGTGTGGGTGAAGGCGCCTGTGGGCCGGTGGCGGGGGCTGCTTCCTCTGCTTCGGTGGCGAGCCGCTCCAGTGCGGCCATCAAGTCCGGCACGTCCCAGCGCATGCGACGGCAGGCAAGCTGGACGCGTCCTTGCGCGTCCAGCACGAAGGCCTCGATGCGATGCCGGTTGACCAGCGAGGCCACGAAGCTCACGCCGAGTGCGAGGCCCGCCCGCAGCGTCTCGCCGCCGGTGGTCACACGCAACACGCGGTGCGCCTCATCGAGCACCATGCCGCGGCTCTCAGCGTAGCCACGCAGCCGATGCGGCAGGTCGAAGGCGGCGTCGTACGTGACCGCGGCGGTGCGCACCCGCGCGCCCCAGGGCGCTTGCCGCAACCGGGACTGCAGCTGCGCCAGCCGGCTCACGGACAGGGAACACTTCATTGCGTTGTCGCATCGGGTGTAGAAGAACACGAGCACCGAGGGGCGGCCCTGGAAGAAATCCGCCCAGGCGAGGGAGCGCCCGTCCTGGTCTTCAAAGCGAACTTCGTCCAGGGCGGCGGGGGATGGGCGCGGCAGGTCGGCAGGACGCTGGGGCAGCCAGCCTGGGCAGCACCCATCCTCCTCCGCGTCCGCGCGCGCAGGCCCCGCTGTCGGGGGCTGAATCAGGGTATCGGCCAGCTGGTGCAAGGTGCGCCGGTGGTCTTCGGCCAGCCCCCCTGGCTCGTCAGCCAGCGCAGCGAGTGCGGCGCTGGCCCCAGCCGCCGCGGGGCCCAGCCAGCGCAGGCAGCGCAGCACCTCGTCCATCGCTGTCGAGGGAAGATCGACACCGACCGGCACGCCCCCATAGCGCGTGAGGTCGACGGCGTCGTCTTGCTGGCGCAGGGTCCGGATCGCGCTCAGCACGAAGGGCGCCCAGGCTGCCGATGGCTGCGCCAGCCGGGGCAGCACGCGCGCGGCCACCGCGATCAACAGAGGATCACGGCCGGATTCGAGTTCCTCCAGGGCAAAGGGCAAGGCTTGGGGCCATGGCGACGGCCCTACGGCCAGGGCCAGCAGGGCGTGGGCACGCATGCGCACCACCGCGGCCGTACCACGGCCGGTGTAGGCCGGATGGCGTTCGTCCAGCAGCCCTGGCAGCGTCGTAGCCAGGCGTGCCGGGTCCCTCCGCAGGGCATCGACCGTTTCCCGGAACCGGGCCTCCGACCATGCAGCGACCGCGTCCTGAGGCGCCGCCAACGCGGCATCATCCGAGGTCACGCCCTGCCTCTCATGCGCTGCCGTAGCGGTTGCTGTACTGCTCGGCCGCACGCTGCAGGCTTTCCTGCCCCGGGTCTGCTGCGGCGCCTTCTGCTGTCGTGGTCGCCGCGCTGGCCTGCTGCTGGACGCGCGAGACGACCGCCTTGACCTCCTCGTCCTGGGCCAGCGCCTGGGCGTTGCCGAAATGCGCCAGCGCCGTCAGTCCCATGGAACGCATGGCATCGGATTCGGCCTCGTCCAGCGTAAGGTCGCGTGCGCAGAGCTGCAGGCGCTGCGGGGCCAGCTGGTTCAGCGCCGTGGCCGCGAGCTGGCGGATCTTCGTCGTCTCGCCCTTGTCGCGCAGGATCTCCTCGAACATGCCCGCGGACTCGCCGTCGGCCGCCAGCACACGCAGGGCCTCGACGCGGGCATGCTCGTTGGGCGGGCTCTGGGCGATGTGGCGCGCCATGTCATAGGCTCCGGCGTGCACGTCGTAGCTCAGCAGCTGCAGGGCCTTCTCGGGCGGCAGCATGGCTTTCTCATGGTCCTGCAAGCCCTCGATCAGCATGGCCTGCGTGTCGGCGTCGTGTTCGCGCGCCAGGATGCCAAAGCTGCGCTGGCGCATCTCGGCGTCCTCATCGGTGCGCAGTGCCCGCATGGCCGCGAGGTACTCGGCCCGGTAGGGCGCGAAGGCCTTGGCGCTGAACGTGGCGGCCTGCAGGGTGGACAGCGCGGCATGGCGCAGCTCGCCGGGCGTGGCAGGGTCCTTCACCAGGTCGAGCACGGCACGGAAAGTGGCCTTGTCGGCGCAGACGCCCCACCCCAGCGCCATCACCGCGTCGACGCGCTGCTTGGTGCGAGTCTGCGCATCCAGCGCCACCACCAGCGGGGACGCCGGGCTCTTGCTCTTGCGCCGCGGCGCCGGTGCCTTGGCCGCCGGGGGGGCCGCCTTGCGCCCAACGGCCTTCGCGGCGGCCTGGCGGGGGGGCGTCTTTCGGGCGGGGGTCTTCTTCTTTGCCGCCGGCTTGGCGGGGGCGGCGGCCTTCTTGCGTGTGACCATGGTGCGGGGCTTCCGAGGCAGGGGTGTCAGAGGAACCGGACGTCGTCATAGGCGAAGCCGAGCTGGGCGCTGGCGTCCACGCTGCCCTGGAAGTCCAGCATGTGACGCACCAGGGGCTGCAGCCCCGGGGCGCTGACCACCGGCGAGCGGGCCAGGGCACCGCCCGGCGCGGTGCTCGGCCGGGGCGGCGTGGTCACGCCGTTCCAGGGCCACATCGAGTCCCCCAGGTTGTGGCCGACGCGGCGGCTGGTGGGCGTGGGGCCGCTGTCGTAGGCGCTCGCGGTGGCCGGGTTATAGCGACCGAGCTGCTGTTGCCACTTGGCCCAGAGCCGATCGACGTTGCAGTGCAGGAGAAAGAACAGGGGGTCTTTGGCGGCGGTCGGGATGGCGCTGATGCTGCCGCTGAAGGAGAACACATGCGCATTGCCGTGGGGATTTTCCTCCAGCGTGCGGAAGGCCGCATAGCGGTTGCCCAACGCCAACGTGGCCGACTCGCTGATCACGTTCACGGCCGCGGCGGTAAGCGGGTCGAAGCCCGGCCGGGCCCGGCGCAGGATGCCCTGCACGCCATCGGTGGCCCAGAACTGCAAGGGGTTGCTCGGTGAGAACTCGGCGTTGCCGGTGGCGCCGGTGGCGCCCAGGAAGTCCGGCGTGAACAGGTTGGGCGCGGGCTGGTCGAAACGCCAGTAGGGCAGGGTGACGGACGGGTCGAGTGCTTGCAGTTCGCGCTCCAGGTCGAGCAGGTAGGCGCGGTGCCAGGGCAGGAAGGCGGCGTCGAAATGGGCTTCGTCCTGGGCCGCGGCCACATGCATGTTGCGGAAGTCGGCGAAGCGCCCCGTGCCGCGATCATTGAGCTGGGCCAGCGCGGCGATGAAGCGGTCGCGTTCAGGCACGCTCAGGCGATTGGCGTTCTTGCGCACCCGCACCATGACGGGCAGGGCACCCAGCAGGCCGAAGGTCGGGGCCTCGGCGACGATGCGCACGTCCTGGTCAGCTGTGCTGGGCGAACCGAAGCGGCCATGCACCAGCACATTCACCGAACTGCCGTTGCGCGGCAGGCTGACCTTGAGCGTGGCGGCTGGCTTGGGTGCACCTGGGCCGGTGGCACGGAAGAGCAGGTCGCCACTGGTGGGCCCGCTGCGCTCGGCGCGCAAGGTAACAGCCAGGGCCGCGCCGATGGGGGGCGCGGGCAACGGCGGCACGTCCGTCAGCCGCAGACGCAGTGGCGTGGGCGACCAGGTGAGGTAGCGGGCGGTCGGACTGCTGCTGTTGTTGAGAGACAGTTCGACCTGCATGCGTGCTCCTCCTGGGCTGGCGCCTTCGTGTTTGGAATGGTGAACTGCCGCCGGCGATGCTATCGCCGGTGGCTGGTAAATCAATCCCCCGGGCATCGTCCCTGATGCCTGTGATGGATAACCGGGTCCGGCGTGATCATGGCCAGCGAAGGGAAAGCACAAGACGACGCCAAAAAAAACAGGGCCGCCACTTGCGTGGCGGCCCTGCTGTTTTGGAAGGGCTCAGCTGCCGTAGGCCTCGACCGGGCGGTCGTTGGGCTCGGCCCATGCCTTCTTGGTGGCCTCGGAAGCCGGCAGGCCGATCTTGGTCTGGGTCGGCGGGATCGGCTCCATGAACCACTTGTTGTAGATCTTGAGGATGTTGCCGGACTTCATCAGCCCCTTCAGGCTGTCGTCGACGGCCTTCTTGAAGGCCGGGTCGTTCTTCGGCAGCATGATCGCGATCGGCTCGACCGACAGCACCTCGGGCAGCAGCTTGAAGTCGCTGGGGTTCTTGCTGCTGGAGATGAAGGCCGCCACGATCTGGCCGTCCATGGCATAGGCGTCGGCCTGGCCCGAGGCCAGCATGCCAAAGGCCTGCTGGTCGGTCTTGGCGGTGACTTCCTTGAGGTCGGCCCCTCCGCGCTGCTGCTTGCGCAAGAGCGTCACGCTGGTGGTGCCCGCCGTGGTGGCGACGGATTTGCCCGCGAGCTGGTTGACTGCGTTGATCCCGGAGTTCGCCTTGACCGCCACGCGCACTTCCTCAACATAGGTGGTCACGGCGAATGCCACGTCCTTCTGGCGAGTGGCGTTGTTGGTGGTGGCGCCGCATTCCATGTCGACGTCACCGTTGATGACGGAGGCGAGGCGGCCCTGGGAAGTGACCGGCACGGTCTGGATCTCGAGCTTGCGGTTGAGTTGTTTTTCGAGGTCCTGGACCACGAGCGTGCAAAGCTCGTAGTGGAAGCCGCCGTACTTTCCGTCCGATATGGCGTACGACAGGCCGCCGGTGTCCGTCCGCACCCCCAGCTTGATGACGCCGGTTTCCTGGGCCTTTTTCAGGACATCGGCCCGTACCGCGGTGCTGCCAAGGAGGGCGGCCAAAGACAAGGTGAGGAGGGAAAGCTTCATCGTCATCTTCATAGAGAGTGGTCCTAACAAAGTGGAAGTGGCAATACCAGGAAGGAACAGCGAACTGCTTTGTCAAACAAACAAACCCCGGGTTGATGAGGCGTAGAGGCTTCCTTTCCAAGAAGTTGAGGAGAGCGGTAAGAGTTTCCAGCGGGGAAACCGGGTGGGTTTCGGCGTCCGCTGCGTGCTGACTCTTGTGCCGACAGCATAGAAGAATTGCAATGCTCATACCAGTCTGCCAATCCCTGATGAAAAGCAGATCGGTGGGGCGCAAGTGCTTGATTTGTGGATGTTCGAGGGCAATGCCCGGTGTTGATTTCCCTACCTCGAGGAGGCTGTCAGGGCGGTACTTCATACGCGCCGGCTGATGCGCACGGATGGAAATCTGCGGACAGAAATCCTGTGGATCAATCCCCGGTCGCAGGATGCGATGCTCACCGCAGAACCGGCCCCTGCCGCGCCCGCTCGTGCCAATTGCGTGAAAAACCGGCGCCTTTTTGCTGTTTGACCGTGGCCTGGTTGCGTGAACACTCACCGGTCTGACTTGTTTGACCCAGGCTGGAGGTGTGCGCAATGGACCGCTGGATCGATACCTTGTCCATCCAATCCAAGATGAGGATGATGGTTGTTTGGGGGGCCATGTGCCTGTTGGTGCTGTCCGTCTGGCAGATGGTGAACGTCTACCAGCAGGGCTACGCCGCCCGCCAAGCTGCCACGCAGGCGGAGGTGGAGACGGCCTGGGGTGTGCTGCAGTGGGCGCATGCGCAGGAGAAGGCCGGCAAGCTCGACACGGCCCAGGCTCAGCAGCTCGCCAAGGACGTGGTGGCCCAGCTGCGCTACCGCGGGCAGGAGTATTTCTGGCTCAACGACATGCAGGCCCGGGTGGTCATGCATCCCATCAAGCCCGAGCTCGACGGCCAGGACGGCAGCGGGGTCAAAGACGTCCAGGGCAAGGCCCTGTTCGTGGCCTTCGCCGACAAGGTGCGCCAGGAGGGCAAGGGCTTTGTCGAGTACGTGTGGCCCAAGCCGGGCCAGAGCGACCCCGTGGCGAAGGTGTCCTACGTGCAGGGCTTCGAGCCCTGGGGCTGGGTCATCGGATCCGGCATCTACATCGATGACCTGAAGGCGGAGCTCGGCGCCCAGATCTGGCGGCTCGGCACCGTGGTGGTGGTGCTGGTGCTGGTCATGCTGAGTCTGTCCGAATGGCTGATGCGGGGTGTCGTCCGGCGCCTGAGCAGGGCCCGCGAGGCGGTCCAGCGGCTCGCGCAGGGTCATCTGGGGCAGGACCTCGTCGCGCAGGGGAACGACGAGGTCGGGCAGCTGATGCAGGTGCTCGGCGGCATGGCGGGTCAGCTGAGGCAGATGGTGGGCGATGTCCAGAGCATGGCGCACAACGTGGCGGCCACGGCCGGGGAGATCGCTGGCGGCAACAGCGACCTGAGCCGCAGGACGGAGCAGCAGGCCTCGGCACTGCAGGAGACCGCCGCGTCGATGGAGCAGCTCAGCGCCACCGTCAAGCAGAACGCAGACAACGCCCAGCAGGCCAACCAACTGGCTCAGAACGCCAGCGACGTCGCGGTCCAGGGCGGGGAGGTGGTCTCCCAGGTGGTGGACACCATGCGGGGGATCACGGAGTCGTCACGCCGAATCGCCGACATCATCGCCGTGATCGACGGCATTGCCTTCCAGACCAACATCCTGGCGCTGAATGCCGCGGTGGAGGCTGCGCGCGCGGGCGAGCAGGGCCGCGGCTTCGCCGTGGTAGCGGGAGAGGTGCGCACCCTGGCACAACGCAGCGCGGAGGCTGCCAAGGAGATCAAGCAACTGATCGGCGCGAGCGTCGAGCGGGTGGAGCAGGGCACGACGCTGGTGGACCAAGCCGGCAAGACGATGAGCGAGGTGGTGTCTTCCATCCGGCGCGTCACGGACATCGTGGTGGAGATCACCACAGCCAGTGCGGAACAGCGCAACGGTGTGGACCAGGTCGGGCTGGCCGTCGCGCAGATGGACCAGGCCACGCAGCAGAACGCCGCGCTCGTGGAAGAGAGTGCGGCCACGGCCGAGAGCCTGAGTGTCCAGGCGCGGCGCATGGTGGAGGCCATGGCGGTGTTCAAGCTCTCGGCTTGAGCGAAGGGCCGGGCTCATCCGGCGCGCAGCCCATGGCTCATCAGCCGGCATCCCTGTGAACGAGGGCACGCATGTCAATGGCGTAACGGTCGCATGACGGGAGCGTGACGGTAAAAATCGCTGCGCTGTTTTACCGAATTACAGGGTGAAACGAGGGGGCATGGGGGGCAGGTGCGGCTGGATCAGCTGCCTGCGGAGGTGGGCGGTGCAGGTGCGGCCGCAAGCCGGCTGGGCACCTGGTATGCGGCTTGCCACGGAGTGGGCTCCCTCAACCCTTCTTAGGAGATGCCCCAATGGTTCCTTCCCGTTATCTCAAGTCCTATCCTTCCACCCGTGACATTGGCGAACCTCTGCTCGACCTGCACCGCGAAATGAATCGCTTGTTCGACGAAGTCGTCCGCAACTCTTTCTGGCCGCTGACTGCAGCCCAGCAAGCCGCCCAACAGGCGGTCCAGCAAGGCCTGACGGCCCAACAGGCCGTTGTGCAGCAAAGCCTGGTCATGGCTGCTTCGCCGCGTGTGGATCTGCAGGAAAGCGACCAAGACCTGCTCGTTACCGTGGACCTGCCCGGCGTGCAGCAATCTGACGTCGAGGTGAAGGTGGAAGGTGACACCCTCATCATCTGCGGCGAAAAGCGCTCGAGCAACGAACAGAAGCAGCAGAACTTCCATCTGATGGAGCGCAGCTACGGTCGCTTCGAGCGCGCCGTTCCCCTGCCTTTCTCTCCCAATCCCGAGCAGGCGGAAGCCCGGTACGAAGACGGCGTTCTCACCGTTCGCCTGCCCAAGGAAGAAGAGCAGTGCAGCCACCGCATCGAAGTGCAGCAGGGCCGCATCCAGTCGCGTGAATCCCGCGAGTCCCGCGGCCGCGAGCAGCAAGGCCAGTACCTGTCGGACCGCGACCGTGAGCGCGCCGGTGCGAATGTGCAGTTCAGCGCTGAAAGCCAAAGCGAGCCCAGCACCTCGGGTTCTTCGCGCGCCTCGACCACCGCGTCCTCGGGCGGCAGCAGCAGCCCTTCGTCCAGCAGCGGCAGCGGCCAAGGTCACAAAGCTTCCACGGACCGCAAGCAGCCCCAGCCGGCCTGACGGCAGCTTGGAAACAGTGACAAGGCAATACAAGCGAGACACAAGACGCAATCGCAAAAAAATTGAGTTCATGGTGTGGCGTTGCCCACCCATCCTCGAACAACAACCACAAAAAGCCCCGGCAGTCCGCGGGACGCAGCGATGAAAAAGAAGATTTGAGACAGCAGTAGAAAGACAGACAGACGAGCAGTCAGCAGTATGGAAGTGAGGCGGTGGCCGGTCCGGTGGGCAGTCCGGGCCGGCCGCGGCCTTTCCCCAGGATGAAAGGGATTTCTTCGGGCGGCCAATCCGTCCGCAGGGCAGTCGGAGGGCTCTTGAAATCGCAGCGGAGCGCCCTATTTCCAACTCAGACGCCGATGGGTTCGCAGCCTGCAAAGAAGGCCGCGGCAGCGGCGGTCCCGCACCCTTTCATGTCCATAGGAGGAACACACCATGTTCGACTCGATGATGAACTTTCCAGGCAGCCTGTATGGCCAGTTCGACCGCCTGCGCCGCGAACTGGACGACGTCTTCGGCACGGCGGGCATGCCATCCAGCATTCGTTCGGTGGCGCTGGGAACCTTCCCCGCCATCAACATCGGCACCACCCCGCGCAGCGTGGAGATTTATGCTTTCGCGCCGGGGGTCGATCCCGAGAAGGTCGAGTTGACCCTCGACCGCGGCGTTCTCACCATGTCGGGCGAACGCTCTTCAGCGCTGCCCGAGGAAGGGCGCGAGCAGCAGGTCAGTGTGTATGGCAGAGAGCGGGTCAGCGGGCGTTTCAAACGTTCCGTGAGCCTGCCCGAGGATATCGACCCAGCCCAGGTCCGCGCCTCCTACCGCAACGGCGTGTTGCGCGTCAGTGTGGCGCGTCGCGAGGCTGCCCAGCCGCAGCGCATCGCAATCCAGTGACGCGGCCCGATCTTCGGTGTCTGATTTGACTCATCCATCTGCCAAGGAGACCAACATGAACGACAGCAACACCCAAGTCACCCCGGCGACCCGCGGCTCGGCCGATGCCGCGCGGACGTCCTCCTCGAGCAACGAGACGCGGGCCCTGGTGCCGCGTGTGGATGTCCTGGAGGACAAGGGCGGGATCACCCTGCTGGCCGATCTGCCCGGGGTGGACAAGGAACAACTGGACCTGCGCGTCGACGGCGATACCCTGGTGATCGACGCGACCGTTTCCCAGGACGCTCCCGAGGAGCTTCAGGCGATCTACGCCGAGGTCCGGGTGCCGCGCTACCGCCGGGCCTTCACGCTCAGCGGTGACCTGGACACCAGCCGCATCGAGGCCAACCTGAAGGACGGGGTCTTGCGGTTGCGCATTCCCAAGCAGCCCCATGCTCAGCCTCGCCGCATCGAGATCCAGGCTGCCTGAGCCGGGCAAGCGGCGGCGTGCCCGCCGCCCGGGTCGTTTTTCTTTCACGCATCACCTGGCCTTGACTTCAAAAAGAGGAGAGCACCATGAATGTGTTGAGCGAATGGCGGCATGGCCTTGAGCACGCCTGGCAGTCCCTGGCCGACGGCTGGAACGAGGTCCGCGAGCGGGCGGCTGGGGCGTTGATTCGCTTCCGGCCGAGCCCGGGCAACGGCACGGGCAACGCGGCGGCGCGCGAGGAAAGCATGCAGGAGCAGCCGTCCTCTTCTGCCGAGCGCAACGTCCTCGGGCGCCGCTGGGGTTTCCTGGCGGCCGATGTCTTTGATGACGACCACCGTGTCGTGGTGCGCCTTGAGGTGCCCGGCATGCGCAAGGACGACTTGCACATCCAACTGCAGGGTGACACCTTGACGGTGACAGGCGAGAAGCGCCAGGCGCACGAGACCAGCTTCGGCAGCTACCGGCTGACGCAGTGCGCCTACGGCACTTTCAGCCGTGTCGTGCCGCTGCCGGCACCCGTGGTGGCGGACCGGGCCGTGGCGTCCTACAGCGACGGTGTGCTGCGTGTCGAGCTGGTCAAGCAGACCCCCTCGCGTGTGCGGCGCATCCCTGTGACGAGCCACTGAGACCACGGCCTTCACGTCTCGAAAAAGGGCAGTTCGGCGGTGCCGCCGTCCTTGTTGGCTTGAACCCCCGGCAGCCCGGGCTCTACCAGGCCGCTGGCTTTCACTCCCAACAGCCGAAGGCGCTTGCTGAAGTCAAAACGCTTCAGGCACTCCCGTCCCGCCCGTCGGATCTCGGCGCCGTCCTGGGTGGGATGGACGAGGGTGTGCTCGCGCGTGGCGCGCTGGAAATCGTGGAAACGCAACTTGATGCCAATGGTGCGGGCGACGTAGCCCTTGCGTACCAGGTCGGCCGCCAGCCGTTCGCACAGCTGGGTCAGGCACTCTGACAGGAAGGCCCGGTCGCGAGGCACCTGCATGTCGCGCTCGAAAGTGGTTTCGCGGCTGATCGACTTCGGCCGGCTCACGGTGACCACGTCGCGCTCGTCCTGTCCCCAGCCCACGGCGTGCAGCCAACGGCCCTGGTGCGCGCCGAAATGCCCAACCAGCCGCTCGAGCGGCTGGGCCGCCAGTTCCCCGATCGTGTGGATGCCCAGCTCAGCCAGCCGGGCGGCCGCCTTCGGTCCGATGCCGTTGACCTTGCTGGCCGGCAAGGGCCAGATCCGCGTGGCCAGCTCGTCCGCCTGCAGCAGGGTGATGCCGTCCGGCTTGTGCAGGTCGGAGCAGATCTTGGCCAGCAGCTTGTTGGGCGCAATGCCCAGCGAGCAGCTCAGCCCGGTGGCCTGCCGCACGGCATCCTTGAGCAGCCCTGCCAGCTCGACGGCACCCTCTCCCCGGGGGCCGACCCGGCCGCTCAGGTCGAGGTAGATCTCGTCGATGCCGCGGTCCTCGAGCCGGGGCTCGATCGCCCGCACCGCTGCCTTGAAGGCCTGCGACTGTTGCCGGTACGCGTCGAAGTGGGTGGGCAGCAGGATGGCCTGGGGTGCCAGCTGGGCCGCTTTCATGAGACCCATGCCCGAGCGTGCGCCCAGAGCCCGGGCCTCGTAGGTGGCGGTGGTGATCACGCCCCGGCCGGTGTAGTCCTTGAGCCGCGCATACACCAGCGTGCCCTGCGGTCCTGGGCGCGGTTCCGTGTCCCGCCCGCCTCCGACCACCACCGGTTGGCCTCGCAGCGCTGGGTGGCGCAGCAATTCCACCGAGGCAAAGAAGGCGTCCATGTCCAAATGGGCAATCCAGCGCTGCGGCCCGGGAGTGGGCAGCGTGGGATTCGGCGGAAAAGGGGAGGGAGCGGTCATGGGGGAACGGGGCGGGCGCGTTAAACTCGAAGGCTTTTCGGCGCCCGTCGTCGATGGCTTCAACTTGATGGACTGTATTCCTGGGGTTCGGGCTGGGCAGTGACCCTGCCGCCGCTGTTGCCGGATGCGATGCCGCACAACCTGCGCCGCGCCTGCCACAGTGCCAGACCGGACCGGACCTCTCACTTATCTGACGCCGCACCGCATGTTCCCAAAAATCTTCACTCAGATCTTCGGCAGTCGCAACGAGCGGCTCCTCAAACAGTATCGGCGCACGGTGGCCCGGATCAACGCCCTGGAGCCCCAGTTCGAGCAGTTGAGCGACGAAGCCCTGCGCGCCAAGACGGGTGAGTTCCAGCAGCGCCACGCCAACGGCGAGAGCCTGGACCAGCTGCTGGCAGAAGCCTTCGCCGCGGTTCGCGAGGGCAGCAAGCGCGTGCTGAAGATGCGCCACTTCGACGTGCAGCTGCTGGGCGGCATGACCCTGCACGCCGGCAAGGTGGCCGAGATGCGCACCGGCGAGGGCAAGACGCTCATGGCGACCTTGCCCGTCTACCTGAACGCCATCGCCGGCAAGGGCGTGCACGTGGTCACCGTGAACGACTATCTGGCGCGCCGCGACGCCGAGTGGATGGGCCGGCTCTACAACTTCATGGGCCTGAGCGTGGGCGTGAACCTGCCGCAGATGCCGCGTGAGGAGAAACAGGCTGCCTACGCGGCTGACGTCACCTACGGCACCAACAACGAGTTCGGCTTCGACTACCTGCGCGACAACATGGTCCAGGACGTGGAAGACCGCGTCCAGCGCGGGCTGGCCTACGCCATCGTGGACGAGGTCGACTCCATCCTGATCGACGAGGCGCGCACGCCCCTGATCATCAGCGGCCAGGCCGAGGACCACACCGCGATGTACGTGCGCATCAACGCCGTGGTGCCCCAGCTCAAGCGCCAGATCGGCGAAGAGGACATCCGCACCGGCGAGGGTGTCATCGAGCCGGGCGACTTCACGGTCGACGAGAAAAGCCACCAGGTCTACCTGACGGAAGCCGGCCACGAGAAGGCCGAGCAGCTGCTGTCCCAGGCCGGCCTGCTGCCCGACGGCGCCAGCCTCTACGATGCGGCCAACATCTCCCTGATGCACCACGTCTACGCGGCACTGCGGGCCCATCACCTCTACAACCGCGACCAGCACTACGTGGTGCAGAACGGCGAGATCATCATCGTCGACGAGTTCACGGGCCGCCTGATGAGCGGGCGCCGCTGGTCCGATGGCCTGCACCAGGCGGTCGAGGCCAAGGAGGGGGTGGAGATCCAGAGCGAGAACCAGACGCTGGCCTCGATCACCTTCCAGAACTACTTCCGCATGTACGGCAAGCTTTCGGGCATGACCGGCACGGCCGACACCGAGGCCTACGAGTTCCAGGAGATCTACGGCCTCGAGACCGTGGTGATCCCGCCCAACAAGCCCACCATCCGCAAGGACGAGCTCGACCTGGTCTACAAGACCTCGCGCGAGAAGTACGACGCCGTGCTGGCCGACATCCGCGACTGCCACGAGCGTGGCCAGCCGGTCCTGGTGGGCACCACCTCGATCGAGAACTCCGAACTCATCTCCGAGTTGCTGAAGAAGGCCAAGCTGCCGCACCAGGTGCTCAACGCCAAGCAGCACGCCCGCGAGGCCGAGATCGTGGCCCAGGCCGGCCGGCCCGGCATGGTCACCATCGCCACCAACATGGCAGGCCGCGGCACCGACATCGTGCTCGGCGGCAATGTCGAGGGGCAGATCCAGGCGATCGAGTCCAACCCCGAGCTGAGCGAGGCCGACAAGAAGGCGCAGGCCCAGAAGCTGCGCGAGGAATGGCAAAGCCTGCACGACAAGGTCAAGGCGCTGGGTGGCCTGCGCATCGTGGCCACCGAACGCCACGAGTCGCGCCGCATCGACAACCAGCTGCGCGGCCGTTCGGGCCGCCAGGGCGACCCGGGCGCCTCGCGCTTCTACCTGTCGCTCGACGACTCCCTGATGCGCATTTTCGCTGGCGACCGCGTGCGCGCCATCATGGACCGCCTGAAGATGCCCGAGGGCGAGGCCATCGAGGCCGGCATCGTCTCGCGCAGCATCGAGAGCGCCCAGCGCAAGGTCGAGGCCCGCAACTTCGACGTGCGCAAGCAACTGCTCGAGTACGACGACGTCGCCAACGACCAGCGCAAGGTCATCTACCAGCAGCGCAACGAGATCCTCGAGGCTGCCAGCCTGGTCGAGATCATCGGCAACCTGCGCGCCAGCACCATGGCCGACGTGGTCCGCACCTTCGTTCCCGCCGAGAGCATGGAGGAGCAGTGGGACCTCGACGGCCTGCAGAAAGTGCTGGCCGAGGAATGGCAGGTCGAGCTGGCCCTGAAGGACATGGTGGCCAAGAGCGAGTCGATCACCGACGACGAGATCGTTGCCGCGGTGACCAAGGCGGCCGACGCGGCGTTCAACGAAAAACTCGAGCGCGTGGGGATCGAGCAGTTCACCCGCTTCATGCGCATGATCCTGCTGCAATCGATCGACAGCCACTGGCGCGAGCACCTGGCCGCGCTGGACTACCTGCGCCAGGGCATCCACCTGCGCGGCTACGCCCAGAAGAACCCCAAGCAGGAGTACAAGCGCGAGGCCTTCGAGCTGTTCAGCGAGCTGCTCAACACCGTCAAGATGGACGTCACCCGCACCCTGCTCAACGTGGTGATCCGCTCGCAGGAGGAGGTCGACCAGGCCGCCCGCGCCATGGAGGCGCAGGCCGAGTTCTCGAACGTCACCTACACCCACCCGACCGAGGACGGCGGGGTGGTGCAGGAGACCGACCCCGCCACGCTGGCGGCGGCCGTGCCGAAGGTCGGCCGCAACGACCCCTGCCCCTGCGGCAGCGGCAAGAAGTACAAGCAGTGCCACGGCCGCCTCGTCTGAGGTCCTTTCTTTCCTTTCCCATTGCCGGTTGATCCGCAGGAGACGCCTTCATGCCCGTTCATCTTCAAGCGCCCGATCCGAAGTCCCTGCATCCCGTCGCGGGGGTGCGCCTGGGGGTGGCGATGGCGGGGGTGCGCAAGGCCAACCGCCATGACCTGACGGTGCTCACACTGGCCGAGGGCAGCAGCGTGGCGGCCGTGTTCACGCAGAACCGCTTCTGTGCCGCCCCGGTGCAGCTGTGCCGCGAGCACCTCGCTGCACGCAGTGACATCCGTGCCTTGCTGATCAACACCGGCAATGCCAACGCCGGCACCGGCGAGGACGGCCGCCAGCGCGCCTGGGCCACCTGCGTCGCGCTGGCGCGCCATCTGGAAGTCACGCCTGAGCAGGTCCTGCCGTTTTCAACGGGTGTGATCATGGAGACCCTGCCGAACGAGCGCATCGAGGCGGCCCTGCCTGCCGCGCTGGCCGACCTGCACGAGGCGCACTGGGCCCAGGCGGCCCAGGCCATCATGACCACCGACACCCTGCCCAAGGCGGTTTCCCGCCAGATCACGCTGGCAGGCCGGCAGGTCACGGTGACTGGCATGTCCAAGGGGGCGGGCATGATCCGGCCCAACATGGCCACGATGCTGGGCTTCATCGCCACCGATGCGGTGGTCGCGCCGGACCTGCTGGGCCCGCTGGTGCGCGCGGTGGCCGAGCAGTCCTTCAACTGCATCACCATCGATGGCGACACCTCCACCAACGATTCCTTCGCCCTCATCGCGACACACCAGGCGGGCCATGCGCGCATCGACCGCCTGGATTCGCCCGAGGGCCAGGCGCTGACCGCGGCGGTGCGCGAGGTGGCCCAGGCCCTGGCCCAGGCCATCGTGCGTGACGGCGAGGGTGCCACCAAGTTCATCACTGTCGAGGTGAGCGGCGGCCGGGGCGTGGACGAGTGCCGTCAGGTGGCGTACGCGATCGCCCACTCGCCGCTGGTCAAGACAGCCTTTTTCGCCAGCGATCCGAACCTCGGCCGCATCCTGGCGGCCGTGGGCTACGCCGGTATCGCCGACCTGGATGCCAGCCTCATCGAGTTGCATCTGGACGACGTGCATGTGGTCACCCGCGGCGGGCGCCACCCCGCTTACCGCGAGGAGGATGGCCAGCGTGTCATGAAGCAGGCGGAGATCGCCATCCGCGTGAACCTGAGCCGGGGCGCGGCCCGGGCCACGGTGTGGACTTGCGACCTGAGCGAGGAGTACGTGAAGATCAACGCCGACTACCGCAGCTAGCAGCCGACGTGTCGGGCGAGCGCCGCGGCAGAAGCAAAGAAAACGGGCCCCGAAGGGCCCGTTCCTTTTTGTGTCTGGCAGATCGGTTTCAACCGCGGCCGCGACGTGCCGCCATGAACGCCAATGCCGCCAGCCCGGCCATCATCAGCAGATAGCTTTGCGGCTCGGGGATGGGGGTACTGACCGTCGGGTCGGCTTCCGGCGGCGTGGCGTTCGGGTTGCCTTCGGCGACGGCCTTGGCGGCAAAGCTGTCCGCCGCAGGTTCCGCCGGCACGCCCGTCGCGGCCTGTGTCTTCAGGCCGGTGGTCGTGCGGTTGGCGGGGGACAGGCTGTAGTTCGACCCTTGCGAGGCATGGAAAGCGACGGTCGGCCGCTGGGCCACCGCAGGCACCACATCCAGGCCTTGTCCCCGGATCGATTGAGACCGGTCTTCGAAACTGCCAGAAACGGTCGAAGCGAGCGACAACATGGGGCACGCAACCCACAACGCAATCGTCAGCAATTTCCGCATGGCAACTCCTTCATTTTTGGCGAGAGGGGATTGTTGGTCTCGTAACAAATTGACACCATCCCGCGATCGGGGGGAGGGCGGCCTCAAACCGTGAAATCCGTCGCATAAAACAGGTCGATCGCGTCCGTGATCAGCCCATCGATGCCCCAGGATTTCAACCGTGCGGCCAGTGTCGAATCGTTCACGGTGTACGACACAACGCGCATCCCCGCGCGATGGGCGACATCGATGACGGATTCGTCGAGTTCGGGGTGATGGATCACGACAGCCACGCAACCCAGCGCCTGCGCCCGTGCCACCCATTCGGGGGAGACGTGTTCCAGAAGCAACGCCCGCGGCCATTGCGCAGCGGCTTCCTGGGCGCCTCGCAGTGCCTCCTCCTGGAACGAACTCAGCAAAGGGGGCGACTGGTCGGCGGGCCATCGCTCGGACAGCCATTTCGCCACCATGTGGCCGGTGAAGTGTGCACTGTTGGGGCAGGGCTTGAGTTCCAGGTTCAGCGCACTGTGGTTGGCCAGGCAGAAGGCGGCCACAGCATCCAGGCTCGCCGGAGGTTCGCCAGCGAACTCCGGGCCCAGCCAGCCCCCTGCATCCAGGCGCGACAGGTCCTGCCAGAGCCATGGCTGGGCGGGGCCATGCCCGCTGGTGGTGCGGTCCAGGTCGTCGTCGTGCAGGAGGTAGGGCACATCGTCGGCGCTGAGCTTGACGTCGCACTCGAAACCGCGGAAACCGCGCGCGGCACCCGTGCGAAAGGCGGCCAGGGTGTTCTCCGGCGCCAGCTTGCCCGCCCCGCGGTGGGCGAACCAGAAAGGATAGGGCCAATCGGCAACAGGCATGTTCGACTCCATGAGGGTGGGCGATGCCGGAGCATTTTGTCCCCGTTTGTCTACGGCGGTGGGGTGCGCGAGGTGAACCATGCAAGACCCCAGCAAGGCGCGGGCCTGCCCGTGGGCGCCCAAACGGGGGGGTGCGGTAGGATGCCACCTTGCAGCGCGGCGCCGCGCTCGCTCACGCCTTTTGTGATCAATGAACGCTCCCATCCCACTCGCCCAGATGACCGAGGCCGACGGCCCGGCAGCCGTTGCCCGGCTGCGTGAAATTCCTTACAACTACACCTCTTTCTCCGATCGCGAAATCGTCATTCGCCTTCTGGGTGCGCGGTCCTGGGAAATCCTGAGTCAGTTGCGGCAGGAGCGCCAGACCGGCCGCTCGGCACGCATGCTGTACGAAGTGCTGGGCGACATCTGGGTGGTCCAGCGCAATCCTTACCTGCAGGATGACCTGCTGGACAACCCGCGCCGCCGCCGCCTGCTGATCGAGGCCCTGCACCATCGCCTGAAGGAGATCGAGCGGCGCCGCACGCCGGCTGCGGATGCCCAGCGTGACGCCCATGTGGGCGAGTTGCTGCGTGCGGCCCATGCCGCCGTGTCGGACTTCGCCAACCACTTCGACACCCTGGCCGAGCTGCGCCGCCGGGCGGTGCGCGAACTCAGGCGCCACACTGCCAAGGACAACATCAAGTTCGACGGCCTCAGCCGGGTGGCGCACGTCACCGATGCCACCGACTGGCGCGTCGAGTACCCCTTCGTGGTGTTGACCCCGGATTCGGAGGCCGAGATGGCGGCCCTGGTCAAGACATGCATCGAGCTGGGCCTGACCATCATCCCGCGCGGGGGCGGCACCGGCTACACCGGCGG